>NZ_JBEOVL010000003.1:0-330541 GCF_040295485.1 Streptomyces sp. NPDC002793 | reverse complement strand
GTCCCGAACCCCCGCCGTCACCCTCGCCACATGAACGGGACCGAAACCCCCAAAACCGACAGCGCAGGATTGACGAACGACATAGAGGCACCCCCGTCAGTGTGATCGTTCCCGATAGACATACGGAATGCTATTGCTCAGGCGACAGTTGGTGCCTGGCCAAAGCTCGCTGCCGACTGTCTTGACGTGTGACTGTCCTGCACGGCTCGATCGGGAGGGCCGCGCAGGCGGTTTATGGTCAGCAGGTGACCAATGGTTGCGCACTGGGGGTGAGGTCACCTCGAGATGCGGCAGATGGTGACACAAGACGTCCCTATGCCAAGGGGCGCTCGGCGACGTGACGATCGAGCAGGTGCGGCGGACAGCGACGACGGCACATGCCCCGGGACGACCCTCCAGGAGAGCGCGGAACTACACGAGGGACTGGTACCCCGCTCCCGGGCACGGCATCTCGGCCGCCTCCGCGCGTGGCAGAACGTGACCGTTAGTGCTGTGGCTTCCCGCCGCGCTAGCCCACTTTCCGGCGGCGTCCTGCTTACTGCACGACTGCCGCTTCGGCGGGGGTCGGGCATGGGAAAGATCGGAAACCTGAACCCCATGGGGCGCTGGAGCGGTGGGGCAGCGAACGCTGCACCACTTCCGATGGAGCGGGATCGAGTAGGACGCAACTGGAGCGAAGCGGGGGTGTAAATCGGTCGCTTTGGTAAAGCTGCAGGTCAGAGGCATCACTTGAATGGGTTCGAGTCCCACCCGCCCCACCAGCGTCCCCAGGCAGAAACGTTCTGACCTGGGGAAACGCGTTTTCCGGGGGCGTTTCGCGTGTGGCGTTCGCCTCACGGCGCTGTGGAGAATGTGGGGCCTCGCGCGTCAAAAGTGAACTCTGAACGGCTTTGACCTGGGGTTTTGCAGCCAAGCCTTCGTGGAGCGTTGTGGGACGGTCCCACGGCCGCCGATTCCATGAAGATGCGGGAGCACTCCTCCTCCCGGCCGGCGCGAAAGTGCGTGCACGCGACTGGTGTTTACGTGCCCCGTGCAGACGGGGTCGCATGGCATACTTCGAGTATGGCGACTCGGAAGATCACGATCACGGTGCCGGATGAGCTGGTCGAATCGATCAAGGGGCGGGTCGATGCCCGGGGGGTGTCCGCCTACATCGCGGCAGCCGCGGCCCATCAGGACGCGATGGACCGGCTACGCGAGCTGGGGGACCGCCTGGAGGACGAGTACGGCTCGGTCACGGCCGAGGAGGAGCGGGCAGCGCTGGAGCGCATCGCGGCCATCGATGACTGGCATGACGAGAAGCGCTCGCCCGGCGCCGCGGCGTGAACCGTTCGAAGCGCGCTGGTGGCTCATCAGCACGTCGGCGCGCCTTCGTCCTCGACTCCCAGGCGCTGTCCAAGGCGGTCCAGGGTGACCGTCAGATGGCTGCCTTGATCAAGGCAGCGCCGCGCCTGGACATCGCTGTCGTCACCAGCGCGCTCACCACGCTGGAGGCGTGGAACCCTCAACAGGGTGCGCGCCAAGGGCTGTGGGACTGGGCGTTGTCCCGGATCGATGTGGAGCACACCGACGACAAGGCGATCTCCCTGGCCCGCCGCATGATGAAGGCTGCTGGGTTGCACGGGCACAAGTACGCCATTGATGCCGTCTTGGCTGCCGTAGCCGTCAAGGCGGCGGAACGCGGCTTCGAGGTCACTGTCTTCACCTCGGATGTCGACGACATGGACAAGTTCCTGGAGGGCCATCCCATTCGGGTGGAAAGAGTCTGAACGCAGGAGTCGGCCCCTCCGCCGCCGGGTGCAGCGGGCTGGCCAACTGCGCGTACGGGTTGTTGATGGTTCTCGGCTCGGTACGGACCCGTGTTGCCCTGGCCGTCCGTGCCCGGGCCGAGCTCTGGCCACGTATGAACTCGCGGCACTCGTCCCAAGCGCACTGTCGCCCCGCGGCGGAGCAGCTCAGGCATCGCCGGATCGCCTCCGATCGGTCTTCTGCGCCCGGTATGGGGGACGGCGAGCCGAGACGGCGTAGGCCATCTCGGCGGGGATGGCGTACAGAGTGCCGACCACGCGGCCGGGCACGAGCACGTTCTCAGCCGTCAGCGGCCGACGCGTCATCGCAAGGGGCTTCGTGGGCGTTGCGGACGCGGACCAGCAGTTAACGCAGGGTGTTGCTCGCGAGGGGTGAGGTCTGTCCTGCCGTCGATGAGGAGCACGCTCTGGAACGATGCTTGCTGCGGATCGACCACCGCCGTTCGTGCGACCAGGCGCTGATCGTTCTCGTTCAGGCTCAGCGCGGGTGGCCCCACCCGACCGTTGCCGTACTGGAGGCAGGTCGTCAGGGGGCGACTTCCATGTCCATGAGGGGTGCGTACTGCTGCCCGGCGTAGCAGTCGGTGTCGCGCAGTTCGCCCTGTACCGCCGGACGCGGCAGGGACACCTTCACGGCGAGGGCGAGGGGGTGGTTGACCAGGAGGACGTTGTCGGGGTCGGTGTTGTAGAGGGTGGCGAAGAGCTGCTTGTTGAGGAACTCGGTGGCCACCAGGGCTTCGTAGGTCTGTTCGTTGTGGCACATGAAGTCGAAGGTCAGGGTGAAGGGCCCGGCGTTTTTGGAGCGGACGAGGGAGCAGTAGTCGAGCAGGGTGGTCATGGGGTTACAGCTCCTCGGTGGTGGTGCGGAACAGTTCGGTGGGGGTGACGCCGGTGGCGACGTGGTTGAGGGTGAAGCGGTACAGCGGTCCTCGGTCCATTTCGGGCGGGGAGTAGGGGTAGGCGAGGGTGGAGACCAGGCCGTCGTACTCGGGGATCGGCAGGTGGCTGCTGGCGTGGGCGACGAAGGTGGCGACGGCGTGGGCGGTGGCCTGGTCCGGGGCGGTGACGGTGATGAGCACTCCGAGTTCCCGCGGATCCAGCGGGTCGGGCTCGTTGCCCGCGAGAACGGCGCCGGTGCCATAGAGGCGGTAGTCGATGTCGACGTCGGCGGGGTCGACGGTGCCGCGGAAGATGTCGGCGATTTTGGCGTCGAAGTAGTGCTTGGCCATGGGCAGGAGTTCGGGAAGGGTCTGGATGACGATCCGGTCGCGGACTCCGCCGATGATGACGGTCTGGTAGCCGATGAGCTCGGCGCCTTCCAGCTTGTTGGTGTAGCCGTCGGCGGGTACGTAGCGGGCTCCGCGGACTCGGACGGTTCTGTCGTCGACGGCCTCGTAGGTGGCGTCGGTGGTGTCCAGGACTCCGGAGGGTTCGGCGATGTGGAAGGGGTCGGCGTTCTCGTACAGGGTGTGCGCGGCTACCGACCGTGGGGTGAGGCGGCTGCCGTCGGCGAGGGTGGTGACGTCGAAGTGGTCCTCGCGCAGTGTGACGAGCAGGCCGTTCGCGGACGGGGGGATGGCGCAGGCGGCGCCGCACTCGATGGTCTTGGCCATGTGCCAGGTGAGGCCGGGGTCGGTGCCCTTGAGGTGCGGGAGGGCGGCGAACAGGGCGGTGTCGCTGGCGCGGCCGGCGAGGATGACGTCGCAGCCGTCCTGGAGGGCTTCCTGAATGGGTTCGACGCCCATCATGGCGACGGTGTGGCTGCGCCCGAAGAGTTCACGGTCGATCTCGGGTGCGTTGGCGAGGGGGGTGATGCGGCCGGCGTCGTAGAGTTCCTCCAGCCGTTCGGTGGGCTGGTCGGAGTAGATCAGGCCGAGTTTGAAGTGCAGGTTCTCCTCTGTGGCTATGGCGCGGGCGATGTCGGCGACCCGGTCGACGCCGACGTCGCGTCCGGAGGTTCCGCAGGAGCCGATGATCAGTGGCACGCCGAGCTGGTCGCGGGCGCGCAGCAGGAGCCGCAGGTCGCGTGTGACGGCCTGGGCGGACAGTTTGGGGGTGCCGGAGCCCAGGGCGGCGGGGCCGGAGTCGGTGGAGCCGGCGTCGCAGGCGATCACGTCCGGGCGGGCGGCGACGCCGGTCGCGAAGGCGGATGCGTCGAACCCGGCGCCGAGTGCGCCGGTGGGGGCCAGGATGCGGAGTTCCATGAGGTGGTGCCTTTCGGGATTGCGCGTACGGAGGCAGAGGTCTGTGGGCGTCGTCAGGTTGCGGGCCGGTCGGGACCTCGGCGGGCGAGGCGAGTGAAGACGAGAAGAGTGATCACGGCGAAGACGGTGGCGTTGAGGAACATGTAGCGCCAGGCGGTGAGGTCGATCGTCGTGCCGAGGAGACCGGGGCCCAGTGCCATGCCCGACTGCGAAGCGATGGTGTAGAGGGCGGTGTAGGTGCCCAGCACTTTCTGGGTGGGGGCGAGGTTCCACAGGGCGACGAGCGCGTTGACGGCAAATGATGCGTAGCCGAGTGACGAGATGATCATCGAGGCGATGGTGCCGGGCACGGTGGGCCAGGCGAAGCCGATCAGAAGGCCGACGATGAACAGACCGACGCCGTAACGCATTGAGCGCAGTTGGCCGAGCTTGTTGGACAGGTAGGCGATCGGCAGGACGCAGACGAGAAAGGCGACGGCGCCCGGCAGGGCCAGGCCGCCGGCCTCGCCACGGGTCAGATCGAGGACCTGGGTGCCGTAGGGGGTCATCAGCGAGCGGAGTGCTGACCACATGCCGGCGAAACAGAAGATGCCGATCATCAGCAGGAACGTGGGGCTGGTCGGCGTGCGCAGCGCGTCCTTCATCACCGCCCACGGCGAGGCGAAGTCGCGGACCGTCTCCGTCTTGTCCTCGGGGAGCACCGAATCGGTGTGGCGGCGCCCGAGGAAGGTCCAGGACAGACCGAGCATGACCAGCAT
Organism: Streptomyces sp. NPDC002793; assembly: GCF_040295485.1. NCBI lineage: Bacteria > Bacillati > Actinomycetota > Actinomycetes > Kitasatosporales > Streptomycetaceae > Streptomyces > Streptomyces sp. NPDC002793. The sequence continues at coordinate 325,771 of NZ_JBEOVL010000003.1, read as the reverse complement.
CAGCAGCGGAGGGATCGCGAACGCGAGGTGCAGGGAGCGGTCGACGACCAGAAGACTGATGAGGGAGGAGACGATGATGGTCAGCGCAGCACCGGCCTTGATGAACCCCTGGGCCTTGCTGCGCTGGGACCGGACGACGTAGTCGGAGACGAGGGTCTCTGTGACGCCCTTGAAGGCGTTGGCGATGGCCGCGAATCCCACCACGCAGATCATCAGCAGGGGCAGGTTGTCCGCCCAGGGGATCAGGACGAACGGCACGCTCGCGGCTGCGGCCCCTACCAGGACAATCGGCCACCGGCCCGCGCGGCGGCGCACGAGCTTGTCGGAGAAGAACCCGACGAACGGCTGGGTGAAGATGCCCCAGGAGTGGTCCAGGCCCATGATCAGACCGATCACGCCTGCGGAGGCGAAGTAGTGCCGCAGCTGTTCGGGGACCTGGGCGTCGTAGAAGTTCCAGACCGCTTCCTGGGCGAACACCGCGAGGGTCACCCACAGCACCGCACTGCGGTTCATGCGCTCACCCACGCCTGACGGCGACGGGATGGTGGCTGCCCCAGGGGCGGGTGGTGAATCGGGCATCGTCATGACGGCTCCTATGCCACATGCTATAGCAAAAGGGAGCCTGTTCGCCGGGGGCGCATCAACGCCGGTGGGCGGAGCAGGCGGTTTGAGGGGGAGGGTCAGCTGCCGGAGAGCTGGTCGAGCGCGGCGCGATGGTGACGCGCGGCGAGTTCCTCGGCGTGCTCCTCGTCCCTTTCGAGGAGTGCGTCCAAAAGCTCGCGGTGCTCGTGGTAGCGGGCGCGGAATGCTTCGGCGCGCGCGGGTGCGAGCTCCATGGTGAGGTCGAGCCGTTCTTCGTCGCTGAAGGCGCGGGCTTGGTTCAGCAGGCCTTCCAGGACGGGGTTGCCGACGCAGGCCTCGACCTGGTGGTGGAAGAGGCGCAGCATGTGAAAGACAGCCACGACCTGGTCGGACACGTCGGCTTCCGGACCCTGTTCGGTAACGGTTTGCTCGATGCCGGCGACGATCTGATCAGCCTGGGTGAGCAGGGAGACCAGGCCGGTCAGCTGCTCGGCGGAGGCATTGCGGGCAGCGAGACGTGCCATGAGCGCGGACAGGCGGACCTCAGCCTCGACGATCTCGGCACGGGCCGCCGAGGAGTGATCGGCAATCCGCAGGGCCCGCGGGCCGACGCGCTCGACGACCCCTTCGTGCACCAACTGCCGCAGCGCCTCGCGGATCGGAGTGGGGCTCACTCCGAGCCGGGCGGCAAGATCACGTTCGGTGATCTTCTCGCCCGGCCGCAGGATGCCCTCGCGGACGGCCGCCCGCAGTCGCCGGTATGCCTGATCGGCCAGCGACATGGTCTCCATCGGCCCCAGGGCGTCAGTGCTCATGCCCCAAGAATGGATCTCGCTATAGCAAACAGTCAATGGTGCGAACGGACACGTAGGTCAAGCGACCATGGATGGCCCATGGGTATGCGCCTGGTTCACCGTTCGTAGTGGAAGCGGCACGCCACCACGTGGATGATGGTGTTCTCATCGATGCGGTACACCAGTCGGTGTTCGGAGTTGATGCGCCGCGACCAGTAGCCGGAGAGGTCGTTCCGCAGCGGTTCGGGCTTGCCGATTCCTTCGTGGCCGCCCCGGTCGATGTCGGCGATCAGCTGGTTGATGCGCTTCAGTATTTTGCGGTCGTTCCCCTGCCACCACAGGTAATCGTTCCAGCCGTCGTCGACGAACAGCACCTTCACGCGGCGCCCCGCCCGGCCTCGTCATCGGGATCCACCAGCTCGCGAAGTGCACCCTGGCCGGCCCGGTCCTGCTCGATGGACCTGCGCAGGCGCTCGGCCATCGCGGGCGACCGCAGCAGGTAATCCGTCTCTTTCAGTGCCTCGTACTCGGCGAGCGAGACGACGACCATCGGCTCATGGCCAGTCCGGGTGATGACCAGCTCCTCGGCGTCGTTCTCCACCGCGTCGAGGGCGTCGGCGAGGCCCGCGCGTAGCTCGGTGACACTCATCGTCTTCATGACGTACACGATAACGTACAGATAGGATCCCTGTGCGGCTGATCGCAATCCGCCTCCGGACGGCCATGCGGTTCAGCCTTCGGTGGCATTGGGGTGCGGCAGAGCCCGTCGGGCGGCTCAGTTGGTGTGGTGACCTCGCCGTTTTCGCGGCCGACCCGCTCCATGAGCGTGATCGTCGCGAACTCGGGAATGATCACTCACGGGCATGGTGGTAACGGACTTCGCCCTGTGCGGAGTTGGCGGCGTTCGAAGCGGGCACAGTTGGGCGGTGCGCTCCTCGACCCGCGCCTGCGGCAGTCTTCGGTGGTGTTCGACGAACCGTTACTGATGGTTGTGCCGGACGTTCGGCCGGCCGATGTCTCAGATTCTCTGGTCGGCCTGCCGGCCGGAAGCGAGACTTCCGCTCAGTGCGGTTGAGGGGCGTGATCGAACGGCCCGGATGCGGCCTCATGTGCCTCTCGGTCGGTGCAGCGAACGTGGCGCTTGGGGTAGGCGCGGCAAGCCTTACGTGGCTGTGACCTGGGCCTTTTCCAGTTCCGTGTCCGTGAGAGGGTTGTGAACGCTCCCGCGCCGCCACCTGGACCACGAGACGTTCAAGTTCCTGGTCGCTCCCGTGGGCTCGGGGCGGACACGGCCCGGTCCCACACCGCAGTCTCGGTCAGGTCGAAGCTTCTGACGACCTGTCCGACCGGGCGGTCACCTTGTCGGTAGAGCCCGACGATCTGAGCTACGGACTTCGGCGTGAACGCACACGAGGCGGCGTGGTGCCCTGGCGCGATCTCGGAATGCCGGGGGACGTGGGCCCTGACGGCGCCGATCTTGTACGTCTCGTGCCGCCCGCGCCCGCTGCCTTCCGGCCCCGTGAAGTCAACATCTCTCACACAACCCCGGTCGCGGGGAGCGCGTGGTCGATCGGTACTGGCGCGGCGCGGGGGGTGCCCCGTAGAGGTTCGGTGCGGTGCGTACCGCACCGAACCTCCGCGGCCGGGGATCGAGGCGGATGAAAGAGGACTCAGCAGGCTATGAATGTCCGTCTCTGTGCGGTTTCACAGGTGGGACGCGTCTCCCTTGGAGGCGTGAACAGCGCGCCTGACTCCGTTCTCGGACTTTGACGACAGGCGCGGCTCCGGTGGGCGGCGACCGGCTCAGGTCGAGCGCAGGCAGAAGGGGTGTCCGGCCGGGCTGGCGTAGACGCGGCTACCGGTGCGGGTTTCCGGGGTGGCCTCGTCGGTGGGCCGCAGTCGGGTGGCGCCGGCTTCGATGGCCGTGCGGTCGGCGGTCGCGAGGTCGTCGACGCGGAAGTCGAGGTGCATCTGCTGGGAGGAGCCGTCCGGCCAGTTCGGGGCGGTGTGTCCGGGGGCCGACTGGACGACGATCACCGGGAGGCCTGGGGCCTGAACGAAGTGGTGGCTCGGCGAAAGGGTGAGGGAGCCGCCGAGCAGGCGGTGCCAGAAGGAGCTTTCCTTCTCGATGTCGGCGGCGTCAATGATCACGGAGGCCAGGGTGATGGGCATGGGGGCGTCCTGTTCGTGCTGTCGGTGGTTGTTCAGACGGTCGGGATGATGCCGCCGTCGACGCGGAACTGCGCTCCGGTGAGCCACTTCGCGCGGCCGGAGGCGAGGAAGACGATCATCTCGGCGACGTCCTCGGGATCTCCGGGACGGCCCATGGGGACCTTCAGGTGGTCCACGATCTGCTGTGTGACCTCTTCGGTGGTGATGCCCTGCTTCTCTGCCATGTGTTTCAGATGGGCGGTGGCACCGTCGGTGACGACGAAGCCGGGCAGGACGCAGACCACGCGCACCCCGTTCTCGCCGACCTCGGTGGCCAGTTCGCGGCTGTAGGTGTTGAGCGCGGCCTTGGCGGCGGCGTAGGACGCCTCGGTGCGTTGAGGCAGTTGGCTGGCGATCGAGGAGACGTGCACGACGACGCCGGAGCCCCGCTCGACCATTCCCGGCACCAGGGCCCGGTCCAGGCGCACGGCGCTGAGGAGGTTCGTCTCCAGGTCCGCCTGCCAGGATTCGTCCGACCGGCTCAGGGTCGGCGCCGGGGCGCTCGCTGCGCCCGCGTTGTTCACGAGCACGTCCACGCCGCCCACCTGCTCGACGACGCGGCGGCCGAGTTCGGCCACGCCCTGCTGCGTGGAGAGGTCCGCCGCGAGGAACGTGGCACCGCGGTCCTCCTCCGGCCGGCTGCGGGAGGCGGTCAGCACGGTCGCGCCCGCGGCGACGAAGCGGCGCACGGTCGCCGCGCCCAGGCCCCGGCTGCCTCCGGTGACCAGTACCCGAAGGCCGTCGAGGCTGTAGTCCGTGATGGGCATGGGCATCTCTCCTCCGTAAGATGAACCTGACTCCGGATACGCTACACGTAAACGGAACCGGACTCACTTTATGGAGGTTCTCTTGCCGGCATCACGCCCGCTGCGTGCCGACGCGCGACGCAACCGCGAGGCACTGCTGTCCGCGGCCCGCCAGGCGTTCCTCGGTGGTGACGCCGACGCGCACGTGGAGGACATCGCCCGCAGCGCCGGCGTCGCCGTCGGAACGCTCTACCGCCACTTCGAAACCCGCGAAGCGCTGATCGAGGAGGTCTACCGCAAAGAGGTCGACGACCTGTGCGCCACGCCCGGCGACCTGCTGGACCAGCACCCCCCGGAGGAGGCGCTGCGGCGTTTCCTGCTGCTGCTGGTGGATCACGCGGCGGTGGGCAAGGGGATGTCGAGTGTTCTGGAGGGCATCATGGCGACGGACTCACCGGTCTTCGACGACGCACGCACTCGTATGGCCAACGCCCTCTCCCTGCTGCTCGAAGCCGGCAGCGCGGCCGGCGCCGTCCGCGGCGACGTCACCGGCGCCACCCTGTTGCGCGCCCTGGGCGGCGTCTGCGGAATGCGCGCCACGGAGGGCTGGGTGGTCGAGGCCCGGCAGATCACCGGCCTCCTCTTCGACGGCCTGCGCCACGTCGCCCCGCAGTCACCCTGAGCCGGGGGCGGCCCGTTGCGCGATCCTGACTCGCCGGAGCTGGACGAGGACGACGACGGGGCGGTCAGGAGTGACGGGCAGGACTTCCCGCTCATGGCTCCGAGCATGGGGCGGCCCGAAGCACGCAACATCCCCCCGCCGTGGATAGGCGGCACCGGGTCTGGCTCCGTGGCCCGAGCTGCGATGAGGTGGGCCTGACCGCACCCACTCACCCATTCAGGAGCATCCTTTGAGCACCGCGATCCGCGCACATGACCGTTTCGATGCCCTGAACGCGGCGGATTTCGCCTTCACCAGACGCGCATGGGTCGACGCCACCCCCACCCGGGTCTACGACCTCGTCAGTGACGTGTCCGCGATTCCCCGATGGAGCCCCGACGCCACCGATGTCGCCTTCGACCAGGGCGCGGGGCCCCGAGCCGGCGCCTGGTTCAGCGGCCGTAACCACAGGGACGGCAGGGACTGGACCACTCGCTCCCAGATCGAGCGGGCCGACCCCGGCACCGCCTTCACCTTCGTCGTCGGCGGCGTCGCGAACGGCATCGTGCGATGGGGCTGGACCTTCCGACCCCATGGGCGCGGAACCCTCGTCCAGCAATCCTGGCAACTCCTCCGCCTCGACCCGGTGCTGGGCACCACCCGCGGCGACCTCGACGCGCTGCGCCACCGTATGGCGGACAGTGCCGAAGCCACACTGGCCTCTCTCGCCCGGTGGATCGCCGAAGAACCCCGTCCCGACACAGCCCCCGGACCACGCCGGATCTCGGGCTGACCCACTGTCCCGGCAGGACGACGCTCCCTGTGGGGGGAGGTGATCGACACCGAGCAGGGCGCCACCGGCGCAACTTGGGTTCGCTCCTCTCGGGCGGACGTCCTGTCCGCCCGAGAGGACCGAGCGGTCCGCCGCGCAACTGGCCGGCCCCCCACCAGGCGCCTGGTCATCGAGGACGCCACCGAGCGCACGGAACGGGCGCTTGCGGTTACCGCGTCGCGGCGGCCGGCGCCGCGCGGATGGCGTCCGCCGACCTGCCGGCCCTTCTCGTCAGAGGTCGGTCCGTACGGGATCCCCCACACCGGCGTGTCCGTCGCCTGCCGCCAAATGTCGGCCAGCGACCCCGCGTCCACCACGCTGTACCCGATGGACTCGACGGATTCGGCCACCGCCGCCTGGGGTGGGCGAGCGTTCCTGCCTGTCGATCGCCAGGGACTCCGCACCGGCGACGTAGTTGCACGTGTCGATGACCGCCTTCCCGGCCAGTGGCGCGGCGGGCAAGCTGGGGAACGCCTTGACCGGCACCGTGATCACGACGATGTCACCGGACGCCGCGGCTTCGTCGCTCGTCGCCGCGGAAGCTCTCGGCCCCAATCTCTCGGTTGAACGGTGGCCGCGTATGCCCTTGTCCGCAAGGTGTTCGTCGCCCGGCACCGCGGTGACACCTGTGCGGCAATCGGCTTCGCCGACCGAGCGGCCCGGGCATCCGGTGGGTAACTCGGTGATCCGCGCGCACGCCGAGCCCACGCGTGGCCCAGGGGCATGCGCGCCGTGACGATGCGGGGCGTGCCAGTGACATCGCCACCCGTAGTGACAGCTTGAGCTCGCGTCAGGACCCAGTGTCGTTGTGTGTGTTGCCTGGGCCCCTGGGCTGCCGCCCTCGTGCCGTCGCGTGCACGAGAGCGGCGTGGGGTGACTCAGCGGTGGGCGGCGCGGTTCATCTCGACGACGTCGTCGACGGTGGGGGCGGCCGGGAGGGTGGCGAAGCGTTCCGGGAGGCTGTCGCGGACGGCCACGTCCTTGACGCGGTCGGCCGCGGCCAGGGCCGCCGGCAGCTCGTCGAGGGTCAGTTCGGTGCAGTAGGCGGGGCTGTTGGGCTGCTGGCGCCAGGAGTCGGCCAGGGTGCCGGCGTCGTAAGGGTCGAAGCCGGTGTCGTCCACGAGCCGCATAGCCACACGCCGCGCCTCCTCGGAGTCGCCTGCGACGGGGATGGCGAGGCGGCCGGGCGTTCCGGCCGGCACACCCTTGGCCCGCTGGGTCTCGGCCAGGGCGGCGTTCCACGCCTTGACCACGGGGCGGCCGAGCAGCTCGGCGGTGTACACGCTCTCCACCTGGCCGTCGTCCACCGCCTTGATCGGCTCGCCGAGCATGCCGGGGTAGTAGTTCGAGGTGTCGATGACCACCGTCTCCTCGGGCACCGACGCGAACAGTTCCGCCAGCTGGTCCGCGACCCCGAACGGGATCGACAGGACGATGACATCGCGGCCCTGGACGGCGTCGGCGAGGTCCGCCGCGCGTGCCCCGGACTCCAGCACCTCCGCCCGAACGGCCTCGGGGCCGCGGGCGTTGGGCACCTGGACGTCGTGGCCGGCCGCAGCGAGCTTGGCGGCTAGGTTCCCACCGATGGCACCAGCGCCGATAACGGTGATTTTCATGATGTGTCCTTCAAGGGGTTGTGCTGTGCCTGGAGGTAGCGCACACGTAATGACCGGGGTAGCCGCTTGAGGGGTGCGGGGCGGGTGCTTGGCGGTTTACGCCTGGACGTCCCGCTCGCGGTAGCCGCTCGCGATGAGAGCGCGGAGGCGGTCGAGCGACTCCTCCTCCATGCCGGTGCCCTTGATCCAGGCGACGGAACAGGCCGCGAGGAACAGGTCGTTCCCCCGTACCGACGCGCGTACGTGCCCCGCGCTCTGCGCCGCTTCCACGTACTGATCGGTGGCGGTGATGAGGATGTCGCACGGGATCGTGAGCGGATTGTCCGGCTTCTGGGCCCTGGCCGCGGCCATGAGCGGGTCCGGCAGCCCGCTGAAGGCGCTGAAGTACTCCTCCATCGCCCGCAGCCACTGCTCCAGCGCCTCGGCGGCGTCACCGAGGCGCTCGATGTCCGCCTGGCGAGCCACCAGCTCCTCGGAGCGTGTCTGCAGGACAGCCGCGAGCAGCGCCTCCCGGGTGGGGAAGTGCCGGTACAGAGTGCCTGGCCCCACGCCCGCTTCCTTGGCCACCGCCTCGAGCGAGGTGCCGACCCCGTACTGCAGGAAGTGACGCTGCGCGGTCTCGAGAAGCGCCGCGCGGTTGCGCTGGACATCCGCGCGGGGCTTGCGCCCTGGCTGCTCACTCACGCTCATGCGCCTTCCTGCCTCCGGTGGTCCTGCTGCAGCACCAAACGGATGCTGCCTCCATTCAGGTCCAAAGGTAAAGCGGAGGCGGCATCCGGTCAAACCGGCCACGTCTGTCGGCAGGCCGGAATCACCTGCTGGAGCACGAAGAACAGCTCTCTCCGGCGGCGGGTTCGCCCTCAGCCGCGGCACAGCCATCATGTGACGCCTCCGGACAGTTGTGGCGTGTCTCCCATGGTTGTTCACCGAGCTGATCCCCGAAAGCCGATCATGGCCGGGCGGGGCGGGCGTCAGCGGGGCGGGGCCGGTCTGGTGGGGGTCGCTCGGCGGGGATCGCCGTGCCAGTCCAGTATCAGGACCGTGGCGTCGTCCTTGAGGCTGCCGCCGCAGGCGTCGAGCACCGCCCCGGTCAGGCTGCGGACGGCTTCTCGCGGGTGCAGCGCCCCGGTGCTGTGAATGACCGAGGGCAGATCCACCGCGGCCGCACAGCGATCCTGCATGCCGTCGGTGAGCAGGACCAGGCGGTCCCCGGGCAGCAGTTGGAGCTCCTGCAGGTGATATGTGCTGGGGGCCGCGACGCCGAAGGGCAGGCTGACGGCGAGTTCGATCTCCTCGACGGTGCCGTCGCGCAGGCGCAGGGGCCGGGGGTGGCCGGCGTTGACCAGTTCGCACAGGCCGGTGTCGAGGTCGACGCACAGCAGTTGCCCGGTGGCCAGGCCACGGTTGTGGCTGAGCAGTGACCGGTGGGCGTGATGGGCTTGGGCGAGGGCGTCGCAGCCGCTGCGGCGCGACTGTCTCAGCGCTCCGACGAGCAAGGTGGCCAGCAGGGCGGAGTCGGTGTCGTGGCCCATGGCGTCGGTGATGGACAGGTGCAGGGTGTCGCGGTCGAGGGTGTAGTCGTAGGTGTCGCCGCCGATGTCGTCGGCCGGGACCAGCCCCGCCGCCAGGGTGAACTCGGTGGCCTCGCAGCAGGGTGCCGAGGGAAGCAGCTGGTGCTGGATCTCCGCGGCCAGGCTGGTCCGGGTGGTGCGTCGGCCCAGGTGGTACAGATCGGTGAAACGGCGGTCCGTGACGATGATGTAGGCCAGCGCGTGGGCCGCGTCGCGCACCTGTCGGAGCACGGTGTCACCGCCGGCCTGCAGGGTCACCTCCAGGACGCCGATGCGGTCGCCCCGGTTGGTGACCGGAGTGATGACGCGCAGGCTTCCCTGCCCGTCCGTCTCCACGTGCTGGCGTTGGCTCCGCAGGACATGGTCGTAGACGCTCCCCCGCAACTCGATCGGCTCGTCGGGGCCAGGGGCCGAGCCGTCGGCCGCGGTCAGCCGGACCAGCCGTTCGCCGATGAGGTCGACGAACAGGAAGGACACGCACTCCGCGCCGAACCGCTTCTGCAGGTCGTGCGCCACGACCTCGACGGACTCACCGGGCGGCGCGGCCTCAGCAGCTGCCAGCAGTTCGCCCAGTTCCAGATCTCTACCCACCACAGCAACCTCCCATCGGCTGCCGCACCTTCTTCCCCACATCCCCGCAACCTCACCTCCCGCATCTGTTTTGCCTGGTCAGAGCAGAGGGTGAGGCCGGGTCCAGCCGGTCCGGAGGCTTTCACACGGTGGCTGCGGTGGCGTCTGTCAGCGGGTGCGCCGGACGGCGACGATGTTGTCGGTGACGGTCGCGGTCCGGCCCTGGGGGCCGGTGGCGATGCGCTGGGGGGCGTCGCTCCGTTCGACGCGCCAGGCGTCGGTCAGCTGGAGCGAGGCGATGACCTCGTCGGGGGTGGGGAACCGGACGTCCTGGCCGGCCTGCCAGGACCAGGGGGCCACGGAGGCGTGCTCGATCACGATCAGCAGTCCGCCGGAGGACACGGCCCGGGCGGCCCGGCGCAGGACCTGTGCACGGGACAGCGCGATCGGGGTGTGGAAGTAGGTGGCGGTCACCAGGTCGTAGGTGCCGTCGGGGAAGGTTTCGGCCAGGTCGTGGCGCAGCGTGTGGATCCGGTCGGCGACACCGTTGACGGCGGCGCCCGAGGCCACGCGGTCGAGCGCGGTCCGTGACACGTCGACGGCGGTGACGTCCCAGCCCCGAGAGGCGAGCCAGAGGGCGTCGCCGCCGTGTCCGCAGCCGAGGTCCAGGGCTGTTCCAGGGGTGGGGGCCAGGTCGGTGACGAGGCCGGTCAGGACGGTGTTGGGCTCGATGCCCCACCGGGCGTCCATGCCGGCGTAGTGGTTCTCCCAGAAGGACGCGGAGTCGTTGGCACTGGTCACGTGTGGGCCTCTCGGGTGCGGGGTGGTCGGGTGGTGGCGGCCCCTGTGCGTCTCTGCGGCCGCCGGACCCGACCCTGCGACCCTCCTGCCATGGTTGCAAGGATCCATGCCGTTTCGGCATGCTGGTGGGCATGGGTACCCCTGGCAAGGACAGACTGGCCGCGGTCGGGCCGCGCCTGCGGGAGCTGCGACAGCGCCACGGGCTGACGCTGGCCGCCCTCGCCGGACGGACCGGGATCAACGAGAGCACGCTCTCGCGCCTCGAGGGCGGGAACCGTAAACCGACCCTGGAGATGCTCCTCCCTCTTGCCGAGGTCTACGGGGTTCCGCTGGACGAACTGGTCGGCGCACCCCGTACCGGTGATCCCCGCATCCACCTCAGGCCCGTCACCAGCAACGGCATGACCTTCGTGCCGCTCAGCAGGCCCGGCGGCGTCCAGGCCCACAAGCTCCTCATCCCGCCCTGGCCCGGCACCGAACCGCAGCCGAAGACCCATGAGGGTTTCGAGTGGGTCTACGTCCTCGCCGGCCGGCTGCGCCTGCTCCTGGGCGACAGAACCGTGATCCTCCAGCCCGGGGAGGCCGCCGAGTTCGACACCCACGTGCCGCACCGGCTCGGCCCTGACGACGAACGGACGGTGGAACTCCTCGTCCTGTTCGGCGCCCAGGGGGAGCGGGCCCACCTCAAGGCCCGCACCACCGGACGGCGCGGGTGACGTTGTCAGTGCCGAACACGCCCCGTCGGCACGGGTGAAGAGCGCTCCTCACCGCCCGGCCAGGTCACCCGCAGGCCGCCGACCCCTCCACCGCCTCGGTGTAGTCGATGAGCAGCTTCTCGATGGCGGCCCGGTCGTCGACGCCCGAGTCGCGGACCTGGACCACCGTGTAGAGGTCCTGCTCCGGATGGTCCGACGACGTGCACGAAGAAACGGTCTTGCCGACGCCGGCTTTCCCGGTGTGGACGAAGCGCTCGTCCTCCGACAACGTCCCGTCGTCCGTGTCAGCGTATCCCTGCGAGACCGCCGCCGTGCTCTGCCCCTCTCCCCACCAGGCCTGGACGAGGCTCAGGGCCGCCTTGCCGTCCACGGACAGATTGCAGCGGATCGTTCCCCCGTTCGGCTTCTCGGCGGCCGAGGAGAGCGAGTCACCGCCGGGCAGCGCGGCCTTCACCAGCGCGGGGTCCACGGTGATCCCGCACAGTGAGGTGGGCACGGTGTACGCCTTCTCGGGCGCGTCGTCGCCGGCGCACGCCGACAGGGCGGAGGCGAGGGCGACGGTGGCCGACAGGGAGACGAGTGTGCCGATGAACCGGTGACGCCGGAGAGATCCACGGACAGACAACGCGAGAAGCCTTTCGAGGTCGGGACGGGACGACGCGGCGGGCGCCGTTCCCGGACAGTCGGATCAGATGTCCGTCTTCAGGTGCGGGGACATGAAGTCGGTGTTCGTACCCGCGGCCCGGAACCCTTCCTGGGCGGCCGCGCGCGCCTTCTCGTCGATGCTGTCGTCCAACAGGTCGTCACGCTTGTGCGCCTTCGCCGCGTTCTCCACGGCCGTCTCGGTGTACCCCGCGTTCTGGTCGAGGCCGCTCTCCCACTTCTCGCCCATGACGGAGCCCGCGTCGTCCTTGGCATGCCCTTCGGCGTCCTGGAAGAGGGCTTCGAGGACCATGCTGCTGGCCGTCCCCGCCACGCCTCCGGCCACCGCGCCGCCGACCGGGCTGGCGATGAACGACGTACCGACGCCGATCCCCGTGCCGATGCCTCCGGAGACGGCGTTCTTCCACTGCCCCACGGACTGGTCGAACTTCTTGTCGGCTTCCTCGGCCGGCCCGGCGACGGCCTCCTGGCGGCCGATGGCCAGCGTCCCGGACACCTCGCCGGAACCGTGGGCGATCTGCTCGATGGCGAACTGGGTGTCGTTCGAGTAGCGCGCGTCGGCCGGCAGGTCCGGGTTCATGTGGTAGTCCATGAGGTTCGCCATGTACGCCTTGTTGGCCACCTCCACCGCCGCGTAACCCTCGGGGTTCTGCCCGACGGTCACCAGCAGGGCGTTCACGTCACGGTGGTTGAGCGTGGCGGAGCTCCCGGCGACGGGGAACAGGCGGTTCGTGTCCTCGTCCTGGTCGTCGGTCATGGCCCGGTTGATGTCCGGCAGGTACTCCGAGGTGATCTGTCCGATGCTGTCGGACATGTAACTGTGCTTCGTGAGCCGTTCGTTGTCGTCAGCGACGGAGGACACGATGGACTCGAAGAGCTTGGTCTGCTCGTCGTTGTGGGCCGGGGTGTCCGCCGTCGGCAGCTCGCCCGCCGGGTGCCCCGTCGTGGCGGCCTCCAGGGCGAGGGCGAGGTTGTTGCGGCCGGTGTTGTCGTCGTCGCCCTTGAGGTTGCTCTCCTGGGGCCACTCCCGCTCCTCGAACAGGTACTGGAAGTTGGAGAGCGGGACCTTCCCGTTCTTGCCGTTGCCGTCCGTGTCGCGCTCGAAGGGGGAGTCGTCCTTGGAGACGTACCCCTCGTTGAAGAAGTCGGTCGCCGCGTCCGGGCTGTTGGACAGGCCCTTGAGGTATCCGGCCAGCGGGTCGTCGCCGCTGTCGTCACCGATCCGGTTGAGCCACGTGTCCATGCCCATGTGCTGCCACGCCAGGTTGTCGTGCTCGCCGTTGCCCGTGAGCTTGCGTTCCGTCTCCATGAGCTTGGTGCCGTAGCTCTTGAGGAACTGGTCGTCGTAGTCGCCGGTCCGCATCAGGTTGCTCATGACCTGGAAGCCCATGGGGCCGCCGCCGTCCCGGCCGATGGGCTGCTCGCCGAGCCTGATCATGTTGCTCTTCCAGTTCGTCATGTCGGCCGAGTCGCTCTGCGTCGCGGTGGCGAGCGTCAGGCCGAGATTGCGCTGGAGGTCGTCGAGCTTGTCGAGCCGTTCGCGTCCCACGTGCGGGTTCACGGCGGGGTCGTTGATGCCCTGCCAGAATTCGAGGGTCTTCTCGGGCCCGAGCTGGGTGGCGAACCGCTCGGCGAACAGCGGGTCGTCCTTGTACTTGTCCAGGCCTTCGTTGATCTTGTCGAAGTCGGCCGGTGTGACGTCCTCGGGCTTCTTCGCCGCGATCCTGGCGAGGTCCTCCGCCGCCTGGACGGCCTCTGCCGCGGAGTCGCGGTCCTTGTAGTCGGCGTCCGAGAATCCCATCGTGGCCTGATCGGCTATCGCGGTCAGTACCTTGCTCGCGGTCTCGTCGCTCTCCGTGGCCTTCTTGAGGATTCCCTGCACCTCGTCACGCAGCGCGGTGACATCGCCCTCGCTGTGCTCCGGGACGGACGTGCCCTTCGCGGCCCGGTCGGGGTGGATGTTCATGGTGACGGTGAAACCGCCGTCACCGTTGCTCGTGACGGTCAGGTTCTTCTTGTGCCCGCGGCTGATGGCGGCTTCAAGATCCTTCTTGTACTGCCGCAGCTCGTCCCGGGTGTCGCTGAGGATCTTGTGAATGGTGTTGGCCTGCGTGTGGGCATCGCCGAACTCGCCGGCGGTCTTGCCGACGAACTCCTTGGTGACCTGAGCGTTCAGGCCGGCCCAGTCAGCCGTGTTGGCGGCCTTGTGCAGTCCGTCCTCGGCCTGCCTCTTCAGCTCGACGAGGTGGCGTACGAGCAGGTTCCAGTCGGAGACAGCGTCGTTGAGCGTCGTGAAGTTGGCGAAGCGCAGCGCGTCGAGATCCATGAGGTGTCGTTTCTCCTGTACGTCTGTGGTCGCGCCGCTACTTCTTCGGCTCGTACGCCGGGTTCTTCTTGCCCGGCTCGCCGACCCGCTCGTCGAACCCGGCATCCAGGGCGTCGATGCTGCTCACCTGCCGCTGGATGTAGTGCTCGTCACCGGCGTGCACCTTCTTGGTGACCTGCATGTGGTTGGAGATGTGGGCGCACGCGTCCATGAGCGACTTCAGCTGTTCGTCCCACCGCTTGGACACGTGCTTGAGGCCGCCGCCCAGCGCGAAGCCCTGACCGCTCAGGTCACCGGCGGCCTTGTCGCTGCTGGGGACGGCCACCCGGGCCTTGTCCCAGAGGTTGTCGTAGAGCTCGTGCGCCTGGCTGCCGATCTTCGCCAGATCGCTGTGGCCCACCTTGAGATCGCCCGTCTGCCCGGGCAGAGCCGCGGAACCGCCGCCTCCGGGGTCGAGCTGGTTCAGCTGCATCCCAGTCGACTGCCGGTCGGCGGCCTCCGCCTTCAGCTGTTCCCACTCGTCCCATGCCATGGGCAGTCCTTCCCCCGCGTACCTGTCCCGTCCCGTCGCGCCCGGCGGACGGGACGGCTTCAAGCCAAGCTAGCAACTCGCCAAGGCGTGCACATGGGGCGGAGTCCGGATCCTTGGACAGTGGCTGTGTACATTCCGTGGAGGCTTCAGGGGCGGCGCTGCTCGAATATCTGGATTCATCCCGAGAGGCCGGGACTGTCTCATTCTCGCGGTCCGCCGTCGGGCACCCGGAGCGAGGCGATGGTGAAGGGGAGGGTCTCCGGCGGCAGGCCGGCGGACCAGCGGCCGAACTGGCTGTTGACGACGAGGAGCCGTTCCTCCCGGCCTCCGGTCAGCGCCACCGCGCTGGGATGCCGCAGCCCTCGAGGCGGGACGAGTCCGGCCGCGTAGCGACCCCGGGTCAGGTCGGAGTTCATGGTCACGACGGCCACCTGGGCTTCGGTGCCGGGCGTGTCGAACAGGTTGCCCTGGGAGACGAACAGCCGGCCGTCGCCCCAGGCCAGACCGTCCCCGTTGCGCAGGAGGTACCCGCCGAGGTCCACCTCGACGACCTCACGGGTCGCGGGGTCGATGCGCCACAGCTGCCCCGTGTTGCTCTGTACGGCGAGGAGGTGGCGCCCGACGGACAGGATGCCGTTCAGGTTGTGCTCCCCGTCGATCCAGCCGATTCCGGCCGCCTTCACGTCGAGCCATGGCTCCATTTCCCAGCGCCCGTCCTCCCGGGCGACGCGGTAGATGACGGGTTCGAAGGAGTCGGTGACATAGGCCGCGCCGTCCGGGGCCGGCGCCACGTCGTTGACGAAACCTCCCGCGACGCCGTCCAGTTCGGCCAGCATGACGCGCTTCCGGGTGTCGTAGACGCGCAGGGTGCTGGTGGGGCCGCCGTTGACGTACAGCCGGCCCTCGCCGTCCAGTGCCATGCCCGCGGTGAACGTCCTGCCGTCCCGCCCGTCCGGCGACCAGACCGTCGTGGTGGGGCTGTCGACGTGGCCGCGCCGCAGCGTGCCGTCCTCGGCGCTGCCCACGTAGAAGTGGCCGGTGCGCGGGTCGTGGGCCAGGCCGGTGGGGAAGGCCCGGTCGCCGGGCACCACGTACCGGTCGGGTGGCGTCGGAGCCGTCGGATGGGTGAGCGCGAGGGAACCGGCTGCCACCGCGGCGGCGACGGAGACGAGGAGACGCATCGGGGGTCCTTCCGAGTACGGACGATGGGGCCATCGGGTGCCGCTCCATCGTGGGCGGCGCTCAGCCGCCGTCCCGCCACCCCGTCGTCCCCCGGGCGGCCCGGTCCCCGGGTCGCCGCTTCCCGGGTACGGCGAACCCGGGTACGCCCGTACCCCCTCGGGGACGCTGCCCGTGCGCCGGCCGGTCCGCCGCCCGGCCGCAGCCGCTCACCCCTCGCCCATCATCCGCAGCGCGGCCTCCTCCGCGGTGCCGGGCGCCGCCGTGTACACCAGCAGGCTCAGCTCCGGGTCCTGCGGGAAATGCGTGATCTCGTACGTCAGGGCGAGCGGGCCGGCGTCCGGGTGGTTGACGCGCTTCACGCCGTAGGACTTGGTGCGCACCGTGTGTCTCGACCAGTGGTGGACGAACTCCGCGCAGTGTTGCTTCAGTTCGTCGACCAGTTCCCACAGCAGGGGGTCGTCCGGATGGATGCCCGCGGCGATCCGCAGGTGGCCCACGACCTCCTGGGCGATCAGGTCGCGATCCGGGTAACGGCTGCCGATCTCCGTGTCGACGAGATGCAGCCTGCAGAGGTTGCGTTCGCGTGGCGCGAGCCGGCCGAAGTCGGTGATGAGCCTGCCGGCCGGCCGGTTCCAGGCGAGGACGTCCATGCGGCGCCCGATGGCCAGTGCGGGTGCGCTGATCCAGTCCAGGAGCCGCCGGACCTCGGCCCGGACCGGTTCGCCGCTCTCCTCCCGGCCGCCGGCATCCCCCGCGCGGGGTCGGGCCAGCCGGAACAGGTGGGCGCGTTCGTCCCCGTCCAGACGCAGCGCGTCCGCTATGGCCCCGAGCACGGCGTCGGAGGCGCTGTGGTTGCGGCCCTGCTCCAGGCGCACGTAGTAGTCGACGCTCACGCCTGCCAGATGGGACAACTCCTCGCGGCGCAGCCCCGGCACCCGGCGCACCCCGGCGCCCGAGGCGAACCCGGCGTCCTCGGGACGGATGCGGGCCCGGCGCGAGCGTAAGAAGTCGCCCAGCTCTCCCTGCGGTCTCATGGACGCATTCTCCCCACGCCGGCGGGTCGAGCTCGCCGATGTGCGGATCTGCCTCCGTCGGGAAAGGAGGAGGAGGGTGTCAGATCGGCCGGCACTCTCCCGAGTTCCCCGCTTCGGAGCACAGCCCGTGGCCGTGCTCGTGCAGGATGTCCCGGCCGCTCTGCCGGGTGAGGAAGTTCAGGAAGGCCGCCGCTATGGAGCCGGCCGGGGCCTCACCGTAGGTGTAGGCGTACTCGGTCTGCCAGTACGGGTAGTTGGTGTCCTCGACGCCTTCCGCCGTCGATTCCCTGCCGTCGATCCTCAGCTCGACGAGCTGCTCGGCGGCCTTGTGGTCGTCGACTCCCGCTGCCTCGCTGTAGCCGATGGCCCCGGGCGTCGAAGCGACCGTCTCCAGCATGGTGCCCGTGCCGGAGACCTCGCAGCGCCCGTACCGGGCCGGGTTCAGGGACGCGCAGTCGGTCACCGTGAACTGGGGCGGCTCCTTGCCGTCCAGGACCTTGGAGACGAGGGTGCTGCGGGTCCCCGAGCCGGGGTCTCGGTTGATCAGGTGGAGGGGAACGTCGTTGCCGCCGACCTCGGTCCAGTTCCGCACCCGGCCGGCGAAGATCTCGCGTATCTGGGCCGGACTCAGATTCTCCACGCCCGCCTCCCTGTTGACGATCAGGGTGAACACGGCGAGGGCGACAGGTCTGGGGACCAGCCGGGGGTGACCGTCGGACGCGAGGCCGTCGGTGAAGGCGATGTGGTCACCGAGCCCCCCACCGGCCTTGGTCCCGGCCTTCTTGCCGGCCTGGTCCAGGTCGGTGACACCGTCGGTGCTGCCCTTGAAGGTGTCGTCCGCGAGCGGGATGGACACGTCCGCCCCCTCGCAGCGCTTGAGGTAGTCCTCGGCGGCGGCCCGCACGGCGGATCCGAAGGCGGTGGAGCCGTGGAGGTGGAGGGTGCCGCCGACGCAGTCCAGCGGGGGCCGGCGGTCGTCGCGGAGGAAGAGCGTGAAGCACGCCTGGGCGGCGACGCTCGCGATCAGGATCCAGATGACCACCCACGCGGGCCGGGAGGCGAAGACATGGCTCTCGGTCCTGGTCGCTTTCAGCCGGAAGAACTTCAGCAGTTTGTCGTACCAGCGGCCCTGTCCGCCGAGGCCGCTGACGACGGGGTCCGGGAAGTCACCGGTGCCGACGTCGTCGGGCCAGCGCTCCAGTACGACGAGCACCTTGTACTCGGCACCCCGGGGCAGCGTCACCTTCGGCAGCCGGACGATGCCCGTGCGGTCCACCTCGCTGTTGTTGCGGCGGAAACCGGGTTTGGCGACCGCGCGGACGGTGTTGTCGTCCGCCGCCACCTCCTCGAAGAAGAAGTCCGGCACCTCCTCCTCGCTCGGATCGGTGAGGACGACGGCCGCGACCCGGCGGTCCCGGAAGGTGACCTTGATGCCGTAGGGGTCGGCGGGGTCGGCCAGGTAGTCCTCGGAGACGATCTTGGCCGACCCGGCGTTCTCGATGCGCAGCAGGACGAAGGAGGGGTCCTTGAGCTGGTGGCCGTCGTGCCGCATGTCGCCCAGCACGTCGGCGTACGGTTTCCCCGCCGCGTCGGCGGCCAGGGTGTCCATCTGCACCCGGTAGCCGAGCCGCTTGCGGCCGACGACGGCGAACTCCCACAGGAACGCCCCGACGGGGAACGCGAGACTCACGATCGCGATCCACTGCTCTATCTGTTCACTCATCGCAGGACCCCCGAATTGGCCTGCCCGGTGAGAGGAGTGGGCAGGGGTGCCAAGGGTGACGAGTGGGTGCGGACCGTTGCCAGCGGTGTCGTAACTCTCCGGGCGATGTTCATCCGGGAGCCATCTGTGAAACGTTCCGTTCACCGGCCCGATCGTCGTCCGGGGCGCGCCTGCCCCGTCCCCGGGGGACGCCGGGTGCACCGGGGAAGCGGCCGGACGCGGGGGACGGTTCAGGAACCGGCCGGGATGCCGGGGCTCATGTCGTACGCCTTCTGTACGAGGGCTGGGCGGCGGCCGTCGTTGAGCTGCCGGCCCCACTGGGCGTCGACCTGTTCGCGGGCCTGCGGCTCCATCTCGGCGGGGAGCAGGTGGCGGTAGCGGTTGTCCTCGCCGAGGAGGACCTGGACGGTCCGCCGGTAGACCGGTTCGGGGTCGTACTGCTCGTGCGGGAAGGCGAGGGCGGAGTGGTCGTGGAGACGGTCGGCGGGGTCGTCGCGCCATTCCTTCCACGTCTCGAACATGGTGTCGTTGAATCCCGTGAGGAAGGGGCCCGGGTTGATCGTCGCCACCGTGACCCCGAACTCCGCGAGCTCCTGGTCCAGGGCGTCGGCGAACGCTTCCACGGCGTGCTTGGATCCGGCGTAGGCGCCGGTGAAAGGGTCGACGGTGAGACCGGCGACCGAGGACATGAAGACGATCCGCCCACTGCGGCGGGCGGCCATCCGGCGGGCGACGCCCTGGGTGAGCAGAACGGGCCCGAAGACGTTCACCTCGAACTGGCGGCGCAGCCGCTCCTCCGGGATGTCGGTGGTCGCCCCGCCCTCGGAGACACCGGCGTTGTTCAGGAGGACGTCGACATCCCAGGACCAGGCGTTCTCCCGGTCGCCGGGGTCGGTCACGTCCAGCTTCTCGACCCGCACCTCGACACCGCGCGCCCGGGCCTCGGCGCGGACCGCGCTGACCTGGGCGATGATCTCCACGCCCGCGATCACCTCGTGCCCGGCCGCGGCGAGCCGCAGCGCCACCTCCTTGCCGAAGCCGCTGCCCGCGCCGGTGATCAGAATGGGTCCCGCCATGTCGTCACGTCTTCCCGTACCGGCGCCCGGGCTCCCCGGACGACGGGGCTGCCCGCCCGGCTCCGGTCCGGGTGGCGCATATGACGGCCACGTTAGGTCCGCGGGCAGCCAGGGCGCCCTCCGGTACAGCCGATCGGGGGAGGAGGTGGAGGAGGAGGACGCTCCCGGCGGGCGGAGCTCACGGGGTCATGGCGCGTCGGCGGTCTCAGTCACCGACCGCGCAGGCGTCCCCGTTGAGCATGAACCGCGGAGGTGCTGACGCGTCACCGGTGTGCTCGGACAGATAGCCGAGGGTGATGCTCGCTCCCGGGGCGATCGTGGCGTTGTGCGAGGCGGCGGCCGCCTCGATCGTGTTGCTTCCCTGGGTGAGGTCGGTGTTCCAGTCGGAGACGACGGTCTGCCCGAGGGGCAGCGGGAATTCGAGCGTCCAGCCGTTCACGGGGGTGCTGCCCGTGTTGGTGACGGTGAGGTCGACCGTCGAGCCCGTACCCCACGCCGTCACGGCGCGGTCGACACGGCAGGTGGGTTCCTCCCTGGCGAACGACACCCGGTGCAGGCCGCCGGGAAGGTCGTTGACCACGTAGAGCTCCCCGTCGGCCGTCGCCCCGATCGACGTCACCTGGGTGGGCATCTCGCCGATCTCGGCCTGCTCGTAGCCACCCTGGCCGTCGGGGCGCAGTGCCCAGACCGTGGACGAGCAGTAGTCGGTGGCGATGTACGTGCCACCGACCAGATCGGCGTACTCCTGGCCCCGGTAGACGCGGCCACCGATGACGGAACAGCCGCCGGTGTAGGGGGAGTACGTGAAGACCGGCTCGGTGTAGCTCTCGCCGGCCACGCAGTCGCCGCCGGGGAACTTCTCCAGACCCTCGTAGCAGGACCAGCCGAGGTTCAGCCCTCCCTGCCCGGGGGCGATGTGGTCGACCTCCTCCCACCGGCCCTGGCCGACGTCGCCGATCCACATCGAGCCGTCGGCGTCGTCGAAGGAGAAGCGCCACGGGTTGCGGAGGCCGTACAGCCAGATCTCCTCGCGGGCGCCGGGGGAGCCCACGAAGGGGTTGTCGCCGGGAACGCAGTAGGCGAGCTCGCCGCAGCTCCGGCTCACATCGACGCGCATGATCTTGCCGAGCAGGGTGTCCAGCCGCTGTGCGGCGCGGAGGGGGTCGGCGGAGCCGCCGCCGTCGCCGATGCTCCAGTACAGGTGGCCGTCCGGGCCGAACGCGAGCTGGCCGCCGTTGTGGTTGCTGTGCTCGGCGTGCTCCTGCGAGAGCAGGACCTCCAGACGGGACTCGTCGAGCCGGTAGCGGGCGAGGGTGACCGCGCCGTCGGGCAGCGCCGTGTACGCCAGGTAGAGGTCCTGGCTCTCGGCGAAGTCGGGCGGGACCGCGAGGCCGAGCAGGCCGCGTTCGTTGCCCGATTCGTCCACGGCCGAGGTGATGTCGAGGACCGGGTTCGGGGCCAGCCCGGTGTCCGGGTGGTAGACGCGGACGGTGCCGGACTTCTGGGTGATGAACAGCCGGTCCGTGCCGTCGTCGGCGGCGGCGATCGCGGTCGGCCGCCGCAGTCCGGAGGCCACCTGCGTGGTGGTCGCGCTGAGCGACGGCAGGGGCACCGGAGGCGCGTCCTCCGCCACTGCCGTGCGGGTCGGCGGGGCGGCGGCGGCGGGGAGCGAGAGGGGGGCGGTCAGCAGGAGGGCGAGGAGAAGTGGCCCGGCCCAGTGGCGTCTTGACATATCGGCTCCAGAGAAGGGGGCGCTGGCACAGCGGTGGTCCTTGCACGCGGTGGCGGTTCCTTGGAGATCGAGCGCGGCCAGACCTGCGGTACGCAGGGGCATGGGAGCGCTCCCGCACCAGGCTGCTCGTCGCGGAACGGGGCGGCAACACGTGATCGCGCCACGTTCGCGCCGTGTGGCGTGAACCCGCTGCCGCGCCGTCGGCTTCAGCTGAACGCGCGCCGATAGCTGTGGGGACTGACACCGGTCGTCTTCTTGAAGCGGTCGCGGAAGGCGGTCGGCGAGCCGAATCCGACCTGGGCGCCGATGCGTTCCACCGTGTGCCGGGTGGACTCCAGGAGGTGCTGGGCCTGGCGGATACGGGCACGGTGGAGCCACTGGAGGGGCGTCGAGCCGGTCTGTTCGCGGAAGCGGCGGATCAACGTCCGCGTGCTGATCCCTGCGTGGGCCGCGATGTCGGCGAGGGTGAGCTCGGAGGCGAGGTTGTCCTGGAGCCAGACGAGCAGGGGTTCGAGGGTGCTTCCCCGGGGAGTCGGCGCGTGGTCGTGGACGATGAACTGCGCCTGCCCGCCCTCGCGTTCGAGCGGCATGACGGACAGCCGGGCCGCGTGGGCGGCGACGGCGGAACCGTAGTCCCTGCGGATCATGTGCAGGCACAGATCCAGACCGGCGGCGGCACCCGCCGATGTGAGGACCTGGCCGTTGTCGACGTACAGGACACCGGGATCGACGTCGATGTCCGGGTGGGTGGCTGCCAGCAGGTCGGCCGCCATCCAGTGCGTGGTGGCCCGTAGTCCGTCCAGGAGCCCCGTGGCGGCGAGGGGGAAGGTGCCCGAACAGATGGACGCGATGCGCGTGCCTGCCCGTGCGGCGGTCCGCAGCGCGTCCAGGACGGCGGGGGTGGGCGGAGCTGCGGCATCGGCGGTGCCGGGCACGATGATCGTGTCCGCGTCCGCGAGCCCCTCCAGTCCCCAGGGCGCGCGCAGGGTGAAGGAACCCGCGTCCGTCTCCTGCCGCTCGGCGCAGACGCGGATCTGATATCCGGGACGGCCGTCGGGGAGACGGGCGCGGGTGAAGACCTCGATCGGGGTGGAGAGGTCGAACGGGATCACCTGGTCCAGCGCGAGGACGGCGACGGTGTGCATGGCGTAAACGTACCTGCCCACAGGGGAACCGCCAGGCCTGTGAGCCTGTCGGTGCCGCCATTTTCCCAGGTCACACGCGGCAGAAGAGCGAATGGCACTTTTCCGTCGAGGTATGGCACTCACGCCACTGGGAGGCAGGGGAGCGGCTGGCTAGCGTCGTGACCGAACCCGGCGCCGACCGGGCCGCCCGATTCCGGGGGACCTCCTATGCACGCCCAGATCGTCCTGTTCGACGGTTTCGACCCACTCGACGTCATCGCTCCGTACGAAGTCCTCTACGCCGGTGGCACCGCCTCCGGCGGCCTGGTGAGCGTGGAGCTCGTCTCGGCCGAAGGGCCGCGCGAGGTGGTCAGCGGCACCGGGGCCCTGCCCCTGCGTGCCACGGCCGCCCTCGACCCCGCACGAGCGGGCCTGATCCTCGTACCCGGGGCCTCGGGCCTCGTCGGCGAACCCGACGAGGCAGCGGACCAGGACCTCGGGGCCGGGCAGTGGCGGCAGGACGAGTTCATTCCGGTACTGCTGGGGCGCACGCTGACCACCCGGCTGCCGTCGCTGTTGAAGGCGGCGATGGACAACCCCGAAGTGACCGTCGCAGCGGTGTGCGGCGGCTCACTCGTCCTGGCCATGGCCGGTCTGCTGGAGGGGCGGCACGCCACGACCCATCACATGGGTGCGGACCTGCTCGACGCCACCGGCGTCCACGCCGTGCGGGCGCGGGTCGTCGACGACGGTGACGTCGTCACCGGCGCCGGTGTCACCTCCGGGCTCGACCTGGCCCTCCACCTCCTGGACCGCGAGGTGGGCCCGCGGATCGCCCACGCCGTGGAGAACCTGTTCGCCCACGAGCGCCGCGGCATCGTCTGGCGCGACGAGGGGCCGACCGCAGCCTTCTGACCGTCGGGCGTTCCGGCCGGCTCCCGTACGAACGACACCGAACGACACCGAACGTCCCCGAAAGACAGCGAACGAAGGAACGTGCACATGCCCGTCGAAGGAACCTGGGACCTGTCCCTCTCCACCCCCATCGGCACGATCAAGGCCGTCGTCGAACTCCGCCGCGAGGACGGGATCCTGTCGGGGGTCGCCCATGGCACGGGGGAGGAGGTCCCGCTCGAGGACGTCGTACTCGACGGTGACCGCCTCACCTGGAGGCAGGCCGTCACCAAGCCCATGCGTCTGAACCTGGCCTTCGCGGTGCGGGTCACCGGCGACACCCTGGCCGGCACCTCCAGGGCCGGACGCCTGCCCGCCTCCGAGGTCACCGGCCGGCGTCTGCCCCAAGGGGCTCCGTTGCGCTCCTCCCCCGAACACCGTTCCCTGGACCGGGGCGTGTGACGGCGCGGACCGTCTCCCCGTAGCCGAGGGGAGACAGGGATGAGCGCGTACACCGTGGTCGGCCTGGTCGGGGCCGTCGTCGTGGCCGGGGCCGTGCTGGGCATCGCGGCCATCGTCCGCAGCGGTGTCCGGCACGCCCGGCGATACCCGGCCCCGCCGCCCGAACCCCGGTGCCCGGGCTGCGGCCACGGGGTGAGCCACCACGCCGGTGGCGTGTGCAGGGCGCAGGTCGCCGGAGGACGGCGATGGTGGAACCACGACGAATGGGTCTGGGACACGAAGAACTGCGGCTGCACGCGCCGCCCGTGACGGTGCTCAACTCCCTCACCGTGTACCGGCATCTCCCGACCACGGGCGGTGTCCCCGGGAAACGGGACCGGGCGGGATCCCGCGCTCCCGCCCGAGCGACTCAGCCCCAGGGCCCCGGGTGCCCCACGACCGAGCGGGCGACGCCCAGTTCCACCAGGTCCTGGGGGCGCAGCCGGAGCTGGTCGGCGGTGGAGCGGACCTCGTCCGGGCCGCGCTTGAGGATGGCCGCCGCGAGCTCCGGTGCGATCACCGAGAAGTAACTGTCCGCGGTGACATGGGTGTTGTCCGGTGCGGCCAGCGCCAGCGCGCCGCCCGAACCCCCTTCGCCGATCACGAGCGTCGTCACGGGGACCCGCGCGCCGGCGACGGCCGCGAAGGCGTCGGCGATGGCGGCGCCCGCGCCCGCCCGCTCCGCCTCCGCGTCGTTGGCGGCGCCGGGGGTGTCGATCAGGGTGAGGACGGGGAGGCCGAGCCGGTCCGCGAGCCGGATCACCCGGGCCGCCGTGCGGTAGCCCGCCGGGCGGGTCGCGGTGCCGCACTGCGCGGCG
This sequence comes from Streptomyces sp. NPDC002793, assembly GCF_040295485.1. Classification (NCBI taxonomy): domain Bacteria; kingdom Bacillati; phylum Actinomycetota; class Actinomycetes; order Kitasatosporales; family Streptomycetaceae; genus Streptomyces; species Streptomyces sp. NPDC002793. The sequence goes on along the minus strand of NZ_JBEOVL010000003.1, from coordinate 301,066 downwards.
TACGCCACGGGCCGCCCCGCGTGCAGGCCCACTCCGCAGAGCAGCCCGGGGTCCCGGCCGCCGCAGCGGTCGCCGTTCAGCGGCAGCCGGTGCTCGAAGTAGGCGTCCAGATAGGCCTCGGCGCGTGGCCGCGCCGTCGCCCGGGCCTGTTGCACGGCGTCCCAGCCCGTCGCCGGCAGTCCGGTGTCCGACAGCGCGCCCGGCACCGGGGCTGCCCGCGCGGGGCCCGTGAGCGTCAGCGCCGTCAGCCAGCGGCCCAGCGTCCCGGGCAGTTCGTCCGGCGCGACGACCGCGTCGATCTGGCCGGCCGCCAGCTGGCCTTCGGCGGTGTACGCGTACGGATCCGCTGCGGCCGGCCGCACACGGGAACCCGCGAACCCGATCTGGGCCCTCGGCAGCGCCAGCACCACGTCGGAGCCCGCCCCCACGGTGGCCCATCCGCCCCCGGTCGCCGGGTCCCGCAGGACCGCGATCTGCGCCAGGCCCGAGGCCCTCAGCCGTGCGGACGCGCGGGCCACCCGCTGGAGCTGTACCAGCGCGACCATGCCCTCCTGCATCCGGCTGCCCCCGGTGGCGACGAGCGAGACGAGCGGCAGACGCCGCTCACCCGCGAGTGCGTACGCGGCCTCCAGGCGGTCCCCGGTGTGTCCGCCCAGCGAGCCGCCCAGGAAGCCGAATTCGAAGGAGACCAGGACACACTCCCGCTCGCCGACGACGGCGGTCCCGTACAGGACGGACTCCTCCTCGCCGGTCCGCTCCGATGCGCGCGCCCTGGACTCCGCGTAACCGCTCCAGCCGAGCGGGCCGTCCGGGAGGACGGGGCGGGCGGCCGGCCGGTGTTCGGTGAAACCCGCCGCGACGGCGGCGATCGCCTCCCGCGCCGTCAGGCGCTCGCACCGGATCTCAGCCACCGAGTGACCTCTTCATGATCTTGCCCAGCTCGTTGCGGGGAAGCGCGTCGAGATGACGCACGACACGTGGGCGCTTGTGCGGTGCCAGCAGCCTCGCCACGTGGTCCGCCAACTCCCTCTCACCGGGCGGTGATCCGGGGTCGGCCGGCACCACCCAGGCGACGATCCGCTCCCCGAGGTCCGCGTCGGGCTCACCGGTGACGGCCGCCTCGCGCACGCCGGGATGGTCCAGGAGGGCGTTCTCGATCTCGCCCGCACCGATCTTGTAACCGCCGCTCTTGATCAGGTCGGTGGCCTTGCGGCCGACGATCCGCACATAGCCGTCGGGGTCGATCGTGGCCATGTCGCCCGTGCGGAAGAAGCCGTCCTCGGTGAAGGCGGCGGCCGTGGCGTCCGGCCGGTTCAGATAGCCGGTGAAGAGGTTGGGTCCGCGCACCTGGATCTCGCCGATCGACGCGGTGTCCTGGAGCACGGTGCCGTCCTCCTCGACGAGCCGGAGCTCCACCCCGGAGAGGGGCGGGCCGACGGTCCCGGCGCGCGGTGCGCCGTCGGCCCGTACGCCGGTGTTCATCAGCGTCTCCGTCATCCCGTACCGCTCGATGACCCGGCGTCCGGTGGCCGAGGCGATCCGCTCGTGGTCGTGGACCGGCAGCGCCGCCGAGCCGGAGACCAGCAGCCGGGCGCCCGCCAGCGCCTTCCTGAGGCTTCCGGAGGCGTCCTGACCGGCCAGCGCGCCGGCCAGCCGGTGGTACATCGTGGGAACCCCGAACAGCATGGTGCCTCCGGAGAGCAGCTCCCGGGCCACGCCCTCCGTGGAGAACCTGCCGAGGTGGCGCACGGAGCCGCCCCGGCGCAGCGGGCCCAGGACGCCCAGGATCAGCCCGTGCACGTGGAACAGCGGCAGGGCGTGCACGAGGACGTCCTCGCCGGTCCACTGCCAGGCGTCCTCCAGCGCGTCCAGCGACGCGGCGATCGCCCGGCGGGGGAGGACCGCGCCCTTGGGCGGGCCGGTCGTCCCGGAGGTGTAGACGACCAGGGCGGGGGACCCGTCGGAGGGCTCGGGGAAGTCCGTCCCCGTGGCCCGGGCGGCGGTGCTGACGTCCAGCCGTTCCAGGCCGGCGAGGGCGGACGGAAGCGTGTCCTGCGCCCCGGCCAGCACCGCCGAGGGCTCGCTGTCGGCGACGATGTGCGCGAGTTCGCGCTCGCCGGTCCTCGGGTTGAGCGGCACGGCGGGCACCCCCGCCCGCAGCGCCGCGACGACGGCGACCACCGTCTCGGGGGTGGACGTCGCCCAGACGGCGACGCGTCCGGCCCCCGCGATCCGGGCCGCGAGCGAGGCGGATGCCTCGTCCAACTGGGCGTAGGTCAGGACGTTTTCGCCGAACCGGACGGCCTCCGGGGAGTCCGTCCGGCGCGACGCTCCGCTCAGCGCGGGCAGAAGAGAGGTCACACGTCGAACCCTAGGCCGTGTCCGGCTCCAGGTCAGCCGTCGCGCCGGACGTTCCGCATCCGGCCGTAGGCGTACACACCGCCCGCCAGCGCCAGGTCCGAGAGCAGCATGAAGCCGATCGAGTACGAGTCCTTCGCGCTGTAGATCGCACCCATCACCAGCGGCGGCACGAAGCCGCCGAGGCCGCCCATCGCGCCGACGATGCCGGTCACGCTGCCCACCTTGGCCTGCGGTGTCACCTGGGAGACCAGGGCGAAGACGCTGCCGCTCGCGGTGCCCAGCCCGGCCGCCATGCAGAGCAGCGCGATCGTGCCGAGCGGATTCAGCGGCGGGTCGAAGGCCTGGAGGATGGCCATCAGCGCGGCCAGCAGCAGTGCCCCGGCCGTGACCAGGGCGGGGTGGACCCGGTCCGAGAGCCAGCCGCCGATCGGTCTGAAGACGACGGTGACCAGGGCGAACCCCGCCGCCTTGGTGCCCGCCTCGGTGGGGGACATCTCGTACCAGGTCTTCAGATACGTCGGCAGGTACACCCCGAACGCCACGATGCCGCCGAAACCGATCGCGTACAGCGCCGAGAGTTCCCAGGTGACCCGCAGCCGGCCCGCCGCGCCCAGCCGGCGGCCCAGCGAGTCCGCCGGGATCTTCCGCTCCGGGTGGTCGGTGATCAGGACCGCCGCGAGCAGCGAGTACAGCAGGAGCGCACCGGCGACGATCCAGAACGGCAGGTTCTCGCTGTGCTCGGCGATCCGCGGCGTGAAGTAGCCGGACAGCGCGACGCCGCCCATACCCATCCCGAACACCCCGAGCGCGAGACCTCGTTTCGCGGGCGGGAACCACGAGTTGACCAGCGGGATGCCGATCGCGAACGTGGTGCCGCCGAGGCCGAGCAGGAAGCCCACGGCGAGCATCGCGCCGTAGGAGTGCTTCGCCGGGATGAGCAGCAGCACCGGCACGATCGTGAGGGCCGAGACGATGGGGAACATCAGCTTGGCGCCGTACTTGTCCGTCAGCGCGCCCGCCGGGATGCGGCCGAGCGAACCGACCAGCACGGGAACGGCGACGAGCAGCGACTGCTGGAAGGAGCTCAGGCCGAGCCGCTCCTTGAAGTCACCCGACAACGGGGAGATCAGGTTCCACGCCCAGAAGGTGAGCGTGAAGCCGATCGTGGCCATGATCAGATTCCGGTACGCGGCGGCGGACCGCTTCCGGTCCGGTGCGGGGGCCTGCTCGGCGGTTGTCTCCACACCGCAAGTCAAGGTCGGAGGGGCGGGCCGGGCACGGCGGGCTGAGCCATTCGGGGAAGGCCGCCGCGCGGCAGGCCCCCCACGGGCAGGGGCCCTCTCCACGCCCCCGGGAGGCGCCGCTCGCCCGCCGTTTCCGGCCCCGGGCTGCGACAATCACCGGTATGGACCGGCTGGACAGAGAGATCCTCGGGCTCCTCCAGGAGGACGCCCGGATCTCGTACCGCGACCTCGGTGTACGCGTGGGACTCAGCGCCAACGCGGCGGGCGACCGTGTACGCCGCATGCGCCGTGACGGGGTGATCCGCGGCTTCACGGTCATCGTCGACCCGGCCGCCGACACCCGGTCGGGGCTCGTCGTCTTCATCGATGTGTCGTTGCGCCTCGACACGACGAACGAGGAGTTCGAACGCTCGGTGCTCACCCTGCCCGGCATCACCGAGGTGGTGCACGTGACCGGCGGTCACGACTACCTCGTACGTGCCACGGCGGCCGACCCCGGCTCCCTGGACGCGCTGCTGCGCAGGCTGAAGAAGGACGCGGGCGTCGCGCACTCCAACACCCGCATCGCGCTCAGAGCGGCGCCTGCCAGATGACCGTCGGCGACCGGGCGCCGTCCTCGTCGCGCCCGTCGTCCGCGACCGCCAGCCGCACCGCCGCGCGCCCGTCGGGCAGCCGCGCCGTCGTGTCCACCTCCACCTCGACCGCCGACACCCCGGTCCGGCGGTGCACGGCGGCCAGGGCTCCGCGCAGCACATCGAGCAGTTCGCCGTCCACCGGCTCCGTCACCAGGGCGTCCACCGCACCGGTGAAGTGCACCGACGGCTGGAAGCCGAGCACCGCCGCGGCACCGCCCGTCTCACGCAGGACCCGGCCGCGGAACGTCGTGGGGGCGTCGGCGGGAGGCTGCTGGAGGGCGAAGATCGCGGTCCTGACCTCCTGGATGGTGGAGTCCAGCTCGTCGACCGCCTGCCCGAGGAGCTCAGCGGTCCGGGTGTCACCCGCCATGTCCTTGCGGCGGGTCGACTCCAGCATCATCTCCGTCGCGAACAGCCGCTGTACGACGAGGTCGTGCAGGTCACGGGCGATGCGGTCGCGGTCCTCGTAGACCGCCAGCTGTTCCCTGTAGTGCTGCGCGTCGGCCATCACCAGCGCCAGCGCCGCCTGCGAGGCGAACTGGGAGGCCAGCAGCCGGTCCATCGCCGTGTACGGGGCCTCCCCGCGCCGCCGGGGAAGGGCGAGCGTGCCGACGAGCCGTCCCCCGCTCTGCAGGGGCAGCATCATGCTGGGGCCGAACCGGGACCGTACCGGGGTCGTCATCCGCTCGTCCGTCGCGGAGTCCTCGATGTAGACGGCCTCGCCGCCCAGCAGCTGGACGAGGACGGGGGAGCCGGGCTCGATGGCCGTGCCGACGAGACCTGCCGGATCGTCGCGGGTCGACGCGGCGACGATCTCCATGCCACCGCCCGGGGTCGGCTGGAGGATCACCCCTGCCGCCGCCCCGGCCAGCACCCTGGCCCGCTCGGCGACGGTCGTCAGGGCGTCCTTCGTACCCGCCCCGGACAGCAGCGCCCGGGTGACGGCGGCGGCCCCCTCGATCCAGTGCTCCCGCTGCCGGGCCGCCTCGTACAGGTGGGTGCCGCCGATCGCCGCGGCCGCCTGGGACGCGAGCAGCCGCAGCAGCGCCGGTTCGGCGTCCGCGAAGCGCCCCGGCTCCTCCGCCGTGAGACAGAGGCTGCCGAGCGTCTCGGTGTGCACCCGGACCGGTGCGCCGAGGAAGGAGCGCATCGGGAGGAGCGGCTCCGGCACGGCACGGGGCTCCGGGCCCGCCGTCAGATCGGCGACGCGCACAGCCTGCACATCGTCCACGAGAGCCCCGAGAAGTCCCGTACGCCCGTCCAGGAGCGGGCCCACCGCGCGGCGTTCGCCGTCGGACATGCCCGTGGTGAACAGGTCGGTGACGTGGCGGTCCTCGCCGTGGAGAAGGGCGAGCGTGCCGTAGCGCGCCCCCGCCAGTGCCGTGGCGGTGTCCACGATGTGCTGGAGGGTGGTCGGCAGGTCGAGATCCGTGCCGGGGTTCACCGGTGCGCCCGACGGCTCTCAGCCGGCGAGCGGGGAGAGGACCAGTGGCTGGACCGTGCCGTCCAGCATCGCGCCGAGCCCCAGCACCGAGCAGACGTCGGGCCGGTCGGCGATCCGCACCGGCACGCCCGTGGCGTCGCGCAGCATCTGGTCGAGCCCCGGCAGCAGGGCACTGCCGCCGACCATCATGATCCCGGACTCCGCGATGTCCGCCACCAGGTCGGGCGGGCAGTCGCGCAGCACCTTGCCCAGCCCGTCGAGCACCGCGGTGAGCGGGGTGTGGATCGCCTGGCGTACGGCGGCGGTGTCGACCTGGACCGAGCGGGCCAGGCCGGTGGCCACGTCACGGCCGTGGATCTCCGTCACAGCCGGCCCGTTGAGCGTCAGGCCGTTGCCGCGGAGCGCCAGCTGCAGGGGGCGCACGGACTGGCTGGGCAGCATCAGTTCGTGGTGCTGGCGCAGATGCTGGATGACCGCGTGGTCGATGGCCTCGCCACCGATCGGGATGCGCACGGCCGTCACGATCGAGCCGAGCGAGAGCACGGCGATCTGCGTGGTGGCGGCCCCGCACACCATGATCATGGTGGCGGTCGGCTGCTCCACCGGGAGCCCGCAGCCGACGGCGGCGGCGATCAGGGTGTCGACGAGCTCCACCCGCCGGGCGCCCAGCCCCACGAGCGTCTCGACGGTCGCCCGCTGAGCCAGCGGATCGGCGTCGTGCGGGGTGCAGGCGGCTGCACGCAGCCGGGGCTTCCGGCGCAGCTGGCGGCGCAGCTTCTCACCGAGCAGATGGCGCAGCATGCGCTGCGCCATGTCGATGTCGACGACGGTTCCGCCGGAGACCGGGCGGGCCACCCGGATGTACTCGGGCGTACGGCCCGTCATCTGTTCGGCGAGCGCGCCGACGGCGATGAGCGAGCCGGTGCGCATGTTCACGGCGGCGACACTGGGTTCGTCGACGACGAGCCCCACTCCTTTGACGTACACACGGGTCCTCGCGGCCCCGAGATCGACGGCGACATGGCAACGGCGCAACTGATCGAGACTGACGGTCACGGCAGGTTCTCCCGAGAGCGCTGGCGGGGGGCACCGGCGGGCAGCCGGCTCTCCTGGCATCGTCGCTCCGGTGCGGGGGCGGCGCGCGCCGGGTGAGCCGTAGGGGGGACCCGGAACTGACGGCACGACAGATCTCAGGCCCCGCCGGGCAGCAGTCGCTGGAACAGTCCCCAGGTGAACTCGGCGATCCGCGGCCGGCCGTCGGCCGGGTCGGTGAAGGCCAGTGCCCAGCGGGTCGGCGCGCTGCCCTCCATCGGGCGCGCCGGGGCGAAGGCCCTGGCCACCTCGTCCACCGTGCAGGACCACGGGCGCAGGTCGGCCGCCGTGCCCAGCTCGGGGGACGCCGCGCCCGGGGCCCGGACCAGCCATTCGTTCCACACGGCTCCACCGGGGCCCGCCATCACCTCGAAGCGCAGCTCCGGCCAGAGCGGCAGCGGCCACAGCAGCGCGTCGCACTCCAGGTCGCCGACCGTGCGGCGTACGGACGACTCGGGCTCGCCCAGGACCGAGCGGTAGCGGCGCAGCGCGCCCCGGCCGCGCGGGGCGCGCAGCATCGCCTGCCAGCGGCGGTTCGCCTCGCGCATCTCGGCGAGGGAGGCACTCAGTCGGCGGCGCGCGTCCTCGACGAGGTCCGGCTGGTGGTCGGCCATCCGGCGCAGCAGGACGAGCTGGAACTGGAGCGGCCCGAACGGGGCGGGAGCGGTCATGGGCCCCATCCTGCCGCGTACCGCACGTATCGGGCGGTGTGCCGCGGAGTCCCGGATTCCACACAGGATCCTCACCCGTGCGGCTTCCTGTGTTGTTCTGTGCGCGTCTACTCTTCGGGCTCCATGGATTACTGCCACCCGTGCCAACGGCACCTCAACGGGGCGCTGGCCTGCGCCGGTTGCGGGACCCCTGTCGACGCGCTGGTCCCCTATGCCGTCGTGGACGGCTCGGCCCGTGCTGCCCGGCCGGCCGCGGAGACCCTGGACGCGTCCGGGACCGCAGGCCACCGTCGCCGTGCCCGCGGTGCCACCGAGCGGCGTGGCCGCCGTGCGCACCGGAGGCGCGGCCGCGCACTGCTGCTGACGGTGGCGGGCGTGGTGCTGGCGCTGGGTGCGCTGAGTCTGGCCGAGCTGGCGACCGAGCCCGGGGGTGACGGCGGCGCGTCGGACTACGTGAGCGAGGCCACGTCGACCGCCGAGGTGACCGTCCCGTCGGCCTCGTCGAGCACGGGACCCGACGCCCCCGGGCCGGTGGACGGTCCCGCCGGTCCCACCGGCCCCACCGTCGTACCGGTCGACGACTCCCGCTCCGCGACGCCCACGGACGGCTCCGCCGCGACCACCGAGGCCCCGGGGGAGGCGGCCCCGCCGGCCTCCACCCCCGCCGAGTCCTCACCTCCCGACTCCGCGCCCACGGCCCCGGAGGAGACCGGCGCGCCGGCCGAACCCTCGGGGTCGGGTGAACCCTCGGCGCCCCCGACCTCGCCGGAGCCCCCGGGCGACCCGGCCCCCGCCCCCACCCCGTCCCCCTCTCCGACGGAGACGTGCGAGTGGTGGCAGATCTTCTGCGACTGACGCGGTCACGCTCCGGGCTTTAATCCCGGCCCGTGTCCGCGTCCGCCCCCTCGTCCTCTCCCTCGTCCATGTCCTCGCCGAGCATCCGGCGCAGCAGGTCGCGCAGCACTGTCCGCTCCGCATCCGACAGCTCGGCGAGCGGTTCCCGGGCGAAGTCCAGCGCGTCCCGCAGCTGCCGGGCCGTCCGGATGCCCTCCTCGGTCGGGGCGGCGAGCTTCACCCGTCGGTCGGCCGGGTCGGGGCGGCGCTCCACCAGGCCCCGCAGCTCCAGCCGGTCGACTATGCCGGTGATGTTGGACGGTTCGCATTTCAGTTTCCGGGCAACCTTGCGCATGGGCATCGGCTTCAGTGCGAGCAGCCCGAGGACCCTGGCCTGTGCGCCGGTCAGCGCGTGTGTGGCCGCGGCCCGGTCGTACTCCTCGTGGTAGCGCGCCACGACTCCGCCGATGAGCTGGATGACATCGAGCGTCAGCGGGTCCGTGCGCGAGTGGGTGGCCATGACGCCCAGGGTACCGAATTACTTGACAAGGTGAAATATCTGGACGCATGGTTGTTTCATGTCCTGAAGCTTTTCGCTTCTCTCCGCACGACATCGAGGAGAACCCGAGCCCATGTCCGCACTCCCCACGTCCAGCCGCGAATGGCACCTCGTCGCCCGCCCGCACGGCTGGCCCGAAGCTTCGGACTTCGCGCTGCGCGAGGCGCCGGTGACCGCCCCCGGTGAGGGCCGCGTCCTCGTCCGCAACCTCCACTTCTCGGTCGACCCCTACATGCGCGGCCGGATGAACGACGTGAAGTCGTACACCCCGCCCTTCAAGCTCGACCACCCCATGGACGGCGGCGCGGTCGGCGAGATCATCGCGTCGAACGCCGAGGGCTTCGCCGTCGGCGACCACGTCCTGCACGGCCTCGGCTGGCGCGAGTACGCCGACGTCCCCGCCAAGCACGCGGTCAAGGTCGACGGCTCGATCGCCCCGCTCTCCGCCTACCTCGGCGTGCTCGGCATGCCCGGCCTCACGGCCTACGCCGGTCTGTTCGAGGTCGCCTCCTTCAAGGAGGGTGACGCCGTCTTCGTCTCCGGTGCGGCCGGTGCGGTCGGCAGCCTGGTCGGCCAGATGGCGAAGATCAAGGGCGCCTCCCGGGTCATCGGCTCGGCCGGCTCCGACGAGAAGGTCAAGCTCCTCGTCGAGGAGTACGGCTTCGACGCGGCCTTCAACTACAAGAACGGCCCCGTCAAGGACCAGCTCCGCGAGGCGGCCCCGGACGGCATCGACGTCTACTTCGACAACGTCGGCGGCGAGCACCTGGAGGCCGCGATCTCCTCGTTCAACCTCCACGGCCGCGCCACGATCTGCGGAATGATCGCCCAGTACAACGCCACGGAGCCGACCCCGGCCCCGCGCAACCTCGCACTCGTCATCGGCAAGCGGCTCCGCCTGCAGGGCATCCTGGTCGGCGACCACTCGGCGCTCCAGCCCCAGTTCGTCAAGGACGTGGCCGGCTGGCTGGCCTCCGGCGAGCTCAAGTACCGCGAGACGACGGTCCAGGGCATCGAGAACGGCTACGACGCCTTCGTCGGCCTGCTGCGCGGCGAGAACACCGGCAAGATGATCGTCTCGCTGGACGCCTGACCGGTCACGGCAGTCCGGGAGGCCGCCGGTGCGGCCGTCCGCGCGGCCGTGTGTGTGGCCGTCCTCACCGCCCTTCGCGGTCCGAGGACGGCCACACGTACGGCAGGTCGGGCGGCGCGTCCGGGAACAGCGGGCGGTAGTACTCCGGGTCCTTGCGTACGAGCGCGGAGCGGTGGCTCTCGTGCAGTGGCTCGTCACCCAGCCACGGGGGCAGTTCGCCCGCCGTCCGCAGTTCTTCGGCCGGCCGGACGGTGGTGCGTCCGAGCGACGCGGCGAGGTCCTTGCGCAGGGTCGCGGCGCAGGTGTCCGCCCTCCCCTCGGCGGTCCACGCCTCGCACATGGCCAGGCCGTAGCGCACCAGTGCCTCCTCGTAGCCGGTCCACATGCGCACCGCGGGGTGGTGGCGCCACCCGTAGCCGGGGACGGTGAGCCCGCGCAGGACCTGGATCGTCTCGACCCGCTGTTTGCCCAGCCGCCGAGGGTCCAGCGCGAGGGCGCTCCGGTGGAAATCGGCGAACGGCAGGAATGTCTGCATGGGCCATACCTATCCCCATGTGCGCCCGACGTCGGTGCCGCTCGCCCACCGTCACCCGCTAGGCTCCGTCCAGGCCGTCGCGGTCGTGGGCGCGAGTCGCGACACATCAGCAGGAGGAAATCACCGTATGACCATCCAGCACATAGACGTGGCCTACACCGCCGTCGCCACCGCCGAGAACGGCCGGGACGGCCGGGTCTCATCCGACGACGGTCAGCTCGACGTCGTCGTCAACCCGCCGAAGGCGATGGGCGGCAGCGGCGCGGGCACCAACCCCGAGCAGCTCTTCGCGGCCGGCTACAGCGCCTGCTTCCAGGGTGCTCTCGGCGTGGTCGCCCGTCAGGAGAAGGCCGACATCTCCGGTTCGACGGTGACCGCCTCGGTCTCCATCGGCAAGTCCGAGGCGGGCGGCTTCGGCCTGGAGGTCGCCATCAGCGCCTCCATCCCGAACGTCGACACGGCCACCGCCCAGGCGCTCATCGAGAAGGCGCACCAGGTGTGCCCGTACTCGAACGCCACCCGGGGCAACATCAAGGTCGAGCTGTCGGTGGCCTGACCCGAGTCTGATCGCGTAGGTCCGAGGGCCGCATCCCGTCACAGGGGTGCGGCCCTCGGCCGTGTGCCGTCACACGCGTCCCGAGAAGCGCGCGCAGGGGCATTGACGGCCGTGGACGCGGAAACTTACGGTCCGTTCGAGGTTACGAGCAGCATTCGGCATATCGAACGAGTGAGGAAGTCATGACCCGCACCGCGCGCTTCACCCTCGACCCGGCCTTCACCGTCGGCGACGTGGACCCCCGGCTCTTCGGCTCCTTCGTGGAGCACCTCGGCCGCTGCGTCTACGACGGCATCTTCGAGCCCGGACACCCGTCGGCGGACGAGGCCGGGCTGCGCACCGACGTCCTGGATCTCGTCCGCGAACTCGGTGTCACCGCCATCCGTTACCCCGGTGGCAACTTCGTCTCCGGCTACCGCTGGGAGGACAGCGTCGGCCCCGCCGACGAGCGCCCCCGCCGCCTCGACCTCGCCTGGCGCTCCACCGAGACGAATCGTTTCGGCCTCTCCGAGTACATCGGCTTCCTCAGGAAGATCGGCCCGCAGGCCGAACCGATGCTCGCGGTCAACCTCGGCACCCGTGGCGTCCAGGAAGCCATCCAGCTCCAGGAGTACGCCAACCACCCGTCCGGCACCGAACTCTCCGACCGCCGCGTCGGCCACGGCGACAAGGACCCCTACGGGATCACGCTGTGGTGCCTGGGCAACGAGATGGACGGCCCCTGGCAGACCGGCCACAAGACGGCCGAGGAGTACGGGCGTCTCGCGGCCGAGACCGCGCGTGCGATGCGGCAGATCGACCCGTCCGTCCAACTCGTCGCGTGCGGGTCCTCCAGCCGTGCCATGCCGACCTTCGCGGCCTGGGAGGCGACGGTCCTCGCCGAGACCTACGACCTCGTCGACTACGTCTCCCTGCACGCCTATTACGAGGAGACCGACGGCGACCGGGACTCCTTCCTCGCCTCGGCCGTGGACATGGAGTCCTTCATCGAGAGCGTCGTCGCGACCTGTGACCACGTGGGGGCGCGCCTGAAGTCCACGAAGAAGATCAACCTCTCCTTCGACGAGTGGAACGTCTGGTACCAGAAGCGCTTCCAGCAGGAGGCGGAGGAGAACCCCCTCGACTGGCCCGAGGCCCCGCGGCTGCTGGAGGACAACTACAGCGTCACGGACGCCGTCGTCTTCGGCAGCCTGCTCATCGCGCTGCTGCGGCACGCGGACCGGGTGACCGTGGCCTGCCTCGCCCAGCTGGTCAATGTGATAGCGCCGATCATGACCGAGCCGGGCGGGCCCGCCTGGCGGCAGACGACGTTCTTCCCCTTCGCGCAGGCGGCGCGGTACGGGCGGGGGCAGGTCCTGGACGTACGGGTGGACTCCCCGACGTACGGGACGGCGAAGTACGGCGAGACGGACCTGCTGCACGCCACCGCCGTACGGGACCCCGGGACGGGTGCCGTCACCGTCTTCGCCGTCAACCGCAGTCAGCACGCCGCGCTGCCGCTCGAAGTCGCGCTGGCGGGGCTGGACCTGGAGCGGGTCGCGGAGCACCAGGTCGTCGCGGACGCCGATCCCGAGGCCCGTAACACCCTCGCCGAGCCCGAGCGGGTGCTCCCGCACGCGGCCGAGGGCACCGTGCTCACCGACGGCACGCTGAAGGCGGTCCTGGAGCCGATGTCCTGGAACATGATCCGGCTGGTGTGACGCGAACGGGCGGCGCCCTCCCCGCCGGGGGAGGGCGCCGCCCGCTGTGGGTGCTCAGCGTGCCGAGAAGGCGTGCACCGTCGTCGAACGGAAGGTCTCGCCCGGCCGCAGCACGGTCGAGGGGAACGACGGCTGGTTGGGGGAGTCCGGGAAGTGCTGGGACTCCAGGCAGAACGCGTCGCCCTGGCGGTAGACCCGGCCCGAGGTGCCCGTCAGGGTGCCGTCGAGGAAGTTGCCCGTGTAGACCTGCATGCCGGGCTCCGTGGTGTACATCTTCATCACCCGGCCGGACCCGGGGTCCGTCACGGTCAGCGCGTACTCCGGGCGGGCCGTGAGCCCCTTGTCCAAGGCGTAGTTGTGGTCGATGCCCTGCCCGTGGCCGATCTGCTCGTGCGGGGTGCGCACGGCCTCCCCGATGGCCCGGGAACGCCGGAAGTCGAACGGTGTACGCGCCACCGGGGCGAGCTCACCCGTGGGGATCAGCGTCGCGCCGACCGGCGTGTAGCGCGCCGCCGCCAGCTCCAGCAGGTGCCCGTCGACGCTGCCGCTGCCCTCGCCCGCCAGGTTGAAGTACGTGTGGCTGGTCAGGTTGAGGACGGTGGCCCGGTCCGTGGTCGCCGTGTAGTCGACGCGCCACTCACCCCGGGAGGTGAGGGTGTAGACGACACGGACGGCGAGCGCGCCCGGGTAGCCGGCCTCGCCGTCCGGGCTGGTCCTGGTCAGGACCAGCCCGACGTCACCGCGCGAGGTGAACGGCTCGACGTCCCAGACCCGCTTGTCGAAGCCCTGGTCGCCGCCGTGCAGGCTGTTCGGGCCATCGTTGACGGGCAGTTGGTGCGTGACACCGTCGAGGGTGAAGCGCCCCTCGGCGATGCGGTTGCCGTACCGGCCGATCAGCCCGCCGAAGTACGGGGACTTCGCCACGTAGTCCGGCAGGTTGTCGAAGCCGAGCGAGACGTTCGCCGTGCGGCCCCTGCGGTCGGCGGTCTCCAGGGACTGGACGACACCGCCCCAGGAGAGGACCTTGAGCCGGGTCCCGCCGTTGGCGAGGGTCCAGCGGTGCACCTTCGTCCCGTCGGCGAGCGTGCCGAAGAGCTCCTTGGACGGGGTGCGTCCGGTGGCCGCGGCCTGCGCGGCCGGGGCGCCCGCCGCCACGGCCAGCCCGGCCGCTGCCGTGGCCGCGAGGACCGTGCGTCTGCTGGTTCCGGTCATGAACAACTCCTGTTGCGTCAGAGGATGTTACGAGCCGACCTTGCGCTTGTTCCAGACGTCGAAGCCGACCGCCGCCAGCAGGACGAAGCCCTTGATGACCTGCTGGTAGTCGGTGCCGATGCCGACGAGGTTCATACCGTTGTTCAGCACGCCCAGGACCAGACCACCGATGATCGCGCCGAGGACGGTGCCGACGCCGCCGCTCATCGACGCGCCGCCGATGAACGAGGCCGCGATGGCCTCCAGTTCGAAGTTGAGACCGGCCTTGGGCGAGGCCGCGTTGAAGCGGGCGGCGAAGACCAGACCCGCCAGGGCCGCGAGCATGCCCATGTTCAGGAAGACCAGGAAGGTGACCTTCTTGTCCTTCACACCCGACAGCTTGGCCGCGGGCAGGTTGCCGCCGATGGCGTAGATGTGACGGCCGATGATCGCGTTGCGCATCAGGTAGCCGAAGCCGACGACCAGGACGCCGAGGATGAGCAGGACGACCGGGGCGCCCTTGTAGCTGGCGAGCAGGAGCGTGACGACGAGGACGGCCGAGACCAGGGCGATCAGCTTCAGGACGAACATCTTGGCCGGCAGCACCTCGAGGGCGAACTCCTGCTGCCGCTTGCGGTCGCGGACCTCCTGGATCACCACGAAGGCGATCAGGGCGAAGCCCAGCAGCAGGGTGAGGTTGTGGTAGTTGGTGTCCGGACCGACCTCGGGCAGGAAGCCGTTGGCCAGCTCCTGCAGGTCCTTCGGGAAGGGGCCGAGGGTCTGGCCCTTCAGGAAGATCTCCGTCAGACCGCGGAAGAGCAGCATGCCCGCGAGGGTCACGATGAAGGACGGTATGCCGAGATAGGCGATGAAGAAGCCCTGCACCGCGCCCGCGACGGCACCGATGGCCAGGCACAGCACCACCGCGAGCGGCCAGGGAAGGTCGTTCTCGACCATCAGCACGGCGGCCATCGCGCCGATGAACGCGGTCAGTGAGCCGACCGAGAGGTCGATGTGGCCCGCGATGATGACGAGCATCATGCCGATCGCGAGGATCAGGATGTAGCTGTTCTGCAGCACCAGGTTGGAGACGTTGCGCGGAAGCAGGAGGTCGCCTCCCGACCACACCGCGAACAGCACCACGATCAGGCCGAGGGCCATCAGCATGCCGTACTGGCGCATGTTGCGGCGCATGCCGTCGAGCAGCAGCTGCAGCATGCTGCCGGAGGCCGGTCCGGCCTTGCCCGGCGGCGTGGGGGCCGGGGTCTTCGCGGTCACATCCGTGCTCATCGTGTTACCTCTTTGTCCTTCGTCATCTGACGCATCAGTGCTTCCTGCGAGGCCTCGGCCCGCGAGAACTCACCCGTCAGCCGTCCCGCGGCCATCGTGTAGATGCGGTCGCACATGCCGAGCAGCTCCGGCAGCTCGGAGGAAATGAAGACGACCGCCTTGCCCTGGGCGGCCAGTTGGTCGATGACCGTGTAGATCTCGTACTTGGCGCCCACGTCGATGCCGCGCGTGGGCTCGTCCAGGATGAGCACCTCGGGCCCCGCGAAGATCCACTTGCTGAGGACGACCTTCTGCTGGTTGCCGCCGGACAGCTTGCCCACCGGCTCGAAGACGGTCGGCGCCTTGATGTTCATCGACTTGCGGAAGTCCTCGGCGACCTGTCGTTCCCCGT
Source organism: Streptomyces sp. NPDC002793 (assembly GCF_040295485.1). Lineage (NCBI taxonomy): Bacteria > Bacillati > Actinomycetota > Actinomycetes > Kitasatosporales > Streptomycetaceae > Streptomyces > Streptomyces sp. NPDC002793. Next base: position 285,470 of record NZ_JBEOVL010000003.1, on the reverse strand, counting down.
GCTCGTCGACCACACCCCGCTTGGCGACCTTGCCCAGCGCGGTCAGCGAGATGTTCCGGTTGATGGTGTCGATCAGGTTGAGGCCGTAGTGCTTGCGGTCCTCGGTGGCGTACGCGATGCCGTGCTTGATCGCGTCGGGGACGGACTTCGTGTGGATCTCGGTGCCGTCCCTGAGGACGGTGCCGCCGGCGTACCGGCCGTACGAGCGGCCGAAGACGCTCATCGCCAGCTCGGTGCGGCCGGCGCCCATGAGCCCGGCGATACCGACGATCTCGCCCCGCCGCACCTCGATCGAGACGTCGTCGACGACCTTGCGCTGCTGGTCGATGGGGTGGTGCACGGTCCAGTTGCGGATCTCCAGGGCGGGTGCGGTCCCCTCCTCCGGGTGGTGCGGGGTGCGCTCCGGGAAGCGGTTCTCCAGGTCGCGGCCGACCATCCCGCTGATGATCCGGTCCTCGGTCGTCTCCGCCGCCTTCACGTCGAGCGTCTCGATGGAGTGCCCGTCGCGGATGATCGTCACCGAGTCGGCGACCCGGCGGATCTCGTTCAGCTTGTGCGAGATGATGATCGAGGTCATGCCCTGTTCCTTCAACGAGAGGATCAGGTCCAGCAGTTTGCCGCTGTCCTCGTCGTTGAGCGCCGCCGTCGGCTCGTCGAGGATGAGCAGCTTCACCTTCTTCGACAGCGCCTTGGCGATCTCCACCAGCTGCTGCTTGCCCACGCCGATGTCGGCGACCCGGGTCTCCGGGTGCTCGTCGAGACCGACCTGGCGCAGCAGTTCACCGGCGTGCCTGAGGGTGTCGTTCCAGTTGATCAGCCCGCGCTTGGCGTGCTCGTTGCCGAGGAAGATGTTCTCCGCGATGGAGAGGTACGGCACCAGCGCCAGCTCCTGGTGGATGATCACGATGCCGTGCTGTTCGCTCGCCCGGATGTCCCTGAAGCGGCAGGTCTCGCTCTCGAAGAGGATGTCCCCTTCGTAGCTGCCGTGCGGATGGACGCCGGAGAGCACCTTCATCAGGGTCGACTTGCCGGCGCCGTTCTCTCCGCAGATGGCGTGGACCTCGCCCTGGCGGACGGTCAGTGTGACGTCCGACAGCGCCTTCACACCGGGAAAGGTCTTGACGATCGAGCGCATTTCCAGGACGGGTCCCGCCATGGTTGTGCCTTCCAATCCTTGAGGGAGCCCGGTTACTTGAGGTCGTTCTCGGTGTAGTAGCCGCCGTCGACCAGGACTTCCTTGTAGTTGGCCTTGTCGACGCTGACCGGCTGCAGCAGGAAGGCGGGGACGACCTTGGAGCCGTTGTCGTAGGACTTGCTGTCGTTGACCTCGGGCTTCTTGTCGTTCAGGACCGCTTCGACCATGTTCGAGGCGGTCTTGGCGAGCTGGCGCAGGTCCTTGTAGACGGTCTGCGTCTGCTCGCCCGTGATGATCGACTTCACCGAGGCGACCTCGGCGTCCTGGCCCGTGACGACCGGCAGCGGCTTGGCCGCGGTGCCGTAGCCGTCCGACTTCAGGGCGGAGAGGATGCCGATGGAGATGCCGTCGTACGGCGAGAGCACGGCGTCGACCCGCGTGCTGCGGTAGCTCGACGTCAGCAGGTCGTCCATGCGCCTCTGCGCGGTGCCGCCGTCCCACCGCAGCGTGGTGACCTGGTTGAGGGCGGTCTGCTTGGACCGGACGACCAACTCGCCCTTGTCCACGTACGGCTTGAGGACGTTCATCGCGCCCTGGAAGAAGTACTTGGTGTTGTTGTCGTCGTTGGAACCGGCGAACAACTCGATGTTGAAGGGCCCCTTCTTGCCGTCCGCCAGGCCGAGCTTGTCCACGATGTACGAGCCCTGGAGCTCGCCGACCTTCTCGTTGTCGAACGAGGCGTAGTAGTCGACGTTCTCCGTGCCGAGGATCAGCCGGTCGTAGGAGATCACCGGGATGTCGGCGTCCTTGGCCTGCTGCAGCACGTTGTTGAGGGACTTGTTGTCGATCGCGGCGATGATCAGGGCGTCCACGCCCTGCGTGATCATGTTCTCGATCTGTGAGACCTGCTGGTCCGTGTCGTCCTCGCCGTAGGCCAGCTTGGTCTCGTACCCCTTGGCCTTCAGCTCCTTCACGACGTTGGCGCCGTCGGAGATCCAGCGCTCGGAGGACTTGGTCGGCATCGCGATGCCGATGGTGCCGGCGCCGGCACCACTCTTCTCCTCCTCGCTGCCGCCCTCACCGCTCTGGCCGCAGGCGGTCAGGGTGAGAGCGAGGGTGGTGGCGGAGGCCATGGCGGCAAGTGCGGCTCTGCGGTTACGCATTGTCATCATCCTTGATGGGGGGAGCAGGGCTCGGTCCGGTGGCGTCGGCACGCCCGGAAAACTGAGGGCGGTTCGACCGCGAGCAGGTGTGTGGGATTGTGCGCGGCTGTGTCGTCTTTTGGGGAGAGTGTTTCCGGAACGTTATGACGAGATCTCGAAGCGGTTGAGGGGGCCCGGCAGGCGGCTGCCGAGCGCGGCCATGCCACCGTCCGCCCCGTGCCGTGCGAGCAGGTCCAGCGCGAGCCTGCCGCGCCGCACCCGCTCCTTGGCGGTGGCCAGCGCCAGCTCCCGCAGGTGCCGGCCGTAGGGGTAGATCCCGGGCGACTTGGAGAGACCGAACTTCAGGTACAGCGGTGCGCCACGCCGGATCAGTTCGGCCACCTCGTACATCCGCACATACCCGCCGAGGTCGTCCGGAGCCTCGATGTAAAGGTCCATCGGGGCGCGGGACACCCTGCGGATCTCCGTGAACTGGGCGAGCGTCAGGTCGGAAGGGATGTTGATCGAGTCGGCGCCGAGCTGCTCGAACACCGCGTACGAGGCCGGGTTCACCGGTCCGATGAGCGCCGAGACCTTGAAGGTGGTGTCCGAGGGAAGAGCCCCTTGCTCCCGCAGCCGGTGCAGGGTCCACAACACGCCCTCGTCCGCCACGAGCAGGCACTTCACACCAAGCCCGGTGGCACGCAGGGCGTCCTCGACACAGCCGGCCAGGGCGTCGTGGCCACGGGAGCGAAGCCCGGCGCCGCCGGAGTCCGTACGGACCGACGCACCGGTGTCCCAGGTGCCACGCGGGCCGGTGAACAGGCAGAGCTCGATGCCGCGTTCGGCGCATCCCTCCACCATCTCGGTGATCTCCGCATCGGTCAGCATCCAGATGCCGCTGCCCTGGCTGACGCGGTGGACCGGGACGTCGAGCCTCGCGGACTCCTCGAGTACGACACCGAGGGCCTCCGGGCCCTCCACGGACGGCACCTCGGTGCGCCAGCTCCCGCCGTCGGGGAAGGCGTGCGGGGACGCGTCGGCCGGGGACAGGGGTGCCGGGCCCAGGCCCAGCGCGGTGAGTGCGGCGTCTCCGGGGCGTCGTGCACCGGCGGCACCGGGGGAAGAGGCAGGGGCGTCGTTCACGACTGGTCCTTCATGTTCGGTATTTCGGACGTCATTCGGGTCCGGTGGCACCGGGTCTGGTGGCATCGGGTCTGGCGGCGTGCGGATCGATCACCGGCGCACGGATCAGGGCGGCCCGGTCACGGCCGCAGCAGCACCTTCCCGGTCTCCGGGTCCCCTGACCCCACCAGTGCCACGGCCTCGGCGAAACGCTCCAGCGGGAACTCGTGGGTGATCAGGGGGGCCGGGTCGAGCAGCCCGGCCGTGAACGCCCGCACCGCGTAGGACCAGGCCGCCGACGGGGCGCCGAAGACGCTGCGCACGGTGAGCTGGCTCAGCGACAGGTGCACCGGGTCGATGCCCTGGGCGCCCGGGGTGAACATCCCGGTCAGCACCACCCGTCCGCCGCGTCGCGCCAACAGGCACGCGTCCGCCGCGGTGGACGGCGCTCCGGCCGTCTCCACGACCAGGTCGTACCGGCCCCGCACCTCCTCGGCCTCCTCGGGCACCCGGGCCTCGCTCGCCCCGAAGTCCAGCGCCTGGGCGGCCCGTCCCTCCCTCGGGTCGATCACGGTGAGCTCGGCGGGCGACACCGCCGCCAGCAGCTGCACGGCGAGCAGCCCGAGCGTGCCCGCGCCCAGCACCGCGATCCGCTCTCCGGGCTCGGGCGCCCCGGCCCGTACCGCCGCCGCGATCACCGCCGCCGGCTCCAGCAGGGCCGCGGCCCGCAGATCGGCGTCGTCCGCCAGCGGGTGCAGCAGCCGCGCCGGGACCACCAGGTGGTCGGCGAACGCGCCGGGGCGGGTGAAGCCGGTCTCGTCGTACCCCGCCGTGCACAGGGAGGTCTCCCCGTAGCGGCACCGCTCGCAGCGCCCGCAGGCCCGGAAGCCCTCGGCGACCGTACGCCGCCCGGTCAGCGCGGGGTCGACGCCCTCGCCCACCGCGTCGACGGTCCCCGACCACTCGTGCCCCGGCACCACGGGGTAGCGCACATAGGCCGGGTCGCGGTGGCCGTCGTACACCTCGCGGTCGCTCATGCAGATCCCGGCCGCGGCGACCCGCACCCTGACCTCGCCGGGGCCGGGCTCCGGTGGCGGGTCCTCGGTCAGTGTGTGGCTGCCGGGCCGCTCGACGGTCAACGAGCGGGAGAGCGGGGTCACTTGGGCTGCCTCTTCTCCCAGCCGTCCGCCCACAGGTCGAAGCGCGCCTGCTGCTGGGGGAATTCGGCCGCCGCGTCCACGTCCAGCTCCACGCCGAGCCCGGGGGCGTCGGAGAGCTCGAAGCAGCCGGTGGCGGGGTCGACGGCCGGGGCGCCCTTGACGACCTTCTTGATGTCCGCGTCCGCGAAGTCGTTGAAGTGTTCGAGGATCTTGAAGTTGGGCGTGCAGCCCGCGACCTGGAGGCTGGCCGCCGTGAGCACCGAACCGCCCACGTTGTGCGGGGCGATCAGTGTGTAGTGGGTCTCCGCGGTCGCCGCGAGCTTACGGGTCTCCAGGATGCCGCCGATGTGTCCGACGTCCGGCTGGATGATGTCGGCGGCCTGCGACTCGAAGAGCTCACGGAACTCGATCCGGTCGTGGATGCGCTCACCGGTCGCGATCGGCATGTCGACCTTCTCCGCGACCTTGCTCAGCGCCTTGAGGTTCTCCGGCGGCACCGGCTCCTCCAGCCAGGCGGGCTTGAAGGGGGCCATCTCCCGGGCGATCCGCACCGCCGTCGACGGACTGAACCGGCCGTGCATCTCCAGCATCAGCTCGGTGTCCGGGCCGATGGCGTCCCGCACCGCCTCGATGAGGGACACCGCGTACCGGGTCTCCTCCTGGCCCAGCTCGAAGTGCCCCGTACCGAAGGGGTCGATCTTCAGCGCCCGGTAACCGCGCTCCACGACACCCTGCGCCGCCTTGTGGTAGGCCTCCGGGGTGCGCTCGGTGGTGTACCAGCCGTTGGCGTACGCCTTCACCCGGTCGGTGACCTTCCCGCCGAGGAGCTGCCAGACGGGGACGCCGAGCGCCTTGCCCTTGATGTCCCAGCAGGCCATCTCGATGACCGCGATACCGGACATCACGATCTCCCCGGCCCGCCCGTAGTCGCCGTACTTCATGCGGCGGACGAGGTCTTCGATCGCGAACGGGTCGGAGCCGGTCACGTGGTTGGCCGACGCCTCGCGCAGGTAGCCGAGCAGGGCGTCCGTGCGGCCCAGCATCCGGGTCTCGCCGACCCCGGTGAGACCCTCGTCGGTGTGGACCTGGACGTAGGTGAGGTTGCGCCACGGCGTGCCGACGACATGCGTGCTGATTCCGGTGATGCGCACGTGTGTTGCCTCTCAACGTGTTCGGTATTTCGTCACTCGTTCGAAATGCTGGCGTGACGGTAATGACGGGCCCGGGGGCATGTCAATGGTTGGCACAAGTACGCTGACGCCATGAGTGATCTCGGGGCGGGTTTCGGTTACTTGATCAAGGGTCAACGCTGGGCCTTCGGGCACGGCCGCTGGTTCGGCTTCGGCCTGCTCCCCGCGCTGATCACCCTCGTCGTCTACGCCGCGGCGCTGGTCGGACTGGGCTACGGCGCCGACGACTTCGTCGGCTGGGCCACCCCGTTCGCCGACGACTGGTCCTCGCCCTGGCTGGGCCTCCTGCGCAACACCCTGGTCGTCCTGGTCTTCGCCTTCGGGATCTTCCTCGCGGTGATCACCTTCACCGCGGCGACCCTGCTGGTCGGCCAGCCGTTCTACGAGTCGCTGTCCGAGGAGGTCGACCGCAGCGAGGGCGGCGAGGTGCCCGAGTCGGACCTGCCGCTCTGGCGTGAACTCTGGATCTCCGCCCGCGACTCCGTCCGCATCCTGGTGCGCGTCGCGCTGTACGGGGTGGTGCTCTTCGCCCTCGGGTTCATCCCCGTCATCGGGCAGACCGTGATCCCCGTCCTCGGCTTCTGCGTCACCGGCTACTTCCTCTCCGAAGAGCTCACCGCCGTCGCCCTCCAGCGCCGCGGCATGGTCCTGAAGGACCGCCTCGCGCTGCTGCGCACCCGCCGCATGATGGTCCTGGGCTTCGGCGTCCCGCTCGCGCTCGCCTTCGTCGTCCCGTTCGTCGCGGTGCTGCTGATGCCGGGCGCCGTCGCGGGGGCCACGCTGCTGGCCCGCGCCCTGACGGCGACACCGGGAGCCGGTCCGGCCCCGGCGCCCGAGCCGTACACCCTGCGCAAGGACTGAGCGGGCCGCCGGTCCGGCGACCCGCCGCCGGTCAGCCGCCGTGGACCTCCAGCGCGGTCCTGACCGCCGATTCCAGGGCGCCCTCGATCCAGGCCGGCTTGATGGACGTGTGGCAGCCGGCGAAGTGCAGCGGACCCTCCGGGGTGCGGACGTCGGGGAACAGCTCGGTGTGCTGGCCGGGCAGCAGCACCGACGCCTCGCCGTACGCGTACGGGTCACGCATCCAGGACTGGGTGCGGCCCACGCCCGTGTAGAACACCTCGATGCGCTGCCCGTACACGTCCTGGACGCCGCCCAGGGTGCGCGGGTAGCGCTCGTCGTCGTCCAGCGAGTCCCACTTCAGGGCGTCGTCGGCCCAGCTGTACGAGGCGAGCAGGACGCCGCCCCTGCTGCCCTCGACCGGGTGCGAGGGCTGGTACATGAACCGGTTGGCGTTGTCCGTCACCGAACCGCCGCCGATGACGTGGGCCGCCTCCGGCTGATTGCGAGCGGTGGCCCGGCAGGCGGCGTAGTGCACCCGCTGGTTGGGCGGGATGTGGCCGCTCGGTACGGAGGGGTGCGCGCCCAGCAGCGAGCCGTCGGCGGGGGCCTTGCCCAGGCGGTAGGCGTCGTACAGGCCGGGGCGTACGGCCTCCAGCTCCCGCTTCCAGTCCGCCTCGTCGAACTCCCACCAGCGGCGGCTGAATTCGAGCAGCACCTTGGTCGCGGCGTCGTAGTGGACCTCGGTGATCGCCCGCCGCTTGCCGTACGAGAGCGCCGGGGACACCGGGATGTGCCGCAGCCCGGAGAAGGGGACGGTGATGATCGCCCGGTCACCGGTGAAGGTCTCCCGGACCACGGGACCGCCCCGGCCCTCGGAGACCGTCTCGACCCGCACGCCGTCCTTCGAGTGGCTGATCCGGGTGGCCCGGCGGTCCAGGCGCACCAGGTCCTTCACCTGTGCGTACATCGCGTCGGCCAGCGTCGCGGTGCCGTCGGGCAGTTCGAAGAAGGAGGTGGCGGGGCTGATCAGGGAGGCCCCGATGAAGCTGTGCAGGAAGGCGAGGTGGAGCCGCGAGGTCATGTTCTCGACGGTGCCGATGAGATCGATGGTGCGCTCGTCGAGCTCGGCCACCTCGGTCATGTACCGGAACATCGAGAAGTGCCCGTACCGCTGGAGCACCGTCGCCCAGCCCTCGACCAGGGCACTGCCCTCCTTGCCTTCGATCTCCTTGCGCACCGGGGCGAAGGCGTCCCGCACGATCTGCGAGGCGGGGGTGTTCTCGTAGGCAGCGGGCACACCGAAGGAGCGGTTGACGGCCTGCGGCTTCTTCGCGTAGTCCGCGCGGCGGACGCGGACGCCGTTGACGTGGATCCAGGTGCGGTTGGCGGGGCGCCCCTCGCCGTCCACGTCGACCAGGTGGAAGCGGCGGGTCTTCAGCCCGAGGTGGGCCATCAGCCCGGTGACCAGCGGATGGCTGTCCGGGATGCGCATCGCGCCGGCCTCGGCGTACTGCTTCGGATCGGCGAAGGGCGGCTCGGACTTCTCGTGACCGCCGGCCCGGAAGGTCTTGATGCGGCCCCCGACGCGGTTGCCGTTGGCCTCGATCACGGTGACCTGGTGACCCGCCTCGTGGAGCAGCCGCGCCGCGGTGAGCCCGGCCGGCCCCGCGCCGACGACCAGCACCTTCCTGCGGGCTGCCCGGGTGGGGGGCAGGCCCTTGCCCAGCAGGACCTCGCGGTAACGGGGGATCAGGTCCCGGTCCTTCTCGTCCCGTACGAGGATGGCGCGGGCGACGGTGAGGGCGGCACTCCGGTCGGATCCGGGCGCCGCTGCCGGCGCGGCGGCAGCGGTCCGGGGCGCCGCGCCGGCGGAACCGGCGGCGCCGGTCACGGCGAGGGCGGCGGCACCCGCGGTGGCCCCCGCGATCACGGCACGGCGGGAGGTGCGGAGGGTTGACGGTTCAGCAGGTGTGATCATGGAGATCAGCCTGGTGTGCCACAACCCGAAACCATGCGGAATCGGCCCCGAATCACCCGCTGGTGATCGCGGCGAGTTCGTGTTGACGCAGGTCGTCGGGCCGGGCCGGGCGTCAGCGCGCCGAGAAGGCGTACACCGTCGTGGAGGCGAACTCCTCGCCGGGCCGCAGCACCGTGCTCGGGAAATCCGGGTGGTTCGGTGAGTCGGGGAAGTGCTGTGTCTCCAGCGCGATCCCGGCGCACGGGACGAACGGGCCCCCGTCGAGGTGGTCGGCGGTGTACAGCTGGAGCCCCGGCTCCGTCGTGCGGACCGTGAGCAGGCGTCCCGACGCGGGGTCGTACAGCTCGGCGACCGGCTTCCCACCGGTCTCCTCCAGTACGTAGTTGGTGTCGTAGCCGGGCCCCAACGGCTTCGCCTCCCGGAAGTCGAAGCGGGTGCCCTCCACCGGCAGGAGCTCACCGGTGGGGATCGACTCCGCGTCGCCCGGGGTGATCAGCCCTGCCGCGAGACGCAGTTCGTGCCCCAGCGCGCTCCCGCTGTCCGCCCCCGCCAGATTCCAGTACGTGTGGTTCGTCAGGTTCACCACGGTCGGCGCGTCCGTCGTCGCCCGGTAGGCGATCCACAGCGCGCCCACCTCGTCCAGGGTGTATGTCACCGACACCGCCAGCCGCCCCGGGAAGCCCTCCTCGCCGTCCTCGGAGACCAGGGAGAGCCGCACGCCGTCCCGCACCTCCTCGGCGTCCCACACCCGCTTGTCGAAGCCGCGCCCACCGCCGTGCAGGGTGTTGCGGCCCTCGTTGCGCGTCAGCCGGTGCGTCCGCCCGTCCAGGACGAAGGACCCGCCCGCGATACGGTTCGCGTACCGGCCGACCACGGCGCCGAGGTACGGGCCGGCGTACGTCTCGTACCCCTTGACGTCCGGCAGTCCCAGGGCCACCTCTCCCCGGGTGCCGTCCCTCCCGGGGACCACCACGGACTGCACCACGGCGCCGTACGTCAGGACCCGCACCCGGGTGCCCTCGCGTTCCAGGGTCCAGCGCCGCACGGGCGTGCCGTCTTCGAGCGTGGAGAAGTCGTCGCTGTGTACCGCTGCACCCGTCGTCATGATCACGAACTTTACGCGGGGGGCCCGGACGCGGTGACGTTGCGGTAAGCGATCTCTGCCAGTCCGGCCTGGCCGTCTCGGCCCGGATGGAACCAGTCCCACTCGCTGAGCTGTTCACCGGTGAACCGGTAGTCGAACACCGCCCCGCCGTCGTACCGACAGCGCTCGTCCCGCGCGCAGACGTCCCGCAGCACCCCGTTGTACGCGACGACGCGCTCCCGCACCGCGTCACGCCGGGCGACGGCCGCGGCCCCCATGTCGTCGGCGTCGCCCAGCATCGAGCGGCAGATCCCCAGCTTCCAGATCTGCTTGCCCATCGGATTCTCCCGACCGACCGACCAGAGCCGCTTGAGGTCCGGCACGCTCGACACGTACACCTGCGCCTTCGGGGCCGCCGCGCGCAACTGCCGCATCGACGCCTCGAAGGACGCCCGGAAGTCGGCCTCCGGCGTCATCAGCTCCACCGAATCGCGGCAGGCGTCGTTCGCTCCGATCATCACCGTGACCAGGCCCGGCCTCTCCTTCGCCGCCAGCGCCATCTGCTCCGGCAGCTGCGCGATCCTGGCGCCCGACACCGCGTGGTTCCAGCTGTGCGTGGCGGCCTTCGACGTGCCGAGGACGCGTACGGCGAGGCTCCGCACCGCGCTGTCGGTCCCGGTCGCCCAGGACACCTCGGGGCAGTCGGCCAGCACCGAGCAGGCGTCGAAGCCCGTGGTGATGGAGTCCCCGACCGCGGCGATGGACGCGGGGCTCACGTCCCACAGCGGGGTGGGCGAAGGGGAGGGGCTCGCGGCGCCCGTGCCGCTCCGCGCGGACGGGCTCCCGTCTGAGGTGCAGCCCGTGAGCACGGCGGCTCCGACGGCGGCGACAGCCGTCAGAGTGGCTGCGACGCCTCGGACACGGCGACGTGACGGACGCTCGGACATCTGTGTTTTCCCCTCCGGCCACGCGGGTGACTGTGCCCCTGGCACAACCGGACAGCCCCAGGTGGCGGGCCTCCGCGCCCTCGCGGGTGAATGCTCTGCGAATGATGGCCCCGGGACCGACCGTACGTCACACACCCGGCCCCGGGGCACGGTAGCTTTTCCCCGTCGAACCAGCGGTGTGTGCCCGGCCCACGACGCGTCAGCGGGCCCGGTACGTTATCTCACGTCACATACTGTTCCTTTTCAGGAGATTCACTCCCGATGCTGTTTACTGATGACAACCTCGGGATCCGGCCGAAAAGCGACGGTACGGGCGCGAGGCCGCTGTGGAAGGCGAACCTCGTCCCACACTGGAGGTCCCGGTGACGACACGTGGAGTCCTTTACGTTCACTCCGCACCGCGCGCGCTGTGCCCGCACGTCGAATGGGCGGTGGCGAATGTGCTCGGTGTGAGGGTCCAGCTGGACTGGGCCAGACAGCCGGCCGCCCCTGGCACCTGGCGGTCCGAATTCTCCTGGAAGGGCCGTACGGGCACGGCTTCGGAGCTGGCCTCGGCCCTCCGTGGCTGGGACCTGCTGCGCTTCGAGGTGACGGCGGAACCGTGCCCCACGGCGGAGGGGGAGCGCTACAGCTCCACGCCGGGTCTCGGCATCTTCCACGCCGTCACCGGCATGCACGGCGACATCCTGGTCCCGGAGGACCGGCTCCGAGCGGCTCTGGCCCGCTCGCTGAACGGCGAGACGGACCTGGAGGCCGAGGTGGCCAAGCTCCTGGGCAAGCCGTGGGACGACGAGCTGGAGTCCTTCCGCCACGCGGGCGAGGGCGCGCCCGTGCGCTGGCTGCACCAGGTGGTGTGACGGGGCCGGCCCTGCCGGAACCTCGGTAGTCGGCCCAGCAGGAACGTTTCACCCCGGTTGTCGCAGGGTCGGTCCGGGGCCGGGGGCCCATCTTTCGCGCCTCAGCTGTGTGGTGCGGTGGCCCGGATGCCGGCGAGCACCACGCCGACGATGCGCTCGGCGTCCGTGCGTGTGAACGGGCGCATGCCGCGGTTGACGATCAGGTGCACGGGTCCGGAGATCATCTCGCCGAGGAAAGCGGGGTCGACCGGCGGGAGTTCGCCGCGGTCGACGGCGGTGTCGACCCGCCGCCGCATGACGGCCACGCGCTGGTCGAGGATCTTGGTGAGCGCCTGGACGGTGGGGCTCTGGCGGGCGGGCTGGATGGCCTGTTCGAGGGTTTTGCCGAACGGCGTTTCCAGGCCACCGGCCAGGTCCAGCAGAAAGTCCACCAGGTCCCGGTGGAGGTCGCCCGTGTCGGCGACCGAGGCGAGCTCCTCGGCGTAGCGCAGCAGGGCTTCGACCACCAGCTCCTCGCGGTCCGGCCAGTTGCGGTAGACGCTGGTCTTGTGCACGCCGGCGGACTCGGCGACCTCCTCGTAGCGGAAGCCCGCGATGCCGTCGCGCGCCACGAGCCGGACCGTCGCGGCGAGGATCTGCGCTCTCACCCGTGCGTTGCGGCCGCCCGGGCGCCGTGCGGGCGGCCGGGCGGCGGTCCCGTCGGCCATGGCCGCGCTCACCTCCTGTTTCTCTGCTCGGGCGCCGATTGTCGCCACGAGGGGCGTTGCGGTGCAAGCCGGTGGTAAGTATGGTCGCTAAAAGCGACAGGTTGTTTCTTTAGTAGCCCGGCCCGTCGCGATACCGGCCTGCCCGCCTCTCGCTCCGCCCCGCGGGCCCGGCCACCGACCGGCGGGCGGCGACCGATCCGACCGCGCACCCACTCCAACGAATCCTGGAGCACACACGTGAACATCCTCGTCTCAGGAGCCGGTATCGCAGGACTTGCCTGCGCACGCGAGCTCGGCACCCGCGGCCACGACGTCACCGTGGTCGAGTACGCCCCACACCTCCGACTCACAGGCACGCCCATCGACATCCGCGGTGACGCGATCCGGGCCGTGGACCGCATGGGACTTCTCGCGAAGGTCCGGAAGCAACGGGTCCGGATGTCGGAGCTCACCCAGTTCGTCGACAGCGGGGGCGAGCCGGTGGCCCCGATCCCGATGGCGGACATCAACGACTCCGACGACGACATCGAGCTCCTCCGCGAAGACCTCGTCCGCATCCTCGCCGACGCGCTCCCGGCCACCACCGCGGAGATCCGGTTCGGCGACTCGATCGAGACACTCACCGACGACGGCGGCGGTGTCGACGTACGTTTCGCATCGGGTCGCACCGGGCGGTACGACCTGGTGATCGGAGCCGACGGCCAGCACTCCGCGGTACGCGGGCTGGTGTTCGGGCCCGAGGACGACTACCTCCGGCACCTCGGCGTCTACTTCGCGCTCGCCGACCATCCCGGCGAAGCGCGTACCGAGGGCGCCAACTCCATATACAACGTCCCCCGTCGGATGGCAGGCATCTTCCGGTACAACGGCAAGGCCGTCGCGGTCTTCCAGTTCCGCTCGGATCCGATCGAGTACGACCACCACGACCTGGACGCCCAGAAGAAGATCCTCGTCGACGCCTTCGCCGGCCACCGGTCGTGGCGGATCCCGGAGCTGCTCGACGCGGCCCTCGCCGACCCCGGCTTCTTCCTCACCCCCGCGAGCCAGATCCACCTGCCCTCCTGGCACCGCGGCCGGGTCGCACTCGTCGGGGACGCCGGGTACAGCCCGGCCTATCTTTCCGGCCGGGGCACCTCACTCGCGCTCACCGGCGCCCACTTCCTGGCCGAGGAGATCGATCGGCACGGCACCGACCACACCACCGCGTTCGCACGGTACGAGGCCCGGCAGCGCCCCTACGTCACGTTGGCCCAGGACCGTGTCCACAGCGGTCGTGACCGCATGCTGCCGACGAGCTGGGCCGCCATCGCAGCCCGCAACAAGGCCCTGCGAGCATCCGCCACCGGCGCGCCCTGAACCCGGTGCCACGGCCGACCCGTGCCGGCCGCGCCGCCCACGGGGCGTGCCGTTCGCCGGGACCTCACCACTCACACGCTGCACACGCTGAAGAGGACGCGAAGTGAAAGACACACCGGAAAGGCCCGCCCCCCGCCCCCAGGAGCACCGCTGGAGCAAGCGGCTCGTCCTCTGGGCGGCCGTCCTCACCCTCGCCAACGTCCTGGCCGACGTCGCCATCGGCTCGCCCATGATGGTCCTGCCCCAGTTACTGGAGCACTTCCACACCGACCAGGCCGCATGGCTGAACGCGAGCGCGATGCTGGCAGGGGCCCTCTGGTCGCCGCTGCTCGCGAAGAGTTCCGACATCTTCGGCAAGCGCCGGATGCTCATCGGCACACTTCTCCTCGCCTGCACCGGAGCACTGGTCTGCCTCGTCGCCCCCAGCATCTGGATCTTCCTGGTGGGGCGCTTCCTCCAGGGCGCCGCCTTCGCGGCGATCTTCCTCACGGTGGCCCTCGCACGCCAGATCTGCACCCCGCGGGTGGCGATGGCCCTGATCGGACTCGTGACCTCGGGCTCCTCGCTCGTCGGCATCATCGAACCGTTCCTGATGCAGCCGGTCATCGACGCGTTCGGCTACCGGAGCGTGTTCCTGATGGCGGCGCTGCTCGCCGCTGCGGCCGCGCTCTGCGTGCGCGCCTTCATCCCGGAGTCACCGGTCCGCGGCACCGGCCGGATCGACGTGACCGGGGCGCTCCTGCTCGGCGGCGGCCTCTGCGCGGTGCTCGCCTACACCAGCCTCGGCAGAGACCTCGGATGGCTGTCCGGGGGCATGATCACGCTGCTGACGGCCGGCGCCGCCGCCCTGGCCGGCTGGGCGTTCCTCGCGCTGCGGGTCGAGGAACCCATCATCGACCTCCGGGCCCTCGGCCGCCCGATCCTGCTGACGCTGCTGGCCCTGGTGCTGGCGGCAGGTTCCTTCCGGAGCATGCTGCAACTGACGAGCATCGTCGCCCAGGTGCCCCCCGAGCTGGGTCTCGGTTACGGGCTGGGTGACGGGGAGGCGGTCGCGGTGCTGCTCGCCGCCCCCAACCTCGGCATCGTCATCGGCGGCACGTGCGCCGGATGGATCGCGGGGCGGTTCGGTCCCGCACTGCCCCTCTTCGTCGGCATCGCCGTCGGAGCGGTGGCGACCTTCGCGATGGTGGCGGGCGTATCGGTGCTCCCACTGGCGATCGCCTGCGGCGCCCTGGTCGGCATGGCCGCCGGAGCGATCGGCGCCTCCGGCTACAACCTGGCGACCAGCCTCGAAGCCCCCGAACGCCAGGGCACGACCGCCGGCCTGGTGTCGGTCGTGCTGGCCCTCGGCTCGGTCGTCTTCAGCTTCGCCGGGGGCGAGGTACTCAAGGCGACCCTCGTCCCCGGGACCTTCGCCGGCGACGCCCCGGTGAGCACGGCGACCGGCGTCCACCTCTACGTCGTCATGGCGGGAGCGCTCTTCCTCCTCGCCGCGGTGCCCGCGATCATGCTGGCCCGCAACCGGCCTGCCGCGCCCGTGCCGCCGGAGGCACCGCGGCTTCCGGTTCCGCAGGCGAGCGGCCGGTAGTCCGGCCCCACATCCTCGCCGGCCGGACGGATCGATGGGGCGCGCATGCGCGAGGCCCGCCTCCCCACGGGGGAAGCGGGCCTCGCGGCAGGATCAGTGGCTGATCACCGGGTCAGACCGAACGGAACGCCAGCACCACGTTGTGGCCACCGAAGCCGAACGAGTTGTTGATCGCCGCGATCGAACCCTCGGGCAGCGCCCGCGGCTCACCGCGTACGACGTCGGCGTCGACCGCCTCGTCGAGGTCGTCGATGTTGATCGTGGGCGGTGCCATCCGGTTGTGCAGGGCCAGGACCGTCGCCACGGTCTCGATACCGCCCGCGCCACCCAGCAGGTGACCCGTCATGGACTTCGTGGCGGAGATCGCGACATGGTCCAGGTCGTCGCCCAGCACCGCGCGCAGTGCCTTGATCTCCGCGATGTCACCCTGCGGCGTGGACGTGGCGTGCGCGTTCAGGTGCACGACCTCCGAGGGCTTCAGGTCCGTCGCGTCCAGCAGGTTCTGCATCGCGGCGGCGATCCCGCGCCCGGTGGGCTCGGGCTGCGCGATGTGGTGGGCGTCGGCCGACAGGCCCTGGCCGAGCACCTCGCAGTAGACCTTGGCGCCCCGCGCGGCGGCGTGCTCCGCGGACTCCAGGATCACGACGCCGGCGCCCTCGCCGAGAACGAAGCCGTCGCGGGCCGTGTCGTAGGGACGCGAGGCCTTCTCGGGCTCGTCGTTGCTCTTGGACATCGCCATCATGTTGGCGAACGCCGCGATCGGCAGCGGGTGGATGGCCGCCTCGGTGCCACCGGCGACGACCACGTCGGCACGGCCGGTGCGGATCATCTCGACGGCGTAACCGATGGCCTCGGCGCCCGACGCGCAGGCGGAGACCGGGGTGTGGACACCGGCCTGGGCGTTGACCTCCAGGCCGACGTTGGCCGCCGGGCCGTTGGGCATGAGCATGGGAACGGTGTGCGGGGAGACGCGGCGTACGCCCTTCTCCTTCAGCACGTCGTACTGGTCGAGCAGGGTGATCACGCCACCGATACCGGAGGCGATGACCGAACCCAGACGCTCGGGCCGGATCTTCTCGTCCTCGCCGGCCTTGCCGGTGAAACCGGCGTCGGCCCACGCCTCGCGGGCGGCGATCAGCGCGAACTGCGCCGAGCGGTCCAGCTTGCGGGCGAGCGGACGGGGCAGGACGTCACCCGGGTCGACGGCCGCGAGGGCCGCGATCCGGACGGGCAGTTCGGCGAAACGTTCGCCCTCGAGAGGCTTGACGCCGGACCGGCCGGCCATCAGACCTTCCCAGGTCGATGCGGAGTCGCCACCCAGCGGAGTGGTTGCGCCGATACCGGTGACGACCACGGTGCGATTGGTCGGGCTCACTGGAAAATCTTCTCCACGTGTAGAGGGTCGTGAATCAGCGGCGCCACCGCCGGGTGGCGACACACAGAACGGGCTGGGATCAGCCCTGGTGCTTCAGGATGTAGTCAGCGGCGTCGCCGACCGTCTTGAGGTTCTTGACGTCCTCGTCGGGGATCTTGACGTCGAAGCGCTCTTCGGCGGCGACGACGACCTCGACCATGGACAGCGAGTCGACGTCCAGGTCGTCGGTGAAGGACTTGTCCAGCTGGACGTCCTCGACCGGGATACCGGCGATCTCGTTGACGATCTCGGCGAGACCGGTGACGATCTCTTCCTGAGTGGCGGCCATGTTGGCGCTCCTTCGATGTGTTTCTGCAGGGTTCGGGCGGGTGGACCGAAAGGTCCAGGGTGCCTAGGGGAGGGTAACGACCGTCGCGGCGTAGACGAGACCCGCCCCGAAGCCGATGATGAGCGCCGTGTCGCCGCTCTTGGCCTGACCGGTCGCCAGAAGCCGCTCCATCGCGAGCGGAATCGAGGCGGCCGACGTGTTGCCGGTGGTTTCCACGTCACGGGCGACCGTGACGTGCTCCGGCAGCTTGAGTGTCTTCACCATCGAGTCGATGATCCGCATGTTGGCCTGGTGCGGGATGAAGACGTCCAGGTCCTCCGGGGAGATCCCGGCCGCTTCCAGCGCCTGCTGGGCGACCTTCGCCATCTCGAAGACGGCCCAGCGGAAGACCGCCTGGCCCTCCTGCGTGATGGCCGGGAACTTGACCTCACCGTTCTTGTCGAGCGGCAGCTTGGAGACGTCGCCGATGTGGAGGTCGTTCCACGAGACGGTCTGCTTGATCGTCTCGGACTTGTCGCCCTCGGAACCCCAGACGGTGGGGCCGATGGCCGGCTCCTGGGACGGGCCGACCACGACGGCGCCCGCGCCGTCGCCGAACAGGAAGGCCGTCGCGCGGTCCTCCAGGTCGGTGAGGTCGCTGAGCCGCTCGACACCGATGACGAGTACGTACTCCGCCGAGCCCTCGACGATCATGCCCTTGGCGAGCGTGAGTCCGTAGCCGAAGCCCGCGCAGCCGGCCGAGATGTCGAAGGCGGCGGGCTTGCCCGCGCCGACCTTGTGCGCGATGTCGGTGGCGACGGCCGGGGTCTGCTTGAAGTGCGAGACGGTGGAGACGATGACTCCGCCGATCTGCTCCGGGGTGATCCCGGCATCCGCGATCGCCTTGCCGGAGGCCTCCACGGACATCATCGACACGGTCTCCTCGTCGGAGGCCCAGTGGCGGGTGGCGATACCGGAGCGGGAGCGGATCCACTCGTCGGACGAGTCGATCGTCTCGAGGATCACCTCGTTGGGCACGACACGGGTCGGGCGGTAGCCGCCCACACCCATGATGCGTGCGTACGGGGCGCCCTTGCTGGGCTTGATCTTCGACATGCTCTCGGGCTCCTTAGGCGCCTGCGTGCTCGGAGATGAGCGCGCGGGCCGCGTCGAGGTCGTCGGGGGTCTTGAGCGCGAGGGTCTTCACGCCGGGCAGCGCGCGCTTGGCGAGCCCGACCAGGGTCCCGCCGGGAGAGGCCTCGATGAGGGCCGTGACTCCGAGCGCGGCGAAGGTCTCCATGCACAGGTCCCAGCGGACCGGGCTGGCGACCTGGCCGACGAGCCGCGTGATGACCTCGTCGCCGGTGGCGACCGTCTTCCCGTCGGCGTTCGACACGTACGTCACCTTCGGGTCGCTGACCGTCAGGGCGGTGGCGGCGTCACGCAGCTTGTCCACGGCCGGGGCCATGTGGCGCGTGTGGAACGCGCCGGCGACCTTGAGCGGCACCACACGGCGTACGCCTTCGGGCTTGTCCTCGGTCAGCGCGGCGATCTGCTCCGCGGTGCCGGCGGCGACGATCTGCCCGCCACCGTTGACGTTGGCCGGGGTGAGCCCCAGCTTCTCCAGGTGCGGGACCGTGACGTCCGGGTCCCCGCCGAGGAGCGCGGCCATGCCGGTCTCGGTGGCCGCGGCGGCCTCGGCCATGCCGAGCCCCCGGGTGCGTACGAAGCGGAGCGCGGCCTCGTCGTCGATGACGCCGGCGAGCGCGGCGGCGGTGATCTCGCCGACGCTGTGGCCCGCCACGACGCCGGGCGAGGCGTCAAGGGCGGCGGCGGAGAGGAGACCCGCGGCGACCAGCAGCGGCTGGGCCACCGCCGTGTCGCGGATCTCGTCCGCGTCGGCCTTCGTGCCGTAGTGGGCAAGGTCGAGCCCGATGGCGTCGGACCATCCCGCGATGCGGTCGGCGGCACCGGGGAGGTCGAGCCAGGGAGTCAGGAAGCCGGGCGTCTGAGCGCCTTGGCCGGGAGCGACGAGTACGAGCACCCTCACACTCTCTCTTGTGGACGGCCCCTGGCGCCGGTGGGGACAGGGACGAAGAACCGTCAGGGGAATTGTTGGAGTTCGACAAAAGTCTAGGACTGAGTGTCTCCGGCGGCCAAGCGCCCCAGGATGAGGGCGATCCGCAGAGTGAACGCGGAACGGACGTCGGAAGGTGACCAGCCGGTGACGTCAGTCACACGTCGCAGCCGGTAGCGCACGGTATTGGGGTGCACGAACAGCATCCGTGCCGCGCCCTCGAGGCTGCTCGCCTGCTCCAGATACACACTCAGCGTCTCCAGGAGTGCCGAACCCGCCTCTTCCAGTGGTCTGTAGATCTCCTCCACCAACTGAGCGCGCGCTGCCGGATCGCCCGCCATCGCACGCTCAGGAAGGAGATCGTCCGACAGGACGGGCCTCGGAGCGTCCTGCCACGCCGAGCAGGCCTTGAGACCTGCCGCCGCGGCCTGCGCGGACCTGGTGGCGGCGAGGAGGTCGGGCACCACGGGGCCGGCGACGACGGGGCCGGCCGCGTACGGACCGATCAGCGACTTCGCGACGTTCAAGGGGTTGTCGCTGCCGCCCGCGATCACGACCAGGCGGTGTCCGAGGACCCCGGTCAGGACCTGGAGCTTGGCGTGCCTCGCCGCCCGCCGGATCGCCTCCACGGTGAGCTCGCTGTCCCCGTCGGGGGCGGTGCCCAGGACGACGCACACATGGTCGGGGGAGTTCCAGCCGAGCGCGGCGGCCCGGGACACGGCACCCTCGTCCGCCTCGCCGGACAGCACGGCGTTCACCACCAGCGACTCCAGCCGGGCGTCCCACGCGCCACGCGCCTCGGCGGCCTGGGCGTACACCTGGGCGGTCGCGAAGGCGATCTCGCGGGCGTAGACGAGCAGCGCCTCGCGCAGCACCGACTCGTCGCCGGGCGCCGCGACCTCCTCGATCGCGGTCTCCATGACCTCGATCGTCGTACGCACCATCTCGACGGTCTGCCGCAGGGTGATCGCGCGTGTCAGCTCGCGCGGAGCGGTGCCGAACACATCGGTGGAGATCGCCTGCGGTGTCTCCGGATGCCGGAACCACTCGGTGAACGCGGCGATACCGGCCTGGGCGACCAGGCCGATCCAGGACCGGTTCTCCGGTGGCATAGCCCGGTACCACGGAAGCGTCTCGTCCATGCGTGCGATGGCGTGGGCGGCCAGCCGGCCGGAGGACTGTTCCAGCCGTTTCAGGGTCGCGGCGTGAAGATGGGCGGCATGCGCGGCGGGCTGCTCAGGATCGGGTCGGGGCACGCACACAAGACTGCCTTATCAGGGCAGGTGCCCGGAGAGGAGGGGCGGAACGCGGCCCGGCGGGGGATACCGTGGGGGCGTGATGGACGTACGCCGGTCCGGGGACCGATTCCGAGGCGGGGATTCCGCCACGGGCGGCTCCGAGGGCATCGAGACGCTGCACGCCTTCTCCTTCGGGCGGTTCTACGATCCGGACAACCTGCGCTTCGGGCCGATCCTCGCCTGCAACGAGGAACGTCTCGCGCCGGGTGCCGGCTTCGACGAGCATCCGCACAGCCACACCGAGATCGTCACCTGGGTGGTGGAGGGTGAGCTCACCCACCGCGACTCGGCCTCCCACGCCACCGTCGTACGGCCCGGGGACGTCCAGCACCTCAGCTCGGCCGCCGGGGTGCGGCACGTCGAACGCAACGACGGGGAGCACCCGTTGAGGTTCGTCCAGATGTGGCTGTCCCCCCTGGAACCCGGCGGCGAGCCCTCTTACACGCACGTCTCCGGGATCGCCGGCTCCACCCCGTACGCCCTTCCGGAGGCGGGCGCGCTGCTCCATGTGTACCGGCCTTCCGAGGGGGAGCGCACCGCCGTGCCGGACGCGGCGGGCGCCTACCTCCACGTCGTACGGGGCGAGGTGGGCCTCGGCGACGAACGGCTGGGTGAGGGTGACTCGGCGCGGGTCACGGAACCCCGGGGGCTGGAGCTGGTGGCGCTGCGGGACGCCGAGGTGCTGGTGTGGGAGCTCGGCGTGGTGTGAGGCGTCACGGCTGCCGCCTGAGCAGTCCCAGTTCCAGTGCGCCCTGACCACGGGCGCTGCCGCGTCTCACGCCCCTGTCGTGGACCCGGGGCGGACGATCATCAGGACGACGACGACCGCCCAGACGAGGTTGAAGATGCCGGTGAGCATGGTCAGCCGCGCCGCCATCGGCCGTGCGGCATCCAGGGTGGGCGGGCCCTCGCCGTCGTCCTCGTCGGCCAGCAGCCGCCGCTGTCCGGGCAGGATGGCGAGTCCGAGGACGGCCGCGGCGATCAGGGTGAGGACGAGCGAGGCGATCAGCCAGGCATCGGTGAGGACTCCGAGCGCGGCACCGGTCGCGATCCCGAACACCGGCACGAAGATCCCGGCGAGCGAGTAGCCGTAGCAGACGCGGTGCAGGAGCCCGGCGACCCCCGCGGCCCTGCCGTCCTTCTCGGTGCCGTCCAGGGCACGCAGCGCGTAGCGCGGAAACATCGAGGCGGCGACGGTGATCGACCCGACGGCCACGATCGCGGCGATGACATGGATGGATAGCAGCAGCTTGGTCACTGCGGATGCCTCCTGCTCGGGACACGCGTATGTGTTGGCTGCCAATACATACACTGCCTACGCGTCCTTTGGGTAGGCTGCCTACCCATGAAGGCGGATGCGGTGCGAGGGCACCTCGACGGACTGCTGCTGGCCGTGCTGGAACCGGGCCCGCTGCACGGGTACGCGATCATCGCGGCCGTGCAGCGCCGCAGCGGCGGCGTACTCGAACTGCGCACGGGCACGATCTATCCGGCCCTGAACCGGCTGGAGCGGATCGGGCTGCTGAGCAGCAGCTGGGAGTCGGCCGGTGAGCGGCGGCGGCGCTGTTACGAGCTGACCGAGGAGGGGCGGCGCACCCTGGCCGGTGAGCGGACCGCGTGGGACGAATTCACCACGGCGATCGGCTCCGTCCTCAACCCCTCCACCCCGCCCGGGCTGACGACATGAAACCCACCGGCGGACCGGCCGACCCCGTCGCCGCGTACGAGGCATCCCTGACGGCCGTCCTGCACGGCCCTGCCGGGCCGAAGGCCCGCATGATCGAGGAACTGTGCGACGGCCTGGCGGACACGGCCCAGGCCCACGTCGCCGAGGGGATGTCCCCCGGACGGGCCGCCCGGGCGGCGGTACGGGAGTTCGGGACCGTCGAGGAGATCGCCCCGGCCGCCCAGCGCGAACTGACCATTGCCCAGGCCCGGCACACGGCACGGGCCGTGACCCTCACCGCGCCCTTCCTGATCGCCTGCTGGTGCCTCGCCCGGACGTCGGACCTCCCCGAGGCGACGACCGGGCAACTGTCGCGCACGGCCCAGCTGTCGGCGATGGGCCTGGCCGGTGTCGCGATCGTCGCCGCGCTGCTCGCCGCGGCACTGCTCGCCGCCACGGGCACCCTCGCCCGCAGGCTGCCCACCCTCCATCGACTTCCCCTGGCGGTCGCCTGGGCCGGCACCACGGCCAGCGTCGCCATGGCGGTCGCGACGCCCGCACTGGCGGTCGCCGCCGCGCTCACCGCGGACTGGCCGCTGCTCGCACTGGCCGGAGCCCTCTCGGCGGCCTCGCACGCCGTGGTGGCCTCTTCGGCCCGCGCCAGCCGCCGCTGTGCCCGCCTGAGCCCGGGGTAGGCCGGATTCACCGCTTGCCGGTGCCGACGGGACCGACCGTGACCCCTCGGAGCGCTCGGCCTCATGCTGCCGCCCCTCACCGGAACCGGGGAGACGGCCCCCCTGGGGCGGGGCGCCGCGTCCGTGGCTCCGTTCAAGAGGTCCGGCGGTGCTGGGCGGTCGAGTTGCGGCCCTTGATCCGTACGGTCAGGTAGACGACCAGGGCCACCACGACGACGACCAGGACCGCCTTGCTCAGGAAGCCGACGTAGGTCTCCACCACATCCCAGTGACTGCCCAGCCAGTAGCCGCACATCACCAGGACGCTGTTCCAGACGAGGCTGCCGAGCGTCGTCAGTATGACGAACTGGGGCATCGGCATCCGCTCCAGGCCCGCGGGGACCGAGATGAGGCTCCGGAAGATGGGCACCATCCTGCCGAAGAACACGGCCTTGGTGCCGTGCTTGGCGAACCAGGCCTCGGTCCGCTCCAGGTCCGAGGTCTTCACCAGCGGAAGCTTCGCCCACACGGCGAACAGCCGGTCACGGCCGATGAGTACGCCGATCCAGTAGAGGGCCACCGCACCGACCACCGACCCCAGGGTCGTCCAGAACAGGGCCGAGGCGAGGCTCAGCACTCCCTGGCCGGCCGCGAAGCCGGTGAGCGGGAGGATGATCTCGCTGGGCAGCGGAGGGAAGAGGTTCTCCAGGGCGATGGCCAGCCCCGCGCCGGGACCGCCCAGGGTGTCGACGAGGTCGGCGGCCCAGCCCGCGATGCCGTCCGTGGGCTCCTGCGGCAGCGCAAGGGTCATGAGATGCATGGGGGGCCTCCAAGGCGGCGGATCGAACGCCCGGGGCCGACGCCCCGACGCCCCTGCATTTTAGGAACTCTTTACTCGCCTATGGTACGCGGGTTGCCATTCGACGGACTGCGGCTTCCCACAGAGCCCGATGTGCGGGAAACCGCAGGGTCCCGCTCGGTGGTCGGGCCGCCGCCCGGGGGCTGGCCCCACCGAGCACGGTGCCCTCAGCCGCACCACGAACCTGCCTGGTGGCCGGATGTCGCACGGGCCGGTGCGGGCGAAAGATGGCTCTCGGGCGAGCAGCGCTGCACGCCGGAATCCAATCGCTCGACCTAACTCCTGAGGATCACTCATGGCCCGTTTCCGCCTTACCGACCGACGTGCACACCGCGCGATGTCGGGTATCGCCTTGCTGGCACTTGCCGCCGGTGCCCTCACGGCCTGCGGAGATGAGAGGGCTGCTCCTCCGGACTCGGCCGCGTCGGTACCCGCCGCACCGCAGGCGGCCACGTCGACGCCGCACCTGATCGACAACGGCGGGCACCGTCTCGCGTTCCACGTCACCGAGGGGCGCGGCCCGACCGTCGTCCTGGACGCGGGCGGCGGCGAGGACTCCTCCTACTGGAAGGACCTCGTCACCGAGCTCCACGCGAGAACCGGATCCGAGATCATCACGTACGACCGGGCCGGGCTCGGGCGGAGCGAGAAGGTGGCGGGACCGTGGAAGGTGGAGAACGCCGTCAGCGACCTGAGGGCGGGTCTGCGAGAGCTGGGCGTGACCGAGGACGTGATCCTGGTGTCCCACTCGCAGGCCGGCGAGATCGCGACCTACTTCACCAAGGAGAACCCCGAGCTGGTGTCCGGCTCCGTGCTCGTCGACGCCAGCCTGCCTCCGCTGTACACGGACGACCAGATAGCACGTGTCGTCGCGGCCAATCAGCCGGCGGTCGACGCGGCGAAGAAGGATCCCTCCGCCCCGCGGAACAGCCAGCTGATCTCCACCGCGGAGAGCTACGTCCCGATGCACCGGGCCTATCACCAGGTCTCCTGGCCCGACACCGTCCCGGCCACCGTCATCGTGTCGGAGAAGACCCCGTTCGACGGGTCGCCCGAGGACGCCCGGCGCTGGCGGGACGCCGCCTCGTCATTCGTACGGCAGGGGCCCGATCGGACCCTCGTGACCGCGAGGGGAAGCTCGCACGACGTCCCGAAGGACCGCCCGGGCCTCGTGATCGAGGAGATCGAGAAGATGGTGGCTGCCGCAGGCTGACGGCCCGCCGGACACGCCTAGGGCGACGTGCTCACCGCCGGTCCGTCCAGCTCGCGCATGGCCTGGCTGTGGGAGCTCATGCGGCGCGTCACGGTACCGATGGTGAACAGCCCCACACCGACGATCGACACCGGCAACGAGACACCGAGCACGGCTATGGCCTCGGGCCAGTCCCGCTCGTCCGCGCAGTGATCCCCGCTCCGGACGCCCTCGTTGGCGGTGCCGCGATCGGTGAACAGCCGCGAGGCGCATTCCCTCGGGTACTGGTCGTCCGGCTTCCGGTCCACCTCGTACGGCATGATCAGCAGCGCTGCGCACCAGACCCACAGCAGCGCGGCCAGGGAGAGCAGAACGAGGCCCCATGTCCGTGTTTTCCTGGCTCGGTCCCGGAAGTCGAGGTCGTAATCACGTGATCGCATAGCGTTCGAATCTATCGGAGCCCGAGGGCGCGGCTCGATTCAGGCGGCGGAGTGCCGACGCAGCCAGGTGTCGACGGCGGCGAAGTCCGCCCCGGTGAGCCCTCGCCAGGCCTCGATGCGGTGGAGGAGTGCACGCCCTGGGTGGTGTGCCTCCACCCAGACGCGGTCGATGTCGCTGATCTCGTCGTCGACCCAGGCGAACGGGCGCCCGGCGGCCCATTGGACGAGGGCCGAAGTCTTCCAGTGAAGCCCGTACACCTCCCGCTCCCGAGACGGCTCCGGCCACTCCAAGACGGGCAGTTCAGGCAGGCCGAGCCATGGCGCGACACAAGAGGAGGGGCGGCAGCGGATAGCCGGTCGTGGCCGCTGTCCCGCCCGTCAGCGGAGCCCATCCACGAACGCCTGCCAGGCGTCGGCGCCCAGGACGAGCACGGGGCCGGTCGGGTTCTTGCTGTCGCGGACGGGGACGGAGGCGGAGCAGCCGTCGGCGACCTCGACGCAGTCGCCGCCGGTGCTGCCGCTGTACGAGGACTTACGCCACGTGGCGCCGCCGGTCACGGTGCACTCGACGCACTCGCCGCCGTTGGTGCCGCTGTGGCTGGACTTACGCCACGCCGCGCTCTTCAGGTTCGGACCGGTCGCCATAACGCTCCTCCATCACACGAGTGATCAGTGCCGCCGAGTCCTCGACGGAGAGGGCTGCGGCCTGCAAATGAGCGTAGCGGCGTGCGGCTTCCCTGATGGTCTCGGGGCTGGCAGTCATGTGGCCGGAGATGAGGTCTTCCGTATAGATCAGATCTGGGTCACTTTCGAAACGGAGCAGGTTGAACGTCCCATCAAGACTGGTGTGTTCACCCGCTGAAAAAGGCAGCACCTGAATCCGCATCCATCGGTGCCCGGTGTACTCCAACAAGCGGGCGAGTTGCTTCCGCATGACCTCGCGGCCACCGATCGGCCGGTGAAGTACCGCCTCGTCCAGGATCGCCCAGGCCAGCGGCGGTTGCGCCCGCTCCAGGATGCGTTGGCGCTCCATTCGGGCCGCGAGGAGGCCTTCCAGGCCATCGGGCATGCCGGTGACCAGGACCGCCCGCGCGTACTCCTCCGTCTGCAGCAGCCCATACACCAACTGCGCCTGGTACGTGGAGATGTACGTCGCCTTCGCCTCCATGTCGGCGTACGCCTGGAACCAGGTCGGCAGCTGGCTCCTCAGCACCAGCCCCACCAGTCGCGAGAACACCCCGTCCGTGCCCAGCGCCGCGTCCAGGCGTTCCGAGAAGTCGCGGGTCGGCACCTTCTTCGACGTCTCGATCTGGCCGATCAACGAACCTGTGCAGAAGATGATCTCGCCGAGCTGCCCCTGCCTGAGGCCTGCGGCCTCCCGTCGGCGGCGCAGCTCCCAGCCGTAGAAGTGCAGCGGGGAGGCGTTGGGGTCGAGGGTCCGCACATTGGCCATGGAGGGTGCCTTCCGCTTCAACGCTCGGCGGCGTTCGGTTCAGTTGGTAGCCGAGAGTAATCACAGCACTGCATCCTGGTGACATGAATCACGTACCTGGCACTCGAACCGGTGACATGGAACCGGTCTACCGTGCCGATCTCGCGATGGGCGCGCACTCCGCCCGGCATCTGCGCCGCATCCTGCGCACGTACCTCACCCGCTGGGACCTGCTCGATGTGGCCGACGCGGCGGAGCTCGCGCTCACCGAGCTCATCGCCAACGTCGTACGGCATGTTCCCGGCCGCCGTTGCCAGACCTTCGTCTTCCTGCTCCCCGTCGGTGGCGTACGCGTCGAAGTCGCGGACGCCTGCGCCACGTTGCCGCACGCGGTAGCGGGTGACGCGCTCGACGAGGGCGGGCGGGGGCTGCTCCTGGTGGGCGCCGTCACCGACAGATGGGGTGTGGAGGAGCGACGGGACGGGCGCGGGAAGACGGTGTGGTTCGAGTGCCTCGGCCGGGGGGCCGCTCAGCGGGAGGCGGCGAGCTCCGCCAGCACCGCGTCGGTGAACGGCGTCCAGACCTCGGCGGCCCACGGGCCGAACGCCCGGTCCGTCAGTGCGACGCACGCCACGCCCGCCACGGGGTCGATCCAGAGGAACGTGCCGGACTGGCCGAAGTGGCCGAAGGTGGCGGGGGAGGAGGAGAGCCCGGTCCAGTGCGGTGACTTGGAGTCACGGATCTCGAAGCCGAGGCCCCAGTCGTTCGGGTTCTGATGCCCGTAGCCGGGGAGCACGCCCTTGAGGCCGGGGTGCACCACGCTCTGCGCCTCCAGGACCGTACGCGGGTCGAGGAGGCGCGGGGCCTGGACCTCCGCCGCGAAGCGGACCAGGTCGTCCACGGTCGAGACGCCGTCCTTGGCGGGGGAGCCCTCCACCGTCGTCGAGGTCATGCCCAGGGGTTCCAGGACGGCCTGGCGTACGTACTCCGGGAAGGGGATCTCCGTGGCCTTCGCGATGTGGTCGCCGAGCACCTCGAAGCCGGCGTTGGAGTACAGCCGGCGGGTGCCTGCAGGGGCGGTGACCCGGTGTTCGTCGAAGGCGAGTCCGCTGGTGTGGGCGAGGAGGTGGCGGACGGTCGAGCCCTCCGGGCCCGCGGGATCGTCCAGCTCGACGGCACCCTCCTCGTACGCCACCAGCGCCGCGTACGCCGCGAGCGGCTTGGTCACCGAGGCCAGCGGGAAACGGTGCGCGGTGGGACCATGGGTACCCAGGAGCGTGCCGTCCGGGGTGACGACGGCGGCTGCCGCGGTGGGGACGGGCCAGTTCTCGATCATCGCCAGGCTCTGCATGGGTACGAGCCTAACGGGAGCCGAAATCGAGATCGCCACTCGAATACGCTTGCTTGGAGTGCACTCCAAGGTTCTAGCGTGGAGGTCATGACGGTGATGGAGAGCATTTCCGCACGTACGGACATCTGCGCTTCCGCCCCGACGGCGCACCCGCGACCCGAAGGACAGGACCGCTACACCATCAGCGAGGTCGTCGCCTTCAGCGGGCTCACCGCCCACACGCTGCGCTGGTACGAGCGGATCGGGCTGATGCCGCACGTGGACCGCTCGCACACGGGCCAGCGCCGCTTCAGCAACCGTGACCTGGACTGGCTGGCCTTCGTCGGCAAGCTGAGGCTGACCGGCATGCCGGTCGCCGACATGGTCAGGTACGCCGAGCTGGTCCGGGAGGGCGACCAGACCTTCGCCGAACGGCAGGAGCTGCTGGAGTCGACCCGACGAGACGTGGAGACACGGATCGCGGAGCTCCAGGGGACGCTGGCCGTACTCGACTTCAAGATCGACTTCTATGACGGCGCCCGTACGGCGCCGGAAAGGGTCTGACGACATGAGCGAGACCGAAAAGATCGCGACCGTACAGCTCGGCGGCGGAGGCCCGCAGGTCGGGGTGCAGGGGCTCGGCTGCATGGGGATCAGCGAGTTCTACGGGGACACCGACGAACCGGCGGCCCGGGACACCCTGGAAGCCGCGCTGCAGGCGGGCGTCACCCTCTTCGACACCGCGGACATCTACGGGAGCGGGGCCAACGAGACGTTCCTCGCGCCGTTCGTCGGGGCGCACCGGGACGAGATCACGCTGGCGACCAAATTCGCCATCGAGCGAAGGGACGACGACCCGCACTACCGGGGCGTGCGCAACGACCCGGCGTACATCCGCGCGGCCGTCGAGGGCAGCCTGCGCCGCCTGAACACCGACGTCATCGACCTGTACTACATGCACCGCCGCGATCCGCTCGTCCCGTTCGCCGAGTCGGTGGGCGCGATGGCCGAGCTGGTGCGGCAGGGCAAGGTCAAGCAGCTCGGGCTGAGCGAGGTGACCGGGGACGAGCTCCGTGAGGCGCACGCCGTGCACCCGATCGCGGCCCTGCAGTCCGAGTGGTCGCTCTTCAGCAGGGACGTGGAGCGCAGCTCCGTGCCTGCCGCCGTCGAGCTCGGGGTGACTCTCGTGCCGTACTCGCCGCTCGGACGCGGCTTCCTGACCGGGGCGTTCGCGGACGCGGCCAAGGACCTGACGCCGAACGACTTCCGTAAGCACCAGCCGCGTTTCACCGGCGAGAACGCGAAGACGAACGCCGCGCTGATGGAGCCCGTGCACAAGATCGCGGCGGCGCACGGGGCGACGGCCGCGCAGGTGGCCCTGGCCTGGGTCCAGCAGCGCGCCGAGGTGCACGGCCTGACCGTCGTGCCGATCCCCGGCACCCGTAGGCGCAGCCGTCTGCTGGAGAACCTCGGAGCGACCCGGCTGACCCTGACCCCGCAGGAGTTGGAGGTGCTGGAGCCCATCGCGGGCCAGGTGGCGGGGGACCGCTACCCGGACATGAGTAACACGGCCACCGCGCGCGAGTAGGCGCCCACGCGGCCGTCACTCCCAGGTCGCGGTGTCGGGGTCGACGCCGTGGGCGCGCGCGGCGGCGTCGACGATCCGGCGGAACCACGCGGCGAGACCGGGGCGGATGCCGTCGTAGTGGGCGGCGAACGCCGGGTCGGCCTCGTACATGCGGGCGAGGCAGACCTGCATCTGCCGGGTGAGCGGAAAGTGCGAGGCGAAGACCTCGCGGTGCCGGTCGACCAGCCCGTTCGCCTCCGGGCTGCCCGGTGTGACTCCGGCGTCCATGGCGTCCGCCAGGGCGCGGTCGAGGCCGTCGACGGCCTCGACGACGGCTCCCCACTCCTCCGGTCCCCGGGAGGCGGAGCGTTCGGCGTACTGCTGCCACTGTGCCGTGTTCCCGTAGCGCTTCCGGGCCTGGGCGGGCCAGTCCGGATTCCACCCCGGGCCGAAGATCGCGGCCTGCTGCTCGACGCTCAGCAGCAGGCCGTTCTCATGGGCGTCGATCATCCGGTCCAGTCCGGCGCCGAGCCGCTGGAGGCGGTCGATCCGTTCGGCGACCTGGGCGCGCTGGGCACGCAGCGCGCCGGGCACGTCAGCGGTCGAGTCGTCCAGGACCGCCCGGATCCTGTCCAGGCCGAGGCCGAGCTCACGGTAGACGACGACGCGGTGCAGGCGTTCCAGATCACCGGCTGTGTAGAGCCGGTATCCGGCCGCCGTGCGCATCGACGGGCTCGCCAGGCCGATCTCGTCCCAGTGGTGCAGGGCGCGGACCGTCACGCCCAGGCGCGCCGAGGCCTGACCGACGGTCAGGCCTTCGGCGTCAGAGATGTCAGGCATGCTCAGCATTGTCGCCGACGGGGTCCGGCGGGGTGATCCCGATCTCCGCGAGGTTCCTCGCCTCCTGGCTCGCCGGGTCGAAGGGCTTCGCCGCCGTGAGGACGACCCGTGCGTTCTCGGGGGTGATCACTTCCACGTCGCGGGTGTTCCAGGGCGTGTCCCGTGGCCCGTCGACCGAGTCCGGGCGCACGGCGCGGCAGGCCTCCACGAGGGGGTCGATCTGGCTGAGCACGCACGAGAAGCTGACGCTCATCGCCGGTGCCTGTTCCGGAACGCTCTCCGCCCGGACGAGGAGCACGTCCTGGAACGCCCATCGGCGCAGGTGCACGAGTGTGCCGGGGATGCCGAACAGCTCGAAGAACCCGAGCCCACGCACCCAGAAGTCCACGGAAGCGGCCAGGTCGTCGGTGGGGATCGTCACGAACGCGGGCATTCCGTAGATGCCGCGGAACGGCTCCGGAGGGACCGCGTCGGGGCCGGGGGCGGGTACGGGGCTGGTCTCGAACGCGTTGTAGTAGTCGCTCATGTGCTCCACCCTCCGGCCTCACGCGACGTGAGGGTCAAGCGACCGCTTCCACCGGCAGGTCACAGGAGCCGCTTGCGGCCCCACAGGAGGACGAAGGCGACGACGGCTGCGGTGACGGCGAACATGATGCCCGCTCCGAGCCACTGCATCGACTGCATCTGCGAGACGGGAAGGTAGTCCATGGACCGGCCGATGACGTGCTGGGACTCCAGGCAGGAGGTGTGCGCCTCGGCGTTCTCCATCTGGTCGAGACAGGTGGTCCAGTCCAGGCGGTCGCCGGATTCGGTGAGGAAGTAGGTGCCCTGCCCCTGCTGCTCCGCCTCGGTGGGCAGCTCCGGCAGTGTGGCGTCGGGGCCGACGCCCTGGTCGGTGCTGACCGACATGACGTTGCCCAGGCTCCGCCACAGCTGGTCCCACACGAACCCGATGGCCACGACGATGCCGAGCGTGACCACCATCGACACCAACGTACGGCGCAGGAGCAGACCGACCGCCGCGCCGACGGTGAACGTGAGCAGGGCGTAGGCCACCGGTGTGACCCCCGTGACGCTGAAGAAGGAGGTCCACGTGAGGCCGTCGGAAAGCCCCTTGACCGGGCGCCACCACCAGGTGAAGACGACGCTGAGGACCGTGGTGCACAGGGTGAGCATCGCGGCGGGCACGGCGAGCTTCGTGGCGAGCCACCGCAGCCGGCTGACGGACTGCGAGGTCACCAGCTTGGCGGTGCCGGACTCCAGGTCGCCCGCGATGAGCGGGGCCCCGAGGAAGACACCGGCGAGGACGGGGAGGTAGCCGAGGTAACTGCCGATGCCGAACAGGCGGTCGGCGTACGTCTCGAACTCGGGCGGCAGGCCGCCGGACCTCCGCGAGGTCGGCTCCACGGTGGCCAGGAAGTCCATCGTCTGCCCTCGCAGGTAGGCCATGACGAGCACACCGAGGCAGGTGAGGGCGAGGAGCGTCCAGAACGCGGCGCGGTGCTGGCGCCGGACGAGCCAGACCGGACCGCCGAGCCGGGAGACCCAGCCGCTCCGAGGAGGCGCGGTGGGTGCCGTACGGGCCGGGTCACGGGTGAGGGTGGTCATGCGGTCACAGCCTTCGTCCGGTCGCGGGCGATGATGTCGTCGATGTCGCCGACCCGGGCACCGGGCGCGATCAGCGCAGGCACGTCGGGTGCGCGCAGGTACGCGAGCAGAAGCTCCTCCAGGGTCGGGACCTCGGCCGCCGGGCCGCCGTACCCGACCGGTCCGCCGAGACGCACCAGGACGCCGGGCCGGCCCTCGCCGCGGCGGGACTCGATGACCGTGTGGGGGGTGAGTTCGGGGGAGGGGCCGCCTCCCGGTACGTCGAGCAGGGCGTGCGCGGCGCGCAGTTCGCGTACCTCGCCGGCGAGGCGAAGACCACCGTTCGCGACGACGAGGAGGTAGTCACAGATGTGCTCCAGCTCGGCGAGCATGTGTGACGACACCAGCACCGTGGTGCCGTGTTCGGCGGCCTCCGTCGTCAGCGTGGTCATCAGCTCGCGGCGGACCAGTGGGTCCAGATCGGCCATCGGCTCGTCGAGGATGAGCAGATCAGGCCGCTTGCCGAAGGCCAGGGCGAAGGCGACGCGGGTGCGCTGCCCACCGGACAGCGTTCCCACCTTGGCGTCCAGCGGCACCTGTCCCGCGTGGACGATGCCCTCGGCGACCTCCTGATCCCAGCGGGGGTTGAACTCTCGCCCCAGCCGCAGGGTTTCGGCCACGGTGAAGCGCTTGAACAGCGGCTTCTCCTGGGTCAGGTACGCGGTCCGCAGGACGGCCTCCGTCGACCCCGGTGCCGCGCCGAACACCCGCAGGGCGCCGGTCGTCGGCCTGATCATGTTCGTGGCCAGGCCCATCAGGGTGCTCTTCCCGGCGCCGTTGGGGCCGACGAGGCCGCACACCCGCCCGGCGGGCAGCCGGAACGAGACGTCCCGCAGGGCCCAGCCCCGCCGGTACTTCCTGCCGATCCCGCGGGCTTCGACCGCCGCCTCGCCGACGGGGGGTGCGAACTCCGTCCCGCTTCCGTGGTGTGGCTGTGCGTGTTCCATATGGGGCTCCTGTGAGTGGAGGAGGGGGCCGTTCGCGTACGTGGGGGAGGGCGTTACGCGGGCGAGGTGACGGCGGCCACGGTCATGGCATCCTCCTTGTGTGATGAACGGCGAGCGCCGCCCGGTGAGGACCACTCTTCTCCGTCGCGCTCCGCGGCGGATCAGGCGAAAGACAGATCCTGCGCGGCCGGCTCCTACTTTCGGCCGGTCGGCGGGAGAACGGTGAGGGAGATGCTGGAGAAACCGGACGCGGCGTCCGCACAGGTGTGGGCGCGCGGGCAGTTGCTGCCCGTGATGGGCCGGCTGCTGCTGGTCGTGGCCCTGGCCGGTCTCGTCCTGCTGGATCTGGTGGGCGGCGACTTCTACCGGATCCAGGACGACCACGGGCCCTCTCCGCTGGGCCCCGCCAAGCTGGTCGGCGCCCTGCTGGGCATCGCACTCGTCGTCGCTTCGCCCCGGCTCGGCAGCAGGGCGCTGCCCGTGGCCTGCTGTGCGCTCGCGGTCGCGTCGCTGTGCCTCTCGGTGGTGCTGCACCTGGAGATGTCGGTCGGCGCGCAGGCGCTGGGGTTCGCCGAACCGGCGGCTCTGGTGTGGCTCCTGCTGGTCGTCGCCCGCCGGGGGACCCCTTCGTGGGCGGCGGTTGCCGTCCCCGCGCTGTTCCTGGCGATCGTGCTGCGGCCGGTGTCGATCTCGGTGCGGGACACCACGACCATCGTGGCGCTGCTCTACGCCCTGGTGGCGCTCATGGTGCTGGGCGTCGGCCTCGGGATGCGTCTGCTCCTCATCGACCGGCGGCGGCAGGCGGCCGCTCTCCGTCTGGAGCAGCGGACGGAGTTCGCCAGGGACCTGCACGACTTCGTCGCGCATCACGTGACCGGCATCGTCGTCCAGGCGCAGGGAGCCCAGGCGATCGCGGACCGTCGGCCCGAACTGGTGCCCCCGGCGCTGCGACGGATCGAACAGGCGGGTTCGGAGGCCCTGACGTCCATGCGGCACATGGTCGGGATGCTGCGCGACGCGGAGGGAGAAGTGGCCCTGGCGCCGCTCTCGGGCATCGGCGAAGTGCGTTCGCTCGTCGAGGAGTTCTCGGCCGTCGGCGGCTCAAGGGCCCACCTCGATCTGGACGGGACCTTCGACGACCTGCCGGTGGAGGTGACCACCACCGCGCACCGGGTGGTCATGGAGGCGCTCACCAACGTACGGAAACACGCCCACGGCTGCACCGAGGTGCGGGTGCGCCTGGACCGTTCGGGGCACAGGGTCACCGTGCGGGTCAGCGACGACGGACGGCCGCGCTCTGTCTCACAGAGCGGCTTCGGGCTGAAGGGCCTGTCCGAGCGGGTGGGTCTGATCGGCGGAAGCGTTCAGGCCGGCCCGATGACGGCCGGCGGATGGGGTGTCGAGGCGACGCTCCCGGTGGCCACGGCGGGGGCGGTGACCGCATGACGATCCGTGTGCTGATCGCCGACGACCAGGCCATGGTCCGTGCCGGATTCGCGATGATCCTCGCCGCCGAGGACGACATCGACGTCGTCGGCGAGGCCCCGGACGGGGTGCACGCCGTGGAACTCGCCGAGCGACACCGGCCCGACGTGGTGCTGATGGACATCCGCATGCCCCGCATGGACGGTCTGGAGGCACTGCGCAGGCTGACCCGCCCCGGCACCGTGAACCCACCGAAGGTCGTCGTGGTCACGACCTTCGACGACGACGAGTACGTCCAGCGCGCCCTGACCGAAGGTGCCTCCGGTTTCCTGATCAAGGATTCCGGCCCCGCCCTCCTGGTCGAGGCCATCCGGGCGGCCGCCTCCGGTGAGGCGCTGGTGAGTCCGGCCGTCACCGTCCGGTTGCTGCGTCGCCTCAACAACGCCGGGCCCGCCGCCCGGAAGCCGAACACCGCGATCTCCGCACGGGAGGAGGACCTGGTGCGTCTGGTGGCCAGAGGACTGACCAACGCCGAGATCGCGGCCGAACTGTCCATCTCGGTGGGCACGGTGAAGACCCACCTCGGCAATGTGCAGACCAAACTGTCCGCCCGTAACCGCGTGGAGATCGCCGCCTGGGCCTGGGAATCCGGCCTGGTCGACGGGCGTCGCTGAGCCGGGTGCCCGGACCGAGGCCCGTGTCAGCGCTCGGCCGGACGGTCGTGGGCCCACCTCTGCGGAACCGGGTACGCGGTGTTCCCGAAACCCGGATCGACGTAGGAGGGGAGGAAGCCGTTGCCGTCCTGGCCGTAGGGCGTGTACGGCCCGGTCTCGGCCCGGACGGACGCGTCCGTGGCCGTCGGCCACGCAGGGGTCTGGCTCGCTCCTGCGTACAGGGCTCGGTCGAATGTGGGGGCGGGCTCGACGCTCCGATCGAATTCGTCCGTCCGGCGCCGGTGACGGCCCCGGTCCCGGCGTACCTGTGTGAGGCGGCCGTCCGCGTGGAGCACCTGGGCCCGGGAGACCAGCTCCGTCAGACCGACGCCGAGCCGGTCGGCGAGCGCCGCAGCGTCCGTGCCCTTGTTCCAGCCTTCCACCAGCAGGGAATCGCAGGCGGGGGACCACTCCTTCTCCTTCGGTCCCGGAGGGCCCGCGGGTGGTGTCCGCCGAGCGGCGAACTGTTCCGCGCGGGGGGACGGAATGGGGAAGTGCGGGGACTCCGGGCGCGCTTCGGCCGCAGGTTTGCCGACCCCTCGGGGCGTGGGCGAGGTGGCGATGTCGCGGGGCTCGTTCTCCGTTGCCGTGCCGACGTCCGGAGCATCGGTGGGCGGAGGACCGATCAGTGACCCGGCGAGCGAGCGGGCATCACTCTTCCCCACGGTACGGCGGGCAATGCGCACCTCGCGCTCGTTCAGCCCCAGCAACTCGGCGACCGCGACGTCGCTACCCACAGTGACGGCGAATGCCGCAAGAGTCCTCGCGCGCTCGGCCTGCGCCCCGTCGAACACCGACTGCGCCTCACGGACACGGTCGTCCGCGCCGCAGAAGGCGTCGGCCAAAACGGCGTGCCGCGTCCACATCTCCCTGGCTTCCACGGTCGGTCAACGCCATTGCGGCTGAATAGGATTCAGCTGGATCGCGAAATGACCCGATTGGGCCTGGGAGGTCATACCTGACGAAAATCATCATGCTTCATGTCCTCGGCCGTTCGTGCTTCTTGTTTGTGAACTTGAATTATCTTCGGTTGTCTTCGGCGGCCACATCATCCGATCGGCGTGTTCTTCTGGAGACGGAGCATCCGCAGGGTCCGCTCCGTCTCCTCCAGGTGGTTCCGATAGGAGGAGAGCCTGTGCCACTCCGGGTCCGGGACACCGGGGAGCGTGCGACCGCGAGCAGCCCAGAGCCTGATCAATTTCCCGAACATCGGTGTTTCCGCGCCCCCTTGGACCATCGCCGGAGAAATCACGTACGGCCCCGGGGCCGTACGGTATTCCGCGGGCCTTGGACCAGGCACATTTCCTGCTCTTCGGGGTGCGCGATTCGGAAGAAAAGATGCGTAGCCGGTGCCCGTCACTGTCGGAGCATAAGAGGTGATCACGCCTGAGAAACGAACGCCCGCCCCACTTGTCACTACTCGTGCGGTTGTCCCACGGCTGCGGGGAGATCGTCATGCCGTGGGCAGGCATGGAGGCTGCCGCCCCGGCGCACTCAGGCCAGCCGGAGGGCGAAGGCGGCGAAGCCCACCGCGAGCAGTCCGGCCGCAGCCCGACGGGCGTTCCGGCCTCGGCCGCCCGTGGCGTCCCAGGGTGCCTCGAACCGGCGGGCGTACCGCGAGACGAGGACGAGCAGGGCGGCGAACAACGGCATCCAGGCCATTCGGGCCAGGATCCAGCCGATCGAGTCCGGGGCCGACGTGAGCCCGGGCACCACTCCGGCGAACGACGCGGGGACGGCCGCCGCCAGCATCGCCGTCTGGTGCCAGCACAGGATCGTCATCGCCGACAGGTTGATCACGACCACAGGGGCCCACAGTGCGGGGCGGCGCAGCGCCCGCCCGATCCGGCCGTGCAGCAGGACCGCCGCACCGCTCTGCGCCGAGGCCAGCGCGAGGACCAGCAGCGACGGCGGATGCGAGTTGGTCCGCGCCTCGCCCGGCACACCGACCATCGACGCCGGGTAGTGGAAGACGAGCAGCAGCACCGCGAACAGCGCCGTCCCCCCGACGAGCAGGAGCCGCGCCCCGCGCCGGCCGAGGCGGCCCTCGCCCCAGGAGACGCCGAGCTGATAGGCGAAGAGCCAGCCGGGCAGGATGTTCAGCAGACTCAGCCAGGACGGCACGGCGTCCGCGTACGGCCCGTAGCGCAGGAGGTCGACGACGGCGACCGAGGCGATCAGCGGGGCCGCCGCCCAGCCGCCGAGCCGCCGCGCCAGACGTACGCAGTACGGCGTGAGCGCCGTGACGACGGCGTAGACCCCGACGAACCAGAGCGGCTGGATCACCAGCTTCGCACCCGTACGCAAGGTGGCCTCGGGCACCCCGGCCGCGTACAGCACCGGGATCATCAGCGCCCACACGGCGGTCACACCGAGCACCGGCCTGCCGAGCCTGACCATCCGGGTGCGCAGCCAGGCGCCGGTGGTGGACGGCCTGCGGTGGTAGGAGAGGACGGAGGCGTAGCCGCCGACCAGGAAGAACACACCCAGCATCTGGAGCACCCAGCTCACCGGGGAGAACACGGCGAACGTGGAGAGCGGGCTGGCGTTGTGCAGGGCGCCGTCGCCGTCCAGCGTGAAGCCGCCCAGCAGCCAGTGACCTGCCGGGACGGCCAGCAGCGCGAGGGCGCGCAGGCCGTCGACCGCGCGGTCGCGGTGGGCGGGCGTCCGCTCGTCGATCCGGGAGACCAGCTGCCGCACGCTCATCAGGAGGCCCTCTCGGCGATGGCGGCGAAGGCGCGGAGCGAGTCGGTGCCGGGGACGAAGTAGCCGGTGTGGCCCTTCGCGTCGTCGGCGGGCACCCGACGGGCGCCGAAGTCCTCGTCGGCCGGGTCGGCGCCGTGCCCGAGACCCGCCACCTCGACATGCGGTATGTCGTCGATCCAGTCGGTGTCGTCCTTGGCCGCCCAGACCCGGGCCGTGGTGCCCAGCCCGGCCACGTCGTCGGCGCGCATCCCGGGGGAGCCGAGTACGACCAGGTCCGTGGCACCGAGCCCGGAGGCCGCGAGCCCGCACACCACCGAGCCGTAGCTGTGGCAGAACACCGCAGGCGCGGGCAGCCCGTCCGCCGCCAGCCCCGCCGTGAACCGGGTCAGCCGCTCCGCCCCCGCCGCGGCCAGCGTGCCGGTCGCCGCGTCCAGGCCGAGGCCGACCGGGGTGGTGTAACCGGCCCAGGCGATCACCGCGTGGCCGGCGCCCGCCTCGGCGTACAGAGACTTCGCCATGCCCACCGGGGTCCCGTACACGTTGCCGCGCCGGTCGAAGCTGCCGGCGTCGATGTCCGAACCCGGCACCACCACGGACACCCGGCGCGCGGACCGCAGGTCCCCGAACACCTCGGCGACCAGGCCCCGCCCGCGCGGATCGAACGCGAGGATCTGCCGTCCGGGCGCCGCGAGACGGACGTACCGGGGATCCTGGGAGGCCCGCAGCGCACGGGCGTTGGCACGGTAGCGGAGCTCCAGCGGAACCCCGTCCAGATTGCCGACCACCGACGGGTGCCGCTCCAGCAGCTCCCGCTGCTCCGCCGCGCCCAACCCCCGGAAGAACGACCGGACCTGACCGGGCGTCGCGCGGCCCGGGTCGGGCAGCTCCCGCCCCGTCGACTCGTCGGCGCGCCATGAGGCGCTGCCGGGCGGCGGTCCCGTGACCGCCGTTCGGGCGCTCCCGGACGCCCAGCCGACGTTCCCCGCCACCACCGTGGTCGCCAGTGCGACCGCGGCGAGTGTCCTCGTGAATCGGCGCATCGTGCCCTCCCCTTCCTCCCCGGCACACCGTTCGGTGTGCGGGAGAGGAAGGTAGGAGGACGGCGGGTGGCAGGGCGTCACCCCACGGAGCCAACTGTCCGGTGCTACCGGGGTAGGGGGCGTACCGGGGGACAACCCCACGCCCGGCCGGGGTGGTGCCCGGTGTCCTACGCCTCCCCGGGGGCCACCAGCCCCGACTCGTACGCGAAGATGACGGCCTGCGCCCGGTCCCGGAGGCCGAGCTTGGCCAGCACCTTGCCGATGTGGGTCTTCACCGTCTGCTCGGCCAGCACCAGCCGCGCCGCGATCTCCTGGTTCGACAGGCCCCGGGCGATGAGCTCCAGGACCTCCGTCTCACGCGGGGTCAGCCCGTTCAGCCGCAGCGCCGGCCCGCCGGCCGGTGGAGCGGGCCGCTGACGCGCGAAGTCGGCGATGAGCCGCCGGGTCACGGACGGCGCGAGCAGCGCGTCCCCCGCCGCCACGACCCGTACCGCCGAGATCAGGTCCGCCGGAGGCGCGTCCTTCAGCAGGAAGCCGGACGCCCCGGCGCGCAGCGCCTCGTAGACGTAGTCGTCGACGTCGAACGTCGTGAGCATGAGGACCCTCGGCCGGTGGATCACTCCCACCGGCGGGCTCAACAGCTCGCGGGCGGCGGCCAGTCCGTCCATCTCCGGCATCCGCACGTCCATGAGGACGACATCGGGGTGAGCCGCCCTGCTGACCTCGACCCCCTTGCGCCCGTCCGGGGCCTCGCCCACCACATCGATGTCACTCTGCGCCGACAGCAGCGCGGCGAACCCGGCCCGCACCATGGCCTGGTCGTCGACGATGATCACGCGGATGGTCACGGTTCCTCCGGGGTCGCGGATGCCGAGGGCGGCCGGTTCGGCGGCAAGGGGAGCCGCGCGGCCACCCGGAAACCCCCGTCGGGCAGGGGACCGGTGTCGAGTGTGCCGCCGGTCAACCGTACGCGTTCCCGCATGCCGACCAGCCCGTGTCCCGTCCCCGACTCCTCCAGCGGCGAACCCGGTTTCCGCGCACGGTCGTTGACGACCAGCACCGTCAGATGGCCGTCGCGTGCCGTGACCGACACCCTGGTCCGCGCGCCCGGCGCGTGCCGGACCGCATTGGCGAGCGCCTCCTGCACGATGCGGTACGCCGACATGTCCACCGCCTGCGGCACACCGCCCCGCTCCACCGCCTCCCGCACGTCCGAGGCCAGTGACAGCTCGGCCGGGAGCCCGGCCCGCACCGTCGCCTCCACCAGCTGCTGCAACCGTTCGAGACCCGGCTGAGGAGCCAGTTCCCCCCGGCTCCCGTCACTGCGCAGCACCGACAGCAGCCGCCGCATCTCGGCCAGCGACTCCCGGGCACCGGCCGCGATCGACGCGAACTCCGCCCGGGCCTCCTCGGAGAGCCCGTTGACCCGGTACGGAGCCGAGTCGGCCTGCACGGTGATCACCGACATGTGGTGCGCGACCACGTCGTGGAGCTCACGGGCGATCCGGGTGCGCTCCTCCAGCAGGGTCCGCTGGGCCCGCTCCGCCTCGCTGATGGTCCACTGCTCGGCGAGCCGGCGCTGCGCCTCGCCCCGCTCCCGCACCGAGGCCCCGATCACGAGGACCACCGCGCCGAGGACGGCCAGCAGGAGCGCGCCACCGTCGCTGCGCACCGGCGCGATCAGATGCAGCAGCAACCCTGCAGCGCCTGTCATCAGCCACACGCCGACCACGGTCCGCCGGCTCTCACGCAGGCCGAGGGCCAGCAGCACGAAGAGGTAGCCGACGATCGCCGGTGGGCTCCACGGCCAGATGGTGCCCTGCTGTTCGGGCCGCGCCAGCAGCACCAGAGCGCCCACGATGTCGGCGGCGAAGACGATCCACCAGGCCTGCAACGGCCGGTGCGCCAGCATCAGCAGGGGTACGGCCTGCCCGACTGCCAGCGCTCCGGCGACTCCGCCGCGTACCCCGTAGTCGCTGGTCAGCACGTCGATCGTGACAGGGATGAAGACCGCGGTGAGCGCGACCACCACGGCGTACGGCAGCAGCCGCAGCCAGCGGCGCGGGGAATCCGCGAACAGCGGGGTCGGCGGGTGGGACGCGTGGGACAGCCCGTGGGCGAGCTCGCGCAGATTGCGGCGGGCGGCGCTCAGCAGACCGTCGGCGGGCGGGGGCCCGGTGGGAGGAGGGGAGGACATGGTCGGGTCAGCGTAGGCGCGCGGGGTGCCGGACGGCGTCATACCGAAGGGTGGACCTCAGGCCCCCGACCCGTACCGGAGTACGGGGCCGGGGCCGCCTACAGCTCGGCGAGGAGCTCCGCCTTCTTCGCGCTGTACTCCGCGTCCGTCACCAGACCAGCCTGGTGCAGGTCCCCGAGGTGCCGCATCCGCTCGGCGATGTCCGCCGGGTCACGCCGCGCGCCGACCGCGACCGGAGCGTTCGCGACCGGGGCGGGCTGTGTCCGGCGGACGGACTCCAGGACCGCCGCCGCGAAGGGCAGCGACTCGTGCACCGGCCCGTAGCCCAGGCCGAACACGACAGCGGCAGGATCCTGGTCCGGCTGGACACGCCCCACGGAGGGCTGCCCCGTGCCGGGCACCGGCTCCGGGCCGCCCACCTCGTGATCCGCCACCGCGCCGTGCGGCACCAGGCGCAGATACCCCTCGAATGCCTCCGGCGAACGCCACTCGATCCCACCCAGCTCCGCCACGGGGAACGTCTGGTCGCCCGCCTTCCACTTGGCGCTCGACGCCCCCGTCCAGAACCACCGGAAGGAGACCAGGGACCCGTCGAAACCGGCCCGGCCGTCGTACGCCTTGAAGTGCAGGGGCGCCTCGGGGGCCGTCACCAGGAAGCGTTCGGCGGGTAGCGCCGCCTCGGAGCCGAGCAGGGCGCGCAGCTCGTCGGCGTAGTACCCGGCGAGCGTCTCGCGTTCGACGGGCAGCACCAGTCGGTAGGGGTCGATTCCCTCCTTGAGCTGCCCCGCCGCAGCCTCCAGCAGTGGATCGGCACCGGGTCTCGGCACCGCGTGCAGGACCACCGTGCCCCGCTTGCCCGGGGTCAGCGTCACCGAAGACAACGCCGCGTACGGTATGCGGCGTTCACGCAGACTCTGGAAGAGCCTCGGCGTGCGGATTCCCCGTTCGAAGCGGATGAGCACGGAGTCGGTGTCGAACTCCCAGGTGGCATGAATTCCGGCCAGCACATCACCCATGTGCCTCATCGTATGTGGCACAGGCCCGCACGTCCCCCTTCGGTACAGGCGGAATCGCGACCAGGCAGACGGGCCGCCCGCCGTTCTCTACGCGCGTCAGACGTCTCGCCACGTCCTTCTACGCGCGTCAGGCCTCTGTCGTACCGGAGATCTCCCGGTGGCACGCACCATCGGTGGTCGCGCAACTGACCGCGTCATAGGCGCCCACGCCGATCGCGGCGAGGTTGCTGAGGCTCTCCGTGCCCGGCTCGAAATAACCGCTGTGCCCGACCGCGCCGTCGGCGGACACGATCCGTGCGCCGAAGGCCGGGTCGACCGGATCGGCGCCGTGGCCGAGCCCGCCGACCTCCATGTGCGGGATGTCCTCGATCCAGTCGTCGCCGTCCCGCATCGCCCACACCCTGGCCCCGGTGCGCAGGCCGGCGGCGCTGTCCACCCGCATCCCCGGACTGCCCGCGACCGCGATGTCGGACACTCTGGACGGCAGGTCGTGAGCGGCCACACCACACAGCACGGAGCCGTAGCTGTGGCAGAACAGCGAGACGTCCGACGTACCGGGCAGAGCCTCGACCAGGGCGTTCAGCCGCACTGCCCCGTCCTCCGCGAGTCCGCCCAGCGCGGCGTCCATGCCGATCCCCACGGGCGCCGTGTAGTCCGCCCACGCGATGACCGCCGTGCGCGAACCGGGGCGCGCCGAGCGCTCGGCGCCGTACAGCGACTGCGCCATGCCGACGGGCGCCGCGTTCCTCTTGATGCCGCTGCGTTCCAGCGTCAGCAGGTTCGTGTCGACCCCGGGCACGACGACCGAGACGCGCTCGGCCCGGTCCAGGTCGCCGAAGACCTCGGCCGCCCGGCCGCGGCCCGACGGGTCGAAGGTGAGGATCTGCCGGTCCCCGGCGAGCAGGGACCGGAAGCGCGCGAGCCGGAGCACGGCCTGGTGGCGCCCGTCCGGGGAGAGCCGCACGTCCCGGGTCCGCTGTTCCTCGGCGGACTCCGCCTGTGCCAGGGCGTGCCGGTTGGCCCGGTAGCGCAAGGCGGCCGGCGCTCCGTTCAGATTCCCCACCACCAGCGGGTACTCGTCCGCCAGGGCGACCTGCTGGCCCGCAGTGAGCGTCGAGAAGAAGTGCGCCAGCCGCTTCGCCGGGGCACTCACGTCCGGGAGCGCGCGACCGGCTATCCGGTCCTTCGCCCAGGAGGCGAGGGCGGTCTCGCGCGGCGCGGCGGAGTGCTGATGACGTACGGCGGTCCATCCGGTGGTCGCCAGCATCACGAACACGACCGCGAGGGCGAGCAGCGCGCGCCATGCGGTGAGAGTGGGGGAGGAGTCGAAGGAAGTCACTGCGCCCCACCCTAGGAGACGCGCCCCTGACGCCGTCGCAGGGGTGGCACGGATCACTCGACCGCTGGGAATCGACCGTCCGACTCTTACGCTCCGTGGCCGGCGGATTCACACTCCGGTGTCCCGGAGAGCTGCCCGCCGCTCGAATCGGTCCGAGGGGCCAGGGCTCTGTGAGTTCGGCCATGCGGGAGCGGCGAGGGGTACGGCACACCTGTGCGATGCGCGTAAGTGTGCGCTCACGCGGCGTGCCGATGGTCGGACGGCGCAGGTCCGAGCCGGTCCGGACGGATTCCGGCTCGGCGATCGACAGGGTGGTCTCCCGCTCCGGACCGACGCTGCGCCGCATGCGGGCGGCGGAGATCACGGTGTCGCCCATGACACATTCGTGTCAGGCAGGATCATGAAATCTGCGGTCGCCGGGACCGTCGGCCCGGTCTCCGCGCTCACCGAGCGTGGCCCGAGCGCCGGGGTGGGGACGGGCGCGGGGCGCATCCGAACCCCCGTGATCCCGGTCCGGCGCCGGGTGCTCCCCGGGCGCCCCAGGCGTCAACACAGCGCACCCGACAGCCCGACGGACCGCTCCGGCGGGGCTGTCGCCTATCAGGGTGGTCCGCCGCCCGGCCCCTTCCCGCCCCGTGCTTCCGCAGGTCAGAGTGCGGACATGCGAGCCACCCGGCTCGCTCGACCACGGGGGTTGAACCACCATGCGCACCATGCGTACGACCGTCCTCGCCGCCACTCTGGCGGCCACCGCACTCGTCCCGGCCACCGCCCTGTCCTCGGGCGCGGCACCGGCCGCGCACCACGGGTCCACCGGGCAGGACCGCATCCGCAGCGCCCCGCACGCGGCGCCCGGCGGGCTCGCACCCTGCGGGGCGGGGCAGCTCTGCCTCTGGGCGAAGGCCGACTTCACCGGGGGCACACAGGTCCACGAGCTCTCCACCGTCGACATCGAGAGCTGCGTCCCGCTGCCGGCCGGGCGGACCGCCCAGGCGCTCGTCAACCGCACCGGGCGGCCCGTCACCACCTACCAGTCGGCGGAGTGCGCCGAGACCGGCGAATTCGAGACGTACCCGGGTGACGGCACCTGGGTGCCCCGCTCGCCGTACACGGTCAGGGCCTTCAAGATCTGGGAGAACTGAGCGGGGCCGGTGAACGCCGGAGGGCGGCGGAGCCGTGAAGCTCCGCCGCCCTCCGTCCGGAACCGCGGTTCCCTTACGCGTCACCGCCGGCCGGGCCGGGACCGGCGGCGGCCACGTCCAGCAGCTCGTAGCGGTCGAGCGCCGTCTTCAGCGCCGAACGGTCGACCTTGCCCTCCTTCGCCAGCTCGGTCAGCACCGCCAGCACGATCGACTGCGCGTCGATGTGGAAGAACCGGCGTGCCGCACCCCGGGTGTCGGCGAAGCCGAAGCCGTCCGCACCCAGCGACTGGTACGCGCCCGGCACCCAGCGCGCGATCTGGTCGGGCACGGAACGCATCCAGTCCGAGACCGCCACGAACGGACCCTCGGAGCCGGAGAGCTTCCGCGTCACATAGGGGACGCGCTGCTCCTCCTCCGGGTGGAGCAGGTTGTGGCGCTCCACCTCGACGGCCTCACGGCGGAGCTCGTTCCAGGAGGTCGCCGACCAGACGTCCGCCTTCACGTCCCACTCGTCGGCGAGGATCCGCTGGGCCTCGACCGCCCACGGGACAGCCACACCGGACGCCATGATCTGGGCCGGGATCCCGCCCTTCTCGCCGGCGCGATAGCGGTGCACACCCTTGAG
Organism: Streptomyces sp. NPDC002793; assembly: GCF_040295485.1. NCBI lineage: Bacteria > Bacillati > Actinomycetota > Actinomycetes > Kitasatosporales > Streptomycetaceae > Streptomyces > Streptomyces sp. NPDC002793. The sequence continues at coordinate 240,504 of NZ_JBEOVL010000003.1, read as the reverse complement.
GATGCCTTCGACGTCCACATCGGCGGGCTCGGCCGGGTGCTGGATCGGCTCGTTGTAGACGGTGAGGTAGTAGAAGACGTCCTCGTTCTCCTCGGGCGTCCCGCCGTACATCCGGCGCAGACCGTCCTTGACGATGTGCGCGATCTCGTACCCGAACGCCGGGTCGTAGGAGACACAGGCCGGGTTCGTCGACGCGAGCAGCTGAGAGTGGCCGTCCGCGTGCTGGAGGCCCTCACCCGTCAGAGTCGTACGACCGGCGGTCGCGCCCAGCACGAAACCGCGCGACAGCTGGTCGGCCATCTGCCAGAACTGGTCGCCCGTGCGCTGGAAACCGAACATCGAGTAGAAGACGTACACCGGGATCAGCGGCTCGCCGTGCGTGGCGTACGCCGAACCCGCGGCGATCAGCGAGGCCGTGCAGCCGGCCTCGGAGATGCCGTCGTGCAGCATCTGACCCGTCGGCGACTCCTTGTACGCGAGGAGGAGCTCACGGTCCACCGACTCGTACTGCTGGCCGAGCGGGTTGTAGATCTTCGCACTCGGGAAGAACGCGTCCATGCCGAAGGTGCGGTACTCGTCGGGCGCGATCAGCACGAAACGCTTGCCGATCTCCTTGTCCCGCATGAGGTCCTTCAGGACGCGGACGAACGCCATGGTCGTGGCGATCGACTGCTGACCCGAACCCTTCTTCGCGGTCGCGTACGCCTTGTCGTCGGGCAGGGGCAGCGGCTTCGCCCGCACGACACGGGTCGGGACGTAACCGCCGAGACCCTGACGCCGGTCGTGCATGTACTGGATCTCTTCCGAGTCACGGCCCGGGTGGTAGTACGGAGGGTTGCCGTCCTCCAGCTGCTTGTCCGCGATCGGGATGTGCAGCCGGTCACGGAAGCGCTTCAGGTCGTCGGCCGTGAGCTTCTTCATCTGGTGGGTCGCGTTGCGGCCCTCGAAGTTCGGTCCGAGCGTCCAGCCCTTGACCGTCTGCGCCAGGATCACGGTCGGCTGGCCCTTGTGGGCCTTGGCCGCCGCGTACGCCGCGTAGACCTTCCGGTGGTCGTGACCGCCGCGGCCCAGGTGCAGGATCTGGTCGTCGGACATGTCCTTGACCATGTCGCGCAGCCGCGGGTCGTCACCGAAGAAGTGATCACGGATGTACGCCCCGGTCTCGGTGGCGTACGTCTGGAACTGGCCGTCCGGCGTGGTGTTCAGCTTGTTGACCAGGATGCCGGTGCGGTCCTGCGCGAGCAGCGGGTCCCAGGTGCGGTCCCAGACCAGCTTGATGACGTTCCAGCCGGCGCCGCGGAACTGCGACTCCAGCTCCTGGATGATCTTGCCGTTGCCGCGCACCGGTCCGTCCAGGCGCTGCAGGTTGCAGTTGACCACGAAGGTGAGGTTGTCCAGGCCCTCGCGGGCGGCGATGGACAGCTGCCCCAGCGACTCCGGCTCGTCCATCTCGCCGTCGCCGAGATAGGCCCACACGTGCGACTTGGAGGTGTCGGCGATGCCACGCGCCTCCATGTAGCGGTTCATCCGTGCCTGGTAGATCGCGCCGAGCGGGCCGAGGCCCATCGAGACGGTCGGGAACTCCCAGAAGTCCGGCATCGACCGCGGGTGCGGGTAGCTGGACAGCGCGTGACCCGCCTTCGACTTCTCCTGGCGGAAGCCGTCGAGCTGGGCCTCGCTCAGCCGGTCGAGGAGGAAGGCGCGGGCGTAGATCCCCGGGGAAGCGTGCCCCTGGAAGAAGATCTGGTCGCCGCCCAGACCGTCGTCCTTGCCGCGGAAGAAGTGGTTGAAGCCCACGTCGTACAGCGAGGCGGAGGAGGCGAACGTGGCGATGTGACCGCCGACACCGATCCCGGGGCGCTGGGCGCGGGAGACCATCACCGCGGCGTTCCACCGGGTCGCGTTGAGGACCTTGCGCTCGATCTCCTCGTCGCCGGGGAAGAACGGCTCGTCCTTCGTGGCGATCGTGTTGACGTAGTCCGTGCTGCGCATCTCGGGCACGGCCACGCGCTTCTCGCGCGCACGCTCGATGAGCCGGAGCATCAGGTAGCGGGCCCGCTCGCGGCCGCGCTCGTCGACGGCGGCATCGAGGGAGTCGAGCCATTCCTGGGTCTCTTCGGGATCGAAGTCCGGGACCTGGCTCGGAAGGCCGCCAATGATGATCGGGTTGCGATCGGATGCGGAAGCCACGCTGTTCCTTCGCTGTTCGGTGGTGCTCTTCGGGGCATGGTTGCGGGAAACGTACCCCCGGGACGGCTGCTTACGCCGCCTCCATCGTGTACCGCGAGGACCTGGACGTCATCTCTACCCCGAGGTAACCCGAGGTTCCCGGACGCCGTGTCCCGGGCACGGGTACCAGCGCTGCGAGGGCGGTCCTGCCCAAACCGCAACCATACGCCCAACCCGGCCAAGCGTTCCCAAAGGACGTTCGGATCCGAATGGCGGAGCGAAACGGCATAAGCTGAGGAAGGACGTAAAGGGTCCGGACACCGTTTCCGGCCCCGCAGGAGACATGCCGGACGTTGCGGCGACGTGGCAGGGAACGTCACCGTTTAGGCGGTCTCGGACGCCGGGTACTTGCGCGATTCGCCGAGCCCGTGTGGACTACGGCCAACGCCCCGCGCACGCGCGTGGCTGAAGCATTTTCCGAAACATGATCAGGAGGCAACCCGTGAGCGCGACCGCGGACCACGCGGAGGAACGGACCAACACGGCCGCAAGGCTTGGGTTCGAACCCGGACAGGTGGTCCAGGAGATCGGCTACGACGACGACGTCGAGCAGGAGCTCCGTGAGGGCATTGAGGCCACAATCGGCCAGGAACTCGTCGACGAGGACTACGACGACGTCGCTGACGTCGTCCTGCTCTGGTTCCGCGACGAGGACGGCGACCTTACGGACGCGCTGGTGGATGCCATTGGTCTGATCGAGGACGGTGGGGCGGTCTGGCTGCTGACGCCCAAGACCGGCCGAGACGGATACGTCGAGCCGAGCGACATCAACGAGGCTGCCCAGACAGCTGGTCTCGCCCAGACCAAGAGCATCAGCGCGGGCAAGGACTGGACGGGCAGCCGTCTGGTCACCCCCAAGGGGGCCCCGGCCAAGCGCTGAGAGCTCTTTCATCACCCGAGGCCCCCGACGGCACCACGCCGCCGGGGGCCTTCGTATGCCCCGGTGCGGACCCGCCCGGGTGAGACCGGTGGCGCTGCGTAGGGTGGGTGTCACCCGGACGGCCCAGGCCGGGAAGTACGACGTTTGCGAAGGGACGCGTTTCACATGGCGATCGAGGCCGGCACGCAGGCTCCGGAATTCGAGCTGAAGGACAACCACGGGCGGACCGTGAAGCTCTCCGACTTCCGTGGCGAGAAGAACGTGGTGCTCCTCTTCTACCCCTTCGCCTTCACCGGCGTCTGCACCGGGGAGCTGTGCGCGCTCCGCGACGAGCTGCCGAAGTTCGAGAACGACGACACCCAGCTGCTCGCCGTCTCCAACGACTCGATCCACACCCTGCGCGTCTTCGCCGAGCAGGAGGGCCTCGAGTACCCGCTGCTCTCGGACTTCTGGCCGCACGGGGAGACCTCGCGGGCGTACGGAGTCTTCGACGAGGACAAGGGCTGCGCGGTGCGCGGCACGTTCGTCATCGACAAGGAGGGCGTGGTCCGCTGGACCGTCGTCAACGGCCTGCCGGACGCACGTGACCTGAACGACTACATCAAGGCGCTCGACTCGATCTGATCCGGCGGGGCCCGGCAGGGCTTGCGCGGGATCAGGGGTTTGCGAGGTGCCGGATCCGGGGATCTCCTGGCCTCGACCGGCCAAAAGCCTGTTTTGACCGGGAACCGGTCACTAGGATCCGATCGTTGATCCTATGCCAACGCACGACGGGGGCGCTGGTGTCTGCCGGCCCTCTCAAAACTTTTGGAGGACTCGTGGGAGTCAGCCTCAGCAAGGGCGGCAACGTCTCGCTGACCAAGGCCGCGCCGAACCTGACGGCGGTCATCGTCGGTCTGGGCTGGGATGCCCGTACGACCACCGGCGGTGACTTCGACCTCGACGCCAGTGCGCTGCTGGCGAACGCCGAGGGCAAGGTCGGCAGCGACGGGAATTTCGTCTTCTTCAACAACCTGAAGAGCCCCGACGGCTCGGTCGAGCACACCGGTGACAACCTCACCGGTGAGGGCGAGGGCGACGACGAGGTCATCAAGGTCAACCTCGCCGGTGTCCCGGCCGATGTGGACAAGGTCGTCTTCCCGGTCTCGATCTACGAGGCCGAGAGCCGTCAGCAGAGCTTCGGCCAGGTGCGCAACGCGTACATCCGCGTCGTCAACCAGGCGGACAACACCGAGCTCGCCCGCTACGACCTGAGCGAGGACGCCTCGACGGAGACCGCCATGGTCTTCGGCGAGCTCTACCGCAACGGCGCGGAGTGGAAGTTCCGTGCCATCGGCCAGGGTTACGCGTCGGGCCTGCGCGGCATCGCGCAGGACTTCGGCGTCAACGTCTGAGCCGGTCCGGAGGGGTTCTCCGGACGCCACCGGTTTCCTCACGTCCGGCGCCGCACCCCGTGCGGCGCCGGACGCGCTCGGCACAGGGCGCCCCGCGTCCGTCAGGCGCCCGTGCCGGGCCGAAAGACCGTCCATCGACTCGGGGAGGACACACCATGGGCGTCACGCTCGCCAAGGGAGGCAACGTCTCCCTCTCCAAGGCCGCACCCGATCTCACGCAGGTGCTGGTGGGGCTCGGCTGGGACGCACGATCCACGACGGGAGCCGCCTTCGACCTCGACGCCAGCGCACTGCTGTGCCAGTCGGGCCGGATCCTCGGCGACGAGTGGTTCGTGTTCTACAACAACCTCACCAGTCCCGACGGTTCCGTCGAGCACACCGGTGACAACCTCACGGGTGAGGGCGACGGCGACGACGAGTCCGTCATCGTGAATCTGACGCAGGTGCCGGCTCACTGCGACAAGATCCTTTTCCCGGTTTCGATCCATGAAGCCGACAATCGCGGGCAGACCTTCGGTCAGGTCAGCAATGCCTTCATCCGCGTGGTGAACCAGGCGGACGGCCAGGAGCTGGCACGGTACGACCTCACGGAGGACGCGTCGACGGAGACCGCGATGATCTTCGGCGAGCTCTACCGTTACGGCGGGGAGTGGAAATTCCGTGCAGTCGGGCAGGGGTACGCGTCCGGGCTGCGAGGCATCGCTCTAGACTTCGGGGTCAACGTTTCGTAAAGCCGCGCACGGCGCGGGGGAGCCCCGTTCTCACCGGGGGAGACCCTTACACACATGATGGGGTAGCCAGTGGTCCTGAAAACCTTCGGCTGGTCGTTCGCGGTTACCGCGCTCGGCTTGGTCGCAGCGGTGTTCTACGGGGGGTGGCAGGCATTCGGTATCGTCGCGATCCTGTCGGTCCTGGAGATCTCGCTGTCCTTCGACAATGCGGTGATCAATGCCGGGATCCTGAAGAAGATGAGTGCCTTCTGGCAGAAGATCTTCCTCACCATCGGCGTGCTCATCGCGGTCTTCGGTATGCGGCTGGTCTTCCCTGTCGTGATCGTGGCCGTCAGTGCCCAACTCGGGCCCATCGAGGCTGTTGATCTCTCCTTCAACGACCCCGAGCGTTACAAGGAACTGGTGACGGACGCCCATCCGTCCATCGCCGCTTTCGGTGGCATGTTCCTGCTCATGATCTTCCTCGACTTCATCTTCGAGGACCGTGACATCAAGTGGCTCGGCTGGCTGGAGCGTCCGCTCGCCAAGCTCGGCAAGGTCGACATGCTGTCGGTCTGCGTCGCGCTCATCATCCTCATGATCACGGCGATGACGTTCGCCACCCAGGCCCACCAGCACGGTGGCGGTCACGCGAACAAGGCCGAGACCGTCATGCTTTCGGGTATCGCCGGTCTGATCACGTACCTCGTCGTCGGCGGCCTCTCCGGATTCTTCGAGAGCAAGCTCGAGGAGGAGGAAGAGCGCGAACACGAGGCCGAGGAAGAGGCCAGGAAGGCCGGGAAGCCGGTCTCCGGGGTCGTCCTGGCGGGCAAGGCCGCGTTCTTCATGTTCCTCTACCTCGAGGTTCTCGACGCGTCCTTCTCGTTCGACGGTGTCATCGGCGCCTTCGCCATCACCAACGAGATCGTGCTGATGGCCCTCGGCCTCGGTATCGGTGCCATGTACGTCCGTTCGCTCACCATCTACCTGGTCCGCCAGGGCACGCTGGACGACTACGTCTACCTGGAGCACGGCGCGCACTACGCGATCGGTGCCCTGTCGGTGATCCTCCTCGTCACCATCCAGCACGAGATCAACGAGCTCATCACCGGCTCCGTCGGAGTCATCCTGATCGGCTGGTCCTTCTGGTCCTCGGTGCGGCGGAACAAGGCCGCCGCGGCGGCCGGCGGCGGCGACGGCGGCTCCGATTCCAAGGCGGAAGTCTCCTCCGGGGTGTGACCCGGTAGGGAATGAGGAACGCTCTCTCTGCGGGGCGGCCCACGCGGCGGTTCTCCGGGAACACCCGGACCCGGCCGGTGGCCGCCCCGCAGTGACGTGCGGGGTCGGGTACCAGTGAGAAATATGGGGGTTGGGATGGCCTTCTGGGACGGCCTTTTTCCGTTGCGGTCGGCGCAGTTCGAGTCGGGTAACTCGGCGACGAGCTCGATCGTGCTGTCCAAGCGCAACGCGACGGTCTCGCTGACCAAGCAGGGCGCGCTGTCGGGCAACCTGCGCGTCAACCTGTCGTGGCGGATGCGTACGTCGGACATCGGCGGCAGGTCGCGGCAGAGCGGCAGGCTGCTGCGTCCGCTGAAGCTCTTCAAGCCCGACGTGGTGCAGGCGCACACCCAGGGCATGGTCAACGTCGACCTGGACCTGGGCTGCATGTACGAACTGGCGGACGGGACCAAGGGCGTGGTGCAGCCCCTGGGCAACCTCATCGGCGACCTGAACACGGCGCCGTACGTCAGGCTCAGCGGGGACGACCGCTTCGGCGCGCCGTCGGGCGAGACCGTCTACGTGAACCTCGACAAGCACGAGGAGATCAAGCGCCTGCTGTTCTTCGTCTACATCTACGACCAGACCCCGGCCTTCGACCGTACGCACGCCAAGGTGACGCTCTATCCGGGCAACGGCCCGCGCATCGAGATAGAGCTGGACGAGCGGGCACCTCAGGCCCGTTCCTGCGCGGTGTTCACGGTGGAGAACGTCAAGGGCGAGCTGATCGTGCGCCGCGAGGTGAAGTTCGTGTACGGCTTCCAGTCGGAGCTGGACCGGATGTACGGCTTCGGCATGCAGTGGGGACGCGGCTACAAGACGCGAGCCTGAGTGCGCTCCGTGGAGGGCGGCAGCGCCCCCGGTTCACGACCGGAGGAACTGCGGGCCCTGCGGGGGGAGCACGAAATTCGGATCGGCGGCATGCGCCGCCGCCGCGGCAGGCTGTGGGTAGCCGTAGGCCGGCGGACCCGCGGCGGGCTGTGGATAGCCGTAGGCGGGCTGAGGAGCCGCGGTGGGCGGCTGCGGGTAGCCGTAGGCCGGCTGGGGCGCCACAGCGGGCTGCGGATAGCCGTACGCGGGCTGCTGGTGCTGGACCGTGGCCTGGGAGTCGGGAGAGGGCGCGCCTGGCTCCGGTGCGGGCAGGGCGGACGTGGGCGTCTCGGGGGCGCTGGGCACGGCCGGGGGACCGGCCTCGGAGGCGGCCTCGGCCTCGTCCACGGAGATACCGAAGGCGGTGGCCAGTCCGACGAGGCCCGTCGGGTATCCCTGTCCCACCGCCCGGAACTTCCAGCCGTCCCCGCGCCGGTACAGCTCGCCGCAGATGACGGCGGTCTCCTCGCCGGTCTCCGCCCGTACGTCGAAGACCGCGAGCGGCTCGCCGTCGGTGGATGCCGCGTCGTACAGCGATATCCGCAGGTCCGTCACGCGTTCGAACGGCGCCTCGTCGCAGGACGCGGCGATGACCACCTGCTCCACGGACGGGTCGAGCGAGGAGAGGTCCGCCTCGATGGTGTCCGTGAGCCCTTCGGGCGAACTGCGCTTGGGCAGGCGCCGGACGAGTCCCGAAGGATGCCGCGGCTGGTTGTAGAAGACGAAGTCCTCGTCGGAGCGCACCCGGCCGGAGGGGTCGATCAGCAGGGCGGAGGCGTCCACGTCCGGGACACCGTCGCCCGGGGTCCAGCGCAGCACGGCCCGTACGGCCATGGCGTCGAGAGGGACGTTCGAGCCCTTCAGCATCGCGTGCGTCATGGCGGTCATCCTGCCTGCTGGGGGGGCGTCCGGACAACGCGGGGGTACGAAACAGTAGGCCAGGCACTGCTCGTGGGGAGCACGCAGGCGCGCCGCGCGGGGTGTGAGATACGCCGGGGACACCCGAAGTTCACGGGGACGGGGAACCGACGACACCTGTCCGAACGTACTATTACCGGCCATACGTTGTCCGGCCTCTATGACAGTACGGGGGAAACACATGCGTCATTTCGGGCATATCTCGCCCGCTGTCCGGGACAGTCTGTTCTTCAGGGAGCCGTGCGAATTCGACGCGCGGTCCTCCTCCCGCATGCTGTCCATGGCCCTGGGCGCCACGCTCTACAGTCCCGCGACCCGGCCCAGACTGGCCGATGACGTGATCAAGCAGGCCGGGCTGGGCGTCATCTCCATGGTGCTCTGCCTGGAGGATTCCATCGACGACTCCGAAGTGGCCGGCGCCGAGTCCAATCTGGTCCGCCAGTTCGCCGACCTCGAGACGCGGGACGCGAAGGTGCCGCTGCTCTTCATCAGGGTGCGCGAACCGGAGCAGATCTCCGACCTCGTGCGGCGGCTCGGAAGCTCCGTCCGATTCTTGTCCGGATTCGTACTTCCGAAATTCACGGAGGAGCGTGGAGAGCTCTTCCTGGAAGCCCTCGCCGCGGCCGAAGCGGACAGCGGTCACCGGCTGTTCGCGATGCCCGTCCTCGAATCCCCGGAACTCCTGCACCTGGAGACCAGGAGCGAGACCCTCCGGGGAATCGCCCGTGCCGTCGACAAACACCGCGAGCGGATCCTGGCGTTGCGGCTCGGTGTCACCGACTTCTGCTCCGCCTACGGTCTGCGCCGGGCCCCCGACATGACGGCGTACGACGTCCAGATCGTCGGAGCCGTCATCGGCGACGTCGTCAATGTGCTGGGCCGGGCGGACGGCACCGGCTTCACCATCACCGGACCCGTATGGGAGTACTTCCGGCTCCAGGAACGGATGTTCAAGCCCCAGCTGCGCCGCAGCCCCTTCATGGGGCAGGCCGAGGAGCTCCGCACCACGCTCATCGAGCACGACCTCGACGGTCTGCTGCGCGAGATCGAGCTCGACCGGGCCAACGGGCTGCTGGGCAAGACCTGCATCCATCCGTCCCACGTCCTGCCCGTGCACGCGCTGTCCGTCGTCAGCCACGAGGAGTACAGCGACGCGCAGGACATCCTGCGGCCCGAACGGGGCGGCGGCGGAGTGCTGCGCTCCGCCTACACGAACAAGATGAACGAAGTGAAGCCGCACCGCGCCTGGGCCGAGCGCACCCTGCAGCGGGCCGAGGTCTTCGGGGTGGCCCGCGAGGACGTCGGTTTCGTGGAGCTCCTGGCCGCCGGACTGGCCGGCTGAGCGCGGGCATGGGCGAGCACGGGGCGGCACCGGAGCTCGGGCGACCGCACGAGCACCTACGGGAAGAAGAGGCAGTGGACGACGTGGAGTGGTCGGGTAACTGGGTCGCCGGACGGCTCGGGGTCGAGCTCGCCGGTGACGGGGAGATCAGGGAACTGCTGGGCCTCGCCCTGCGCCGCAACCCGAAGCGGGCCCACCTGCTCGTGTCGAACGTCCTGGGCAAGCACGTCCCGCAGCGGCCGTCCGTCGTCCACGGCGTCGGCTACGAGCTCGGTGAGCGGGTCCGGCACCTGCTGGGCGAGAGCGAGGCCCGCCGCGCGGTCGTCCTCGGCTACGCCGAGACGGCCACGGGCCTCGGCCACGCCGTCGCGGACGGGCTCGGGGTGGCCCCGTACCTCCACTCGACCCGGCGCCCCGTCGCCGGAGTCGCGCGGGCGGGCGGTTTCGAGGAGGCGCATTCGCACGCCACCTCCCATCTGCTGCTGCCCGAGGACCCCGGCCTGCTGAGCGCCACCGGGGACGGCTCGCCGCTCGTCCTGGTCGACGACGAGTTCTCCACCGGCAACACCGTGCTCAACACCATCCGTGACCTCCACGCGCGCTACCCCCGGGACCGGTACGTCATCGTCGCCCTGGTCGACATGCGGTCCGAGGCCGACCAGGGGCGGCTCGCCGGATTCGCCGAGGAGATCGGGGCCCGCGTCGACCTGGTGGCCCGCGCCCGGGGCACCGTGCGCCTGCCGGACGGCGTCCTGGAGAAGGGCCGCGGCCTGGTGGCCGCGCAGGAGGCGGCCGCCACCGAGGGCGAGCCCCCCGCCCCGCGGTGCGCTCCGGCGCGCGTCACCCTCGACTGGCCGGCCGGCGTACCCGACGGCGGACGCCACGGCTTCACCCCGGTGCACCGCGCGGCCCTGGAAGCCGCCCTCCCGGCCATGGCGGGCCGCATCGCCGACGCCCTGGGAGACGCCCGCACGGTGCTCGTCCTCGGCTTCGAGGAGCTGATGTACGCGCCCCTGCGCCTCGCCACCGCGCTGGAGGAAGCCACCACCGCCGAGGTGCGTTACTCCACCACCACCCGCTCGCCCGTGCTCGCCGTCGACGACCCCGGCTACGCCATACGCAGCCGCCTCGTCTTCCCCGCCCACGACGACCCCGCCGACGGGCCGGGCGACCGGTACGCCTACAACGTCGCGGGCGCGGGGTTCGACGCCGCCGTCGCCGTCGTCGACTCCACCGCCGACACGCCCGCACTGCACGCCCCCGACGGACTGCTCGCCCGGCTCGCCGCGCACACCGACCGGGTCCTGCTCGCGGTCGTCCCCTCGTACGTCCCTCCGCCGGCCCCCGGCGCCGGTTCCTCGCCGGCCTCCCACCGGACCTCCCACAGGCAGGAAGCCGCCATGCTGCCCGACCCTCTCCGGGGACCCGCCTTCTCCTCGTACGCGGCGGACGACGTCGGATGGCTGCTCCAGGACCTCTCGGACGCGCCCCTGGAGGCCCCCACCGAGGAGCGTGAGGAAGCCATCCAGAGCGGCGGCGCGCACTACGCCGAATCGCTGCCCGTCGAATACCAGCCCAGCCCGCAGTACCAGGCGCTGTTCAGGGCCGCCCTGGACACCTCGGCGGCCCGTATCGCCCGGGCGGTCGGCACCGTCACCGAGACCGTCCTCGCCGAAAGGGGCCCCCGCCCCGTCCTCGTCTCCCTCGCCCGGGCCGGCACACCCGTCGGGGTCCTCATGCGCCGCTGGGCCCAGCACCGGCACGGCCTCGACCTGCCGCACTACGCCGTCTCCATCGTCCGCGGCCGCGGGATCGACGCCAACGCCCTGCGGTGGCTGGCCGCCCATCACGACCCGGCGGACGTCGTCTTCGTCGACGGCTGGACCGGGAAGGGTGCCATCACCCGCGAACTCGCGGCGGCACTGGAGGAGTTCGAGGGCTTCGACCCGGAGATCGCCGTACTGGCCGACCCGGGCGGCTGCGTACGGACGTACGGGACGCGCGAGGACTTCCTCATCCCGTCCGCCTGCCTCAACTCCACGGTGTCCGGACTGATCTCCCGTACGGTCTTGCGTTCCGACCTGGTCGGCCCGCACGACTTCCACGGCGGGAAGTTCTACCGCGAACTCGCCGACTCCGACGTCTCCGGCCTGTTCCTCGACACCGTCGCCGCCCGCTTCGACGAGGTCGCCGACGCCGTCGACGCCGAGGCGAAGACACTGCTCGCCGCGGACCGCGCCCCCACCTGGGAGGGCTGGGCCGCCGTCGAGCGCATCAGCGAGGAGTACGGCATCCACGACGTGAACCTGGTCAAGCCGGGCGTCGGGGAGACGACCCGGGTGCTGCTGCGCCGCGTCCCGTGGAAGATCCTGGCCAAGCGGGGAGCCGGCGCCGACCTCGACCACGTACGGCTGCTCGCCGGGCAGCGCGGTGTCCCGGTCGAGGAGGTCGAGGAACTCCCCTACTCCTGCGTCGGGTTGATCCACCCCAAATACACCCGCGGCGCCACCGGTGCGGACGGCACGGCGGTGACGGCGAAGTGACCGACACCGGCAGCGCACCCGTGCCCGGGGCCACGCCCCCGCCCGCCCCCGTGACACTGGTGGCCAGCGACCTCGACCGCACCCTCATCTACTCGGCGGCTTCCCTCCAGCTGACCATGCCCGACGAACAGGCCCCACGCCTGCTCTGCGTGGAGGTGTACGGCGGGGCACCCCTCAGCTACATGACCGAGACGGCCGCCGCACTGCTCGACGAACTGGCCCGCACCACCGTGTTCGTCCCGACCACCACGCGGACCCGGGAGCAGTACAACCGCATCCACCTGCCCGGCCCCGCACCCCGGTACGCCATCTGCGCCAACGGCGGACACATCCTGGTCGACGGCGTCTCCGATCCGGACTGGCACGAGCACGTGGTCCGCCGGATCGCAGACGAGTGCGCCTCCCTGGCCGAGGTCCGCGCCCACCTCCAGGCCGTCGGCGACCCCTCGTGGCTGCTCAAGGAACGGGTCGCGGAAGACCTCTTCGCCTACCTCGTCGTCGACAGGGCAGGCCTCCCCGAAGGCTGGGTGAAGGAGCTGTCCGCCTGGGCGGACCCGCGGGGCTGGACCGTCTCCCTCCAGGGCCGCAAGGTCTACGCCGTGCCCAAGCCGCTCACCAAGAGCGCCGCGATGCGCGAGGTGGCCCGCCGTAGCGGTGCGACACTGACGCTCGCCGCCGGTGACTCGCTGCTGGACGCCGACCTGCTGCTCGCCGCCGACCGGGCCTGGCGCCCGGGCCACGGCGAGCTGGCCGACTGCGGCTGGGGCGCGCCCGACACCGAGGTGCTCCGGGAGCGCGGCGGCGCCGCGGGCGAGGAGATCCTGCGCCGCTTCCTGCGGGCCGCCGACCCGCTGAACGTCTGACAGGAGGGCTCAGCCGCAGCAGCCCCCGCCGCAGCAGCCGCCACCGCCACCACCCGCGGGGGCGGAGACCGGGGCGGAGCCGGCCGAGCCGCCCACGGCCACGGTGGAGAGCAGCTTCACGGTGTCCTCGTGCCCGGCGGGGCAGGAAGCAGGATCGGACGACTCGGCCATGGGACGGCTGAGCTCGAACGTCTCGCCACAGGGGCGGCAGCGGTATTCGTAACGAGGCATGGCCCCAGATTAGAGCCTCTTGCCCCTGGCGCTTCCCCTCGCGACCTCGGGCATCGGGGCGACGGCGCGGCGCTCCTCCCGTGCGACCTGCTCCGGGTGGCGGGCGCGCCAGTACGGATTGTCGTGCGGCAGCCCGCCGCTGACCCTCCCGTACATGCCGAACATCATCAGCAGCAGCCCGACCACGAAGCTGAACAGCACGTTCTGCATGCGGAAGGCCAGGAAGTTCATGCTGCTGTCCAGCAGGGCCAGATTCACGAACCCGCTGAGGACGAACGCGACGCCCAGCACCATGTTCAGCGTCGAGGCGAAGTTCCCGCCGATGACCATGCCGACGAAGAGCAGCAGCCCGACGCAGATGGACAGGATGCTCAGCGCACCGTTGGTGTTGAGGCCCGCCACCGTGTCGCCGCCGGTGTCGAAGAAGCCGATGCGGTCGACGAGACCAAGGATGCCGAAGGCGAGGAGGAGCAATCCCATCAGGCCCGCGCCCACCCGGTAGAACCGGCTGAGACCGTGGTCGACGGGCAGGTGCTCGTCGAGCCGGATCGCCTCGCGCCGGGTGGGCTTGCCGTGCCGTCGCCTGTGATGCGGATGCAGGACGTGTGTGGCCATGACGGCCTCCTTCGGCCGGGTGCGGCCAGGTACGCCTCAGCGGAAACCGCTGCGTACTTCCAGGATCGGCCCAACAGCGGCCGGGGACAAATCAGCCCTTACGGTCGTGGGGCCGGGCGGCTCAGGCTCCGCCTCCCAGCTCCTCACGGATCGCGGACACCACCCGGTTCGCCGTCTGCCGCACGGCCTCCGTCTCGGTGAGGAAGTGCCAGTAGTCGGGGTGGCGCCCGTCGAGCCCGGCGATCGCCCGGTCCAGCCGCTCCACGGCGTCGTCCAGCGGGCGGGCGTGGCGCGGGTCGGGGGTGTGGCGTCCGGTCATGGCGAGACGCTGGGCGTCCCGGATCGCGAACCGGGTGCGGTCGATCTCCGCCTGCGGATTCTCGGCCACCGCGTCGAGTTGCCGCAACCGGTCACCGGCTGCCGACACCGCCTCATCGGTGGCGTTGAGCAGCGCCCGGACCGTACTCAGGCGGGACGTCGCATCGGGCCAGCGCTGCTCGGAGCGCGCCTCGGCGGCCTCCGCCAGCTTCGCCTCGGCCTGCCGGACATTGACCGCCGCTTGCTCGGGAACCGGCTGCAGGTCCTGCCAGCAGGCGGCCGAGAACCGCCGCCGGAGCTCGCTGAGCACCGGCTCGACCTGCCCGGTACGTGTCGTCAGCGCCTGGGCCCGGGTGCGCAGCGACACCAGGCGGCGGTCGATCTCGGCGGCCCGCTCGGGCAGCTGTTCCGCCTCGGCCCGGACCGCTTCGGCGTCCCGCAGCACCTGGTCGGCGCGGTGCAGCGTCTCGGCCACGCCGTGCTGTCCGGCGCCCTGGTTGAGCTTGGTCAGCTCAGGGGCGAGGGCGGCGAGCCGGGCCGCGAGATCGTCCGCCCGTAGCCCGGAGGCGCGCACCGCGTCCAGGGCGTTGCTCGCGGCGAGCAGGGTCTGCCGGGCCCGCTCCACAGCGGGAGCGAGCCGCGCCAGCTGGGTCTCCGCGCTGCTGAGCAGGGTCCCGAGACCCTGCGCGAACCGGTCGAGCTCACCCTTCACCCGTACGAGCTCGTCCGTGGCCCGCGTCAGCTGCGTCCGCGCACCGGCCGCCGCCGACGGCTCCAGATCGTCCCGGTCGAGATCATGGGCGTCGACCGCGGAGATGTACGCGTGGCTGACCTCGTCGATCCGCCGCCCCAGGGCCGCGAAGTCCTCGGCAGCCTTACGGGCACGGGGCGAACTGTCCACGGCGATGATCGTCTCGATGGAGATCCGGAGATCGCGCTGCGCGGTGTCCAGCTCGTAGAACGCGGCGGCCGCCGCGTCCTTCGCGGCCTGCGCGTCAGCCCTCTGATTCTCACCGCGGCCCCCGAACCAGCGGCGCGTGCCCCCACCGGCGAAGGCGCCCGGCAACGCCGCGATGACCAGCGGCACCGGCAGCATCATCAGCACCAGGACGTCCCTGACGGCGGGACCAGCACTCGCTTTCGCCTGCGGCCGCGTGTGTGTCGCCGTCACATCCCTCTCCCGTGCCGATTCGCCCTGCCCGGTTCATTCTCCCACCAGTTAGGACGAACGCACGGGCCGGTTAGTTCGCAGTTCGGACGGTGACTTCGCCGTTGTCGCTGCGCGCCTTGACCACGTGCTTGCTGCTGTCGCTGCGGGGAACCCGGACGGAGACGTCCCCGTTGTCGGCCTCGGCGGACACCGCGTACGCACTCTTCCCGGCCGGCAGGTCGATCGCGATGCTGCCGTTGTCACTCACGGTGTCCACCAGGTCCGGGACCCGGGTCAGCCCGATCCTGACCTCCCCGTTGTCCGAGCGGGCGATCACGGAGCTCCCCGACACCCGCTCGGCGTCGACCGACCCGTTGTCGGCGCTCAGCTCCAGCGGCCCGGACACGTCACGCACCCTGATCTCGCCGTTGTCGGATGTGATCTTGAGCGGCTCGGTGAAGCCGGCCGCTGTGACCCTGCCGTTGTCCCCCTGCACGGTCAGCGCCAGCCCCCGGGGCACCTTCACCTCGTGGTGCGCCTCACAGTTGCTGACCAGCGCCCGGCACTTCACTTCGAGCCGCAGCTCGTCCCCCTCGAGCTTCCACACGGGATCCGGCCCGCTGCCCAGCATGACCCAACCGTCGACCCGTCGGGTCACCTCGATCTGCTCGACGTCGGCGGGCACGAGATCCAGGGTCGAGTTCTCGGCGTCGATGGACAGCGCCTTCCCGCTGAAGGCGAACGACTTGTGCTCGACGGTGGCATCCTCCGCATCCGCACTGCCACAGCCACTGAGCCCGGCGACGAGCAGCACGGTCCCGGCGGTGGCCACGAGTGCCTGGGTGCGTCGTGTACGGATGGTCATGATGTCGAGTCCCCCTGAGAGCGCTGCCGATGTGGCACCACCGTATGTACGGGCCCACCCCCGGAACGATCCGGACGGCTACCGTCTCCGGGGTGGGGATATCCCCCGTAAGGCCCCGATGAGCGCCGGGTGGGGCGAGGGCCGGTCGGCCCGGGGGGCCGGATTCCCGACCAGGGGCGTGAGCCATGTAACCTGTTGCCTCATCCACGGGTGCGTAGCTCAGGGGTAGAGCGCTGCTCTTACAAAGCAGATGTCGGCAGTTCGAAACTGCCCGCGCCCACCGAGGGAGAAGGCCCCGGACCGGTATTGGTCCGGGGCCTTCTGACATCTACTGCTGGCATAGACGGGCGAGGTCACCCACGGTCGTGACCGTGCCCGAGGATCTCCGTCACGACGCGGGGCGGACGCCTGCAGCGGTCGGCAGGGTCGCAGCCGTTCCGGGCATCGTGCAGCCGGATCACGCGAAGCCCGGCGGGCGCCGGGAGGCCGACGACATGCGCGACGACCCCCAGCGTTACGCCTCATGGCCGACCGGAGTACTTGGGCGTGTTTCGAAAGTCCCGCCTGCCAGGCGGCGCCTGGCACGCACGCTCGCCGCGTTGTCGGGATCACCCCGAGACATCCAGTGTCGGGGTGACCCTCCGCCTTGCGATCGCACGCACCAGACGCCGCCGGCCCCGCCCTTCGGGCGGACGGCGCTACTTTCGAAACACGCCCTAGCTTGCGGGCTGCTGCAGGCGCTCCGCGGCGGGCCGCAGCTCCGACAGCCACCGGCGGTAGATTTCGACCGTCTTGAGGAGATACTCCAGCTTGCCGAACCATGGCTCGTCTCTGCTGGGCTCGTGCTTGGTGAGCATGGCCTGCAGAGACAAGCGGGTGACACCGGAAGCGCGGTTGGCCGCCGTGGCGACGTCGAGCAGTTCGGCGGCACCCCCGGCGATGAAAATCTTACTCGCACCGGCGGCCACAGTCTGTCGGGCCTCGGTGACCGTGGCCTGTACGTCCTCCGGCGCATTGTGCTTCTTGACCGCCTCGCCCGCCTTGTTGACCTCGCCCAGGTGCTTGTGGGCCAGGCCCTTGTAGACCGCACCGGCCTGGCTGAACTTCCCGCCCTCGTCAGCCGGTTCCAGGTTGAGCGGACGGGCGGAGGTCTTGCCGATGCGTGCGTCACCCATGTCGGACGAGGAGGTCAGGACCTCCTGGCCAAGGATCTCCCAGCCGTTCGGACCGGAGCTCAGCATGTTCGTGACCTCCGGCAGGGCTTTGTCGGCCCCGGAGCTCATGTACTCCTCGTCGCCGAACCAGTCCATGGTGCCCTGAGCGTGCTGGAACTCCAGTGCGTCCGCCATCCGACTGCCGGGCGACTGGTAGTGCCAGGCCCGGAACATGCCCGGCCCCTGGGAGCTTCCGGTGACGGCGAGCGCGCATCCGTTCATCGTGGCCGTGAAGACGAGGCCCGCCCCCGGAGCGTTCCCCGGCTCCCGCGGGATCTCCTGGTGACCCACATCCGTCTCGGGATTGCTCGCGCCACCCGTGAGGTAGGGGACGTACGAGGAGCGGAGGTAGCTGCCCTCGGGCTGGACGGCCGGCAGATCCGGGTGCCCGACGAGCGCCTGCAGGAACGAGTGCTTCTTCTGGTACTCCTCGTCGGCCACGTACATCTCCAGGGCGGGGGTCAACAGGTACGCGGGGCCGGAACTCTGTCGCCGCGGGTCGGCCGTCAGGACGAACCAGTGACGGGTCAGGCTGCCCAGGATCTTCCCGAGGTTGGCGTAGGCAGCATCCAGTTCCTTCCGGCTCCAGCGCGCCTGCATGCCCGACACCACGTCCATGGAGAGCATGTTGGTCGCCAGGAAGTTCTGCGGATTGTCGGTCAGGTCCTCCTCCACCGTGCGCTGCACCATGAACGCGGACGCTCCCGAGGAGGTCTGGAGGGGTGCGGCCTCGTGTGTGGCGTCGTCCGCCTGACGCTGGACCGGAGCCGGGCCTGACACGATGCGCGCCGCGTTCGCCTCGGCTTCGCGCTCGAAGCGGTCGGAGGGGTCCGAGACCCGCAGCCCCGAGCCGTTGTCCGTTCCCGCGACCGGACCCTGGCTCTGCTGGATCACATGGGTCAGTTCGTGGGCCATGGTGCGCCGGTCGGCCCCGCCCTTGCCGATGACGATGTGGTTGCCCGCGGTGTAGGCGCTGGCCCCGACCTCGGCGGCCGACGCCTGGGCAGCGGCATCGTCGTGGACCCGGACGCCGGAGAAGTCCGCGCCCATCCTGGGCTCCAGATCGGCGCGAAGGGCCGAGTCCAGCGGACGACCGGCCCCGCGCAGCACGTCGGGCACGGTCGAGCGCTGCACCGAGGGCTGCTGCGCGCTCTCGTGGCCACAACCCGCACCGTGCATGTGCTCTTCCCGCTCCCCGTGACGCGCCTGCCGGAGCATCTGCACGACAGCCTGGTTGCCGATGCTCGACTGCAGCGAGAGCAGACTGCTGACGTGTGGCGCGGTGGACGGCTGACGCCGCCCGGGGTTCGCCGCCGCCTTCGCGTCGGACCGCTCGTTCGCTTTCTCCCGGCCGCCCACTCGCACAAAAAACTCCTTGCTCACCGCGGCGGTTCCCGCTCGCAACCAGATCCGGACGCACGTCAGGGTCGGACAATACGGGTCAACTCCGAAGCCCCACAAGGGTAGCCTGCCGCGATACCCCTACGGAAACCGGAAGTTGCCCCTTCGGGCAACGCTGCCCGACTGAGGGTGGTGGGCGCCGGGCATCGACTCGTGCCGGCATGTCTGGGTGCGCTTCCACAGCTTGCCGGAGTCGAAGCGGTACGCAGAGGACAAGAGCGAGTACGCCGTTGTCCTGGGGAGGTACGACACGGTCCTCGACGGGTTGTTCGCCGGTGGGGACGTGTACGTGATCACGCCGGTCCGGATCTCCGAGCCCCGGACACCACTGTTCCGGGCCTGACACCTACGCGACGGACGGGGTCCGGCCCCTGCGCCATGAGGCGCGCCCTCGCGTCAAGCCCGACGCCCCGGCCTGGTGGGCTCGATGACGGCGTGCGGGGCGCGGAGCCAGACCTGCTGGCCCCGGGCGGTCACTGTCAGCCCGAACTGAGCGGGGTCGGGATGCCCGAGTGCGGCGTACTCCAGCCAGGTCTGCTCGATCTCCTCCCACAGGAACCCGGGGCCGTACTGCCAGACGTCCTCCTGTGTGGCGGCGACGGCGGCGGCACCGTCATCCCGGCTCACCCACACCTGGGCCCCGGCAGGCGACAGCACTGCCGTCGTCCCGGACGTGGAGCTCGGCCAGGGCCCCGGACCAGAAGTCCCGTGCGAGCGGGGCGACGATGATCCCGCCCGGCCGGACCTGCCGGACGAGGGCGTGCGGGACGTGCCGCGGATCGTGCCGACACGGACCGCTCCGGTGGTGAGCTGCTGCGCGCAGGAGACGCAGGCGCGGCCGGCGGACTGATCCCACGTCAGCCACTCCGGCCCGGGGAGCGGGCGGGGAGGGGCGGTCATGGCGAAGGCTTCTCGCATCGGGGGCACCGGCAGGCGGGGAACGTACTGGTGGGTTCCGGCGTGTACGCCGGCCATGCGCATATCTGTGCGTCCCCCGGCTCAGGTACGGATCACCCAGCCCAGCGAGATCGACCTGTATGTGCGGGCGTTCGAGCAGATGCGGCAAACGGCGGTGTACGGGGCGGAGGCGCGGGCTCTGATCGTGAAGGCCATCGACGCGCTCGGCTACCCAGGAGTGCCGGTCCGGCCGGTCAACTCGCCGCCCCCCGGGCCCGCCTGGTGCGGCCGACCGGAGTCAGCCGACCGCTTCGACGTACGACGCCAGGTTGGCCAGCGAGGAGGCGATCCCGGTCTCGTGGTCCGCTCGGTCGATGCCCGGCGGCACGTCCGTGGCGGTGACGGTGACCTCCGTCCCGTCACCGGCGGCAGCGAGGTGCCAGGTCATCGTCATCGTGCCCGCGAACGACGGGTCGTCGGACACGAACACCGCCCGCTGCACCACGCGCTCCGGGGGAACCAGCTCGGCGAACCCGATGTCGACGACATCCGTGGTGTCCGAGGTCTTGCCGAGGCTGTCGTCAGGATCGACGTAAGTGAGGACCATCCGGAACCCGCCACCGGGCCGGGGATCCCGCCGCTCGATCCGACCGTGCATGCCGTCCGGCGGCAGCCAGACCTCGAGGGACTCCCGGTCGAGGAGTGCGCCGTAGACATGCGCCGGCGGTGCCGCGATCACCCGGACGGCGCGGTCGGTCCTGTCCATGGCCCGATTCCAGGAGCTCTGTGCCCTCGGCTCATTGCTCGGCTGCGGCGCTCCGGGGGCGGCCATGTGCCGCTGTGTGCGACAGGGCGTCCGGAACAGGAGGACACTGGTCGTATGGCCCTACCGAAAACGCACCACTGTTCCACCTGCCCGGAAGGCGCCACACCGGACTCGGTCCTTCACGAAGACCTTGTCGTCGGAGCGCCTCTGTCCATGGAGGATCTCACCGACGCGCAGCGCCTCGATCGCTTCGCGCTCAAATACGCCCACGACGGTTGCCAGGTCAGAGAGGTCCGGCGCGTCCCACAGGACAACTTGAGCGGATACGCCTGGTCCGTACGCTTCACCGAGGGTTCTTGAGCGTTTTTCCAGCCGGTCGCGTGCGTGCCGCGTGCACCTGCTCCGAGGAGGCTCAGGGCTGGGTGTACGTGACCATCACGCGGGCCGGGTTCCGGAAGCGTTCGACGGTGTACGGGGAGCGTTCGACCAGCACGGTGACCGCCGTGCCCGTATAGGACGCGACGGGGCCCCGGATGCCGGGGCCGCACAGTCCCTCGGGGAGTTCGCTGTCGCCTTCACCGAGCGCGTAGGCACCCCCGTCCTGCCCGTCGAGAGGGGACTCCCCCTGGGGCACGAGGTTCGCACGGTGGAGGAACTCCGCTGTCCGACCGCTCGCGAACGAGACCTCGGAGCGGCCGTCGTGAGTGACGTAGTGGACGTCGGAGGCGTCCGGGGGGAGCAGCGTGCCGATCGCGTCGGACAGCCTCGCGTCGCTGCCCTCGCAGGCCCGTGGGTCGCCGAACGGGTGGAACAGCTCGTCCTGGAACAGCCAGAGGATGCCCCCGGCCGGCACCGCCAGGACGAGCGCGGCGATCCCGAGGCGTGACAGCCTGCTCCGGCGCCGGGGTCTTCCGCCGCCCGGGAGATCGTCCTCGGCCTGACTGTCGTCTCCGCAGGAATCGGTCATGGACGCCCCCTCGGTCACGTGTGCGAACACGCGGAGCCTAATCCAAGGGTCCAGCGGTGACCGCAGGCCCCGTCATCGCGCTGCGAGGACCGTGCCGAGAGGGGCAGCGGCGTCCAGGAGTGCGCGGGAGCGGGCCTCGATGCTCGCGTCCCTGACGGCCAGCGCGGCTCCGATGTCCTCCCGTCCGTTCCCGCGTCTCAGGCTCGCCATCAAGGCCCGGAGCGGTTCGATGCGGTAGCCGGCGCCACGTAGCTGGTGCACGATCCGGGCGTCCCGGGTCTGGGCCGGGGAGTACCGTCGCACGCCCCGTGGGGGGATCCGGTCAGGGACGGCGAGCCCTTCGGCGTCCCAGTGCCGCAAGGTCGACGGGCGCACCCCGAGTGCGGCGGAGAGTTCGGAGACGCCCATCGAGTCCGACGGGCGCACGTCTTCGATCAGCTCGGCGGAGATCGACGCGGCGGCTTCTTTGGCGAGTGCCAGGTCCGTACGCTCCCGGTGGAGCCGGGCGTGGGCCGCGTCGAGCAGCGCGAGCAGCTCCGTGGCCGGGCGCTCGTGTACGGCACGGACGATCCGCTTGGCCTCGACCGGTCCCGTGGCGATCGCGAGGGCCCGGTAGGCAAGGGCGGACCGCAGGTGGACCTCCCCGTAGATCCGGTAGCCGGAAGCCGTGCGCGCGGCAGGTGGCAGGACTCCGTCCCGTTCGAGGTTGCGGATCTGCTGGACGGAGTACCCGGACCGTCGCGCGACGTCGGCCGTGCGTAGGGACAGCGAGTGGAGAGTTGGCACCCGGTATTCCCCCTGCCACGGCTCGAAGTCTCCACAAGCACCTTAATGAAACGCTTGACCACATGACCATCGACGACATCATCGCCTTCGTGGAAGACCTCGACGGGACCCTGGCTGTCAGGCCGGGACCCGACGACGGTTCACCGGAGATCAGTTGGGGGGACACGTTCTTCTACTACGCACCTGACGGCGTCATGCCGACGACGACCCAGCCCTTCGCGACGATCGTGACGAAGGACGGTCCGGGCGACGAGCAGTCGCGCCTGGACCGCCCGGACGCCTTCCGTGTCAATGTCGCCGCCGGGAAGGAGGCGTTCAGGGACTGGACCGGTCACGTGCCGCGCGAAGCAGTCCCGGACGCGGACCCCGGCGTCACCGACACGGTGATCGCGCACCCCGTCTACGGCTCCGTCGGCTGGCTCGCGGTGGTGAATCCGGGGCGGCGGACCGACGAGGCGGTGCGCCGGCTGCTCCGCGAGGCCCATCACCGTGCACGTGCGCGTGACCGGCGACGAACGGGTTCGGCTCCGAGCTGAGAGAACACCCGGCCGGATCGGATCGGTGAACACCCGTGACCCCGGTGGTTCCAGGAGCTGAGGATTCCGGTGGGCCCCGGGATGCGAGCCGACGGGGCACGGGGGACGGTGGAGGCATGTCAGGACACCCCCCTGTGATCGTGTATCCGCCCTCGTCGACCGGTGGCCGGCGGGTGACCGTGCGCGGGCAGATCGTCGGGCTGGCGCACGGGCGTGGGGACGTCGCCTCGTTCCTCCGGAAGGCCGGTCTGGCCCAGGGGGCCGAGGAGATCGATCTGGACCGGCCGGAGTTGATCGAGTGGCGGGGCGGGGATCTCGACACCTGGAGGTGAGCGCCGTGAAGCGTCGTGGAGCACGTCGGCGCGAGGTGTCACTCGAACCTCCCCCGGGCTACTACGAGGCGGGCGGAGGGGCCCCCGACGCCGTACAGCGGGGTCTGATCCTCGACTGGGTGGTGGGCCGGCGGGTCGTGGCCGGGTGGCGGGTGGAGTCCAGGTCCGGGAGTCAGGCCGTACTGGTGCGAGGGCAGCCGGTCAACCATGTGCTGCACGCGTTCCTGACGGTCTTCTCGTGCTGTCTGTGGGGCGTCGTGTGGGCCGTTCTGGCAGTGACGAACAGGGTCGAGCGGGTCGTGATCACGGTCGGCGCCCAGGGGCAGGTCGTGACGGCGGAAGGGGCCTGAGAGGCAGCGGCCGTCACCCGTCCGGGTGCGTCCGGGTCGTGGTGGGGGAGGCGGTCACGCAGGGTCGAACCTGCCCGCAGCGATGCGGGGCGGTCCTTTGAACGGAGGAGTTCCCATGTCCCAGTCAACCTCCACGTCCGGTTCCCCGAGGCCCCCCGGCTCCGATCCCAGCAGCGTCTGGGCGGCGAGCGGCGTGATGTTCGCGGGCGTCGTGCTCCTCGTCGACGGCATCCTCGCCGTCTTCAAAGGGATCGCGGGCATCGCGTCCGACGACGTGTACAGGCGCATCAGCGACTACACGTTCAAGTTCGACGTCACCGCCTGGGGATGGATCCACCTGATCCTCGGTGTGATCCTCGCGCTCGTCGGATGGAGCATCCTCAAGGGCGCGGCATGGGCCTGGGGTGTGGGCATCGGGCTGGCCGCCCTGAACATGGTCGCCAACTTCGTCTGGCTGCCGTACCAACCGCTGTGGGCGATCATCTCCATCGCACTCGACACCTTCGTGATCTGGGCCCTGTGCACCCACCGGACGAAGCCGGTCATCTGACGTGAGCCCGGGACGAGGCGGCCTGGAGCCGGACGCGCTGACGGCGCTTGCCGCCGACGCGTACGTCTACGGGTCGCCGCTCGTCCGCCGGCTGTCGGCCGTCCAGGCCCGCCTCCAGGAGAGCGGCGGGGTGCCGGCGGCGTTCAACGACTTCGCCCACGCGGACGGTCCGGCCACACCGGCCACGTACACCCCGTACGCTCCGGCCGACCTCGTCGACGCGCTCGCGCAGCTCGACCTCTCCGGGGGGCCGGTCAGGCTGCACGTCCCGGACACCGGCGGGGCGTACTACGTCCTCCAGTTCGTGGACGCGTGGAGCAACGCCTTCGCCTACCTCGGCAGCAGGGCCACCGGCACGGGCGAGGGGGACTGGCTGATCGTGCCGCCCGGCTGGGCCGGTACCGTGCCCGACGGGGTGTCGGGGGTGATCGACGCGCCCACGTCCGTCGTCTCCGTCGTGGGTCGCCTCGCCTGCGACGGGGCCGAGGACATGCCACGCGTCAGAGCGCTCCAGCAGGAGCTCACACTCACACATCTGGGCGACCGCGCCCACCGGACCGGGCTCCCCGCGACCGAGCCCGGGGTACCGGGGGAGCTGCGCTTCTTCGAGGAGCTCCGGGTGTGGATGGCGGACTTCCCTCCCGCCGCCGCCGATCGCGCGTACCAGGACCGCTTCCAGCCCTTGGGGCTCCTGGAGGAGGGGATCTCACCGTACGTGTCGGCCGGCCCCGGTCTCGTACGCGCGCTGCGGCGGGGGCTCGCGCTGGGCAGGCTCCGTGTGGAGGAGGCGGCCCGACGGCCCGCCCTCGCCGCCGACGGTCCGCCGGACGCCTGGCAGGCGACGCCGCACCTGAGTGACTACAACCTGGACCACTTCGGCGTGGGCACGCTCGGCACGCCGGAGTGGACGATCCCCGACCGGGAGGTGTCGTACCTGGTCAGGGCGGTCGCGGCGCGGAGGGGGCGCTGGCTGCCCCATGGCTACGAGGCGGTGTACGCCCACACGGCCCGGGACTCGCGGGGCCGCCCGCTCGACGGGGCCCACCGCTACGTCCTGCGCCTCGCCCCGACGCCGCCGGTCCGGTCATTCTGGTCACTGACCGTGTACGACAGCCCCGGGGGCCACCTGGTCGCGCACGCGGCGGACCGGTACGCGATCGGGGACCGGACCCCCGGGCTCGTCAGGGGCGCCGACGGCTCGGTGACGCTGTACCTGTCGGCGGAACGGCCCGCCGGCCCCGCCGGGGCGGCGAACTGGCTGCCGGTGCCGGCCGGCCGTTTCCGGCCCGTGCTCCGGCTCCACCTGCCCGACCAGGCCGTTCTCGACAGAAGCTACGTCATTCCGGCGATCGAACGGCTCGGCGACGGGCGGGGGACGTGACGGCCCCGCCCGCGATTGTCAGTGGTGCGTCGCACACTGGAGGCATGTGCCGCAGCATCAAGACGCTTCGTCCACCAGCCATCCCCGATGAGGCCACCGAGGAGGAGATGAGAGCAGCCGCTCTGCAGTACGTGCGCAAGGTGTCGGGCTTCCGTGCGCCCGCCGCGCACAACCAGGAGGTATTCGACCGTGCCGTGGCAGAGATCGCCGAGGCGACCCAGCGACTGCTGGACGGCCTGGAGATACGGGGCGCGGCGCGGGCCTGAGGGTCCGCGCGGGCCGTCAGGTTCCGGCCGGGGCCCCTGTGACCTGCACCGTCGTGGCGGCGTGAGCGGGGCGGCGGACGACGAGCGCCGCGAGGGCGCCCGCCAGGAACAGGGCGAGTACGGAGACGGCCGTGCCCAGCCAGCCCGCGCCCAGCCACTGGCCCCCGAAGTAGCCGAGGCCGACGCTGTAGCCCGCCCAGGCCACTCCCGCCACGGCCGACCACGGGAGGAATTCCTTCACCTTGCGGTGAGCGGCACCCGCGCCCAGGGACACCACGGAGCGGCCGGCCGGAGCGAAACGGGCGATGACGACGAGTGCCCCTCCGCCACGGCTCAGGGCCGCGCCGAGGCGCTCCTGTGCGGAGGTGAGGCGTCGGGACCGGGCGATGGCCCGGTCGAGGCGGTCGCCACCGCGCCAGGCGAGGCGGTAGGCGACGAGGTCGCCGAGGACCGATGCGCTGGCCGCGCAGAGGACCAGGGCCAGGAGCGAGGGCACCTGCCGGGTGGCCTCGCCGGCCGCGGCGGTCACCGAGGTCGTACTCGCGGCCGCGGCGGTGGCCGCGGTGATCACCAGCACACCGCTGGGGAGGACGGGCAGGAAGACGTCCAGGAGTACCGAGAGGGCGACCACTGCGTAGATCCATGGGCTGCCGGTCAGCGCGCCCACACTCTCGAGCACTTTCTACTCCCCGTTCCCGTGTTCCGTGTCAACGCCGCGACGTCGCAGGGGAGCGGCAGGAGCGGCAGGGCCAGCTGTACAGCGTACGCCTGCCGTTCACCCGGTTCACCTGGTATTCACCGGACGGGCGGCCGATGTCGCGCAGGTCACGTACGACCCCGGCCCCCCTCGGGGGAGGGGGGCCGGGGCTCGGGAAACGAGTGGGGGCGCCAGGGTCAGGCCGAGACGGCCTGTGCCTTCTCGCGGTCGGGCTCCTTCTCGCTCGCGGGGGCGCCGCGCGGGGAGAACAGCCGGTCCAGGGCCACGGCGCCGGAGCCGGTGAAGACGAGCAGCAGGAAGGCCCAGCAGAAGACGGCCGAGGCCTCGCCGCCGTTCTGCAGGGGGAACAGCGACTCGGGCTGGTGCACCTTGAAGTAGGCGTAGGCCATGGAGCCGGAGGAGATGAGCGCGGCGACCCGGGTGCCGAGGCCGAGCGCTACCAGGGTGCCGCCGACGAGCTGGATCACCGCGGCGTACCAGCCCGGCCAGGTGCCGGTGGGTACGGTCCCGCCACCCATGGAGCCGCCGAGGACCCCGAAGAGTGAGGCGGCGCCATGGCAGGCGAACAGGAATCCGATGACTATGCGGAAGAGGCCGAGCGCGTAGGGCTGGGCCCTGTTCAGTCGTATGAACATGGGGGGAGGGGCTCCTTCGGTCTGGGGACGTGAACCGATCGGGGCCCCTCAGGTTAGGGTGACCTCAATATTGCTTGCAAGTTCAACATTCTGTCGAGTGGCTGAAAATTGGTCATCCGTTCGACGTCAGAGAGCGCTCCAGAACGGTCTCGAGCTGTGCCCCCGTCGGCTCGGCCCTGGCCTGAACCAATGTCAGCGCAGCTTTTCGGCCATGCAGGGTCAGGGTCATGAGCTGATTGCCGAACCACGGTCCCCCCGCCTTGCGCCAGTCCATCGGAGGGCTTCCCACCCGCCCGTGGCGCGCCAGCGCACGCCCGAGCCATCGGCCCGCCCGGCTCCAGCCGAAGCGGAATCCCGTACGTATGTATCCGGGGATGGAGTTGTGGACGGGAGAGCAGGTCAGTTGCAGGACGTGTGCGGCAGGGGCGGACTCCCCGGCGGAATCGGACCACCGGGGCTCGGCGATGTACGCATGGTGCACATCCCCCGACAGTACGCATACCGTCGCGGGTGCGTCCGGTCCGCTCCCCGCCTCCCTGAGGAGGTCCGTCAGCCGCCGGAAGGATTCCGGGAAGGCAGCCCAATGCTCCAGGTCACCGGCCCGGCGCACCTTCTCCCCGAAACGCGCCCAGCGCTCGCCCCGGTCACCGCGGCACAGTGCGGCGTTCCAGGTCTCCGCGTCGTGTATGAGGGGCGGCAGCAACCACGGCAGTGAGGTGCCGATCAGCAGGTGGTCCACCGCGCCGGGGTCCGCCAGCATCTCCTCGCGAAGCCACTTGGCCTCGCCGTCGCGGAGCATCGACCGCTGCTGCTCGTCGAGGGTCCGGGCCGCCCGGGTGTCCACCATCAGCAGCCGTACTCGGCCGAAAACACGCCGATAGCTCCACCGGGCCCGTGAGGGGTCGGCGTCGGCCGCCGCCGCATGGCCGCGCAGCGTCTCCGTACCGTCCGGTGCGGCGCGCACGGCGGCGTAGACCGGGTCGGCCTCCAGGGCGTCGGGGGAGAGGTTGCCGAGGTGCTGATAGACCCAGTACGACATGAGCCCGCTGACGATCCGCTCGTGCCACCACGGAGTGCCGCGCATGTCCCGGAGCCAGGCGGCGCTGGTGTTCCAGTCGTCGATGACGTCGTGGTCGTCGAAGATCATGCAGCTGGGGACCGTGGAGAGCAGCCATCGCACGTCCGGGTCACGCCAGGACTCGTCGTAGAGGTGGGTGTACTCCTCGTAGTCCGCGACCTCCGCGCCCGGGGCCTCGGACAGGTCGCGGCGGGCGGCGAGCCGCCGCTCGGTGGCCGGTGACGTCTCGTCCGCGTACACCTGGTCGCCGAGGAGCAGGAGGACGTCCGGGCGTACGGCCTCGGGGTCGGCGGCGAGGCGGGTGGCCAGCGCGTCGAGCGCGTCGGGGCCGATGGCGTCGTGTCCGTGCGCCGGTGGGGCCGCCCAGCGGCAGGAGCCGAAGGCCACCCGGACCGGGCCCGCCTCCTCGGGCTGCGGTACGGCGGGAGTGGTGATGCTGCTCGGCGGGAAGGGGTGGTCCTCCGGCGGCCACACGCGGCGGCCGTCGAGCAGCACCTCGTACGGAGTGGTCGAGCCGGGTGTCAGGCCCGTCACCACCACCAGGGCGTAGTGGTGCCCCTCGACGGCGAACGTCGGCGAGGTGCCGGCCGCCCCGTCCGCGCAGCGGACCTCCGCCGTGCAGGGCCTGGTCGCCTCCACCCAGACCGTCGCCCGTGAACCGGACTCCCAGTCGACGTATCTCAGCAGTGGTCCCAGGCGTAGCCCGGCCATGTGTGTTCTCCTCGCGTCGGCGTGACCGATGGCTCCGTAGGTTACGGAACGACGGAGGAGGTCTGCTTGGTTCCGCCGGGGGAACACGTCGCCGCGTGTGGCGGTGCGGTGGAGGGCCGCGCACGTCGTTCGATGCGTGGCCCTCCACCGGGTGGGTCCCGCCGGGCGGGGAGAGCGGTCAGCAGCCGTTGAGGACGGACTGCAGGGCGTTCTTCTCGGTGGAGTCGACGGTGAGGTCGTAGTGGTGCTTCACGTGGACCCAGGCGCGGGCGTAGGTGCAGCGGTAGGTGGTGCGCGACGGGAGCCACTCGCCCGGGTCCTGGTCGCTCTTGGACTGGTTGACGTTGTCGGTGACCGCGATGAGCTGGGGGCGGGTCAGGTCGTTGGCGAAGGACTGGCGTTGGCTGTTGGTCCAGCCCGACGCCCCGGAGCGCCAGGCCTCGGCGAGCGGGACCATGTGGTCGATGTCCAGGTCGGACGCCGCGGTCCAGGTGGCGCCGTCGTACTCCGAGTACCAACTGCCGCTGGTCGCGGCGCAGGAGGAGTCCTGCACGACGCCGGTGCCGTCACGTTTCAGCACCACCTCGCGGGTGTTGCAGGCTCCCGACTGGGTGATCCAGTGCGGGAACTTGTCGCGGCTGTAGCCGGACGACGAGCCCTCGGTGGACACGGTGAGCTGGCCCAGATACGTACGGGCGGTCGAGGCGCTGACCGGGGTGGGCATCGCGGCCTGGGCTGTCGGGGCCGTGAGGAGCCCGGTGGTGGTGGCGAGTGCGGCCGAGGCGGCGAGGACTGCTATGCGACGCGCGTAGACACCTGTCATGCGAACTCCCTTGTCGTGGGGGGATGTTGAGCGGGCGACCGACGAAGCCGGACCAGTGTCGCGGCGCCGGGTTTCGGTGGGGTGGTCACCAGGTAACAGAGTGCCGACATGCGCACGTCACATCAAGGGGTGGAGCGCTCGGTCTGACGTGCCGTCCGAAGGGTGTTCGACGCCGGTGGTTGACGGCCCACCGGATCCGGGGCGCCCACGCGGCGCCCTAGGGTGGCTGTGTGCTGCTTCCGGTCACTCCCACGCTCGGTGTCGTGCTCGCCCTGCTCCTGGTGTCCGCCGCCGCCGTCGCCGCGTGGGCCTCGCTGGGCCGGTCCCGTGAGATCGCCGTCGCCGGGCTGCGCGCCGCGGTGCAGCTCGCCGCCGTCTCCCTGCTCATCGGCTGGGTGGTGCGCTCCCTGGGGCCCCTGCTCGGCTTCCTGGTGCTGATGTTCGCGGTCGCCGTGCGCACCGCGGGCCGGCGGCTCACCCGTAACCGCACCTGGTGGTGGGCCGCGCTCCCGATCGGTGCGGGGGTCGTGCCCGTGGTCGCGGTGCTGCTGCTGACCGGGCTCCTCCCGGTGCGGGGCATCGCGCTGATCCCGGTCACCGGCATCCTCATCGGGGGAGCGCTCACCGCGACGGTGCTCGGTGGACGGCGCGCGTTGGACGAACTCGCGACGCGGAAGGGGGAGGTGGAGGCCGGAATGGCGCTCGGTCTGCTCGACCGGGACGCCCGGCTGGAGATCGCCAGGCCCGCGGCGTCGGACGCGCTGCTGCCGGGGCTGGACCAGACCCGGACGGTGGGGCTCGTCACCCTGCCCGGGGCCTTCGTGGGCATGCTGCTGGGCGGCGCCTCACCCGTGGAGGCGTGCGCCGTGCAACTGTTCGTCCTGGTGGCGCTGATGGCGGTGCAGGCCGTGGCCGTCGCGCTGGTGCTGGAACTGGTCGCGCGGGGGAGGCTGCACCGGGAGTGAGAGCGGGGCGGGGAGGGTTATCGGGCGTCGATGTGCAGACGGACCGTGCCGTCCGCGCCCGCTTCCACCCTGAGCCGCGTCAGGTCCTCGACGTGGGCGTCGGGGGAGAGCGCCGCCGCGCGCGGGCCGACACCCACGACGCGCATGCCGGCCGCCCGGCCCGCCGTGATGCCCGCCTCGGAGTCCTCGAACACGATGCAGTCCGCCGGGTCGAAGCCCAGCTCGGCCGCGCCCTTGAGGAAGCCCTCGGGGTCGGGCTTGCTGGCGCCGACCATCTCGGCGGTGACGCGGGTCTCCGGCATCGGCAGGGCCGCCGCCGTCATCCTCGCCTGGGCGAGGGCCTCGTCGGCCGAGGTCACGAGCGCGTGGGGGAGCCCGGCGATCGACGCCATGAAGGCGGGTGCGCCACCGATGGGCACCACGCCGTCCGTGTCCGCCGTCTCCTCGTCCAGCATGATCCGGTTCTCCGCGTGGTTCTGCTCCATGGGGCGGTCCGGCAGCAGGGCGGCCATCGTGGCGTAACCCTGGCGGCCGTGGACCACCTTGAGCGCCGACTCGGGGTCGAGGCCCTGTGCGACCGCCCAGCGGCGCCAGCAGCGCTCCACCACCGCGTCGGAGTTCACGAGGGTGCCGTCCATGTCCAGCAGGAGGGCGCGGGCTTCGAGGACGGTGGCCGACATCGGCATGCTCCAGAGCGCGGGGGAACAGCTCGTAGCTGTGGTGAAGAAAACAAGCAGCCCCGCCCGCCGGTCAGGGAGAACGAGCGGAGGCTACTTTGTTCCATCACGATACAAAAACCTCCGCCAAAACGCCAATCCCTGACTCCCCGAGTTCCTGAGGCCGCAGGACGCACCTCTCAGGACCGGTGTCCTCCGCCGCCGCCGCCGTTCGTCCGTGCTTCCAGTGCCTGACGGGTCTCCGGCCCGTAGACACCCGGCGGATCGCTCTTGACCGACACCCACCGCTGGTACTCGGCGACGGCCTGCTCCACCTGCCCCGAATAGGTGCCGTCCGCCGGCCCCCGGTAGACCCAGACCTCCTGCAGTCGCCGCTGCAGCTCGAAGACCTCCGGCCCGCGGTCCCCACGTCGCAGCGTGGTCCCGGATCCCTCCTCCGCGGGCGGCGCGGGCGCCGGTGGAGTGGTGGGGGCCTTCGTCGCGGACGCCGAGGGTGTCGGCGACGACGGAGCGGCGGCCGAACGCGACGCCGACGGGCTCGCGGACACGGAGGGGGACGCCGACGCCGACGCCGATGCCGACCGGGACGGTGCGGCCGAGGGGGACGCGGGCGGTGACGCGGAGACGGAAGCGGCCGGCTCGGTGCTCGCGTCCGGCGCGCTCCTCGTGACCTCGGGCAGTGCCGTCTCCCGGTCGTCCTCGTCGTCGAACAGGCCGCTCGCGAACGCGGCCGTGCCCACCACCGCCGCCACCGCCGCTCCCGCGGCGATCACGGCGAACGGCCGCCGACGGCGTGGCTGTACGGGGTCGGGGCCGCTGCCCGCGTAGGCCGCGGCCGTACGCCGACGGGTCCCGTCCGCGACGACGGCGTCGGGCAGCACCCCCGGTCCGCCCCCCGGCCCGGCGGCGCCCGGCCCGCCGTCCAGGAACAACGGCATCGTCGTGGCCGCGGCGGGAGCGTCGTGGCTCCGGTCCTGCGTGTCGTCGCTGTTCAGCGTCACGTACGGCCGGATCCGCAGCGGATCGAAGTCCTCCGCCGCCGCGATCTCCGCCGCTCGGGCGTCGCTCCCCGCCCGGGCGGTCGTACCCGCACCGGCGACACCCCTTCCGCAGGCGCACCCCGCCCCGGGTCTCGCGCCCTGCTCGCCGCCGCACTCCGGGCATATATGTCCGGTCATCGTGGGTTCCCCTCCCCTTTGAACTGCCTGCGATTATGCAGGCCGCCGCAGGGAAGCCCAACGCCCGTGGGGCCGCTCGGCAGGCCATAACGGTACGGAGCGGCCAGGATGGGGGTGAAGCGGACCCAAGGAGATGCTCATGGCCCAGCAGCTGAGCCCGCCACCCCTCGCACCCGGTGAGGGAAGGTCCCGGCGGAGCGTCCTGGTCTCCATCGGCGCGCTGCTCCTCGGCATGCTGCTCGCGGCACTCGACCAGACCATCGTGTCCACCGCGCTGCCCACGATCGTCAGCGAGCTGGGCGGCCTGGACCATCTGTCATGGGTGGTGACCGCCTACATGCTGGCGGCGACCGCGGCCACCCCGCTCTGGGGCAAGCTCGGCGACCAGTACGGGCGCAAGAAGCTCTTCCAGACGGCCATCGTCATCTTCCTCATCGGCTCCGCGCTCTGCGGCGTGGCCCAGAACATGCCCCAGCTGATCGGCTTCCGAGCCCTCCAGGGGCTCGGCGGCGGCGGACTGATGGTGCTGTCGATGGCGATCGTCGGCGACATCGTCACCCCGCGCGAACGGGGCAAGTACCAGGGCCTGTTCGGTGCGGTGTTCGGGGTGACCAGCGTGCTGGGACCGCTGCTCGGCGGCTTCTTCACCGAGCACCTCAGCTGGCGCTGGGTCTTCTACGTCAACCTGCCCGTCGGCGTCGTCGCGCTGCTCGTCATCGCCGCCGCCCTGCACATCCCGGTCCGCCGCACCAAGCACACCATCGACTACCTGGGCACCTTCCTCATCGCCTCCGTCGCCACCTGCCTGGTCCTCGTCGCCTCGCTCGGAGGTACCACCTGGGCCTGGGGCTCCGCGCAGATCATCGTCCTCGCGGTCCTCGCCGTGGCCCTGCTCGTGGCCTTCGTCGCGGCCGAGCGCCGGGCGGCCGAACCGGTCCTGCCGCTGAAGCTGTTCCGGATGAGGACCTTCACCCTCGTCGCCGTCATCAGCTTCGTCATCGGCTTCGCGATGTTCGGGGCCATGACCTATCTGCCGACCTTCCTCCAGGTCGTGCACGGCATCACTCCGACGATGTCCGGTGTGCACATGCTGCCGATGGTCCTCGGCCTGTTGCTCACCTCGACCGGCTCCGGCCAGATCGTCAGCCGGACGGGCCGCTGGAAGGTCTTCCCGATCGCCGGCACCGCCCTCACGGTGGTCGGCCTGCTGTTGCTCCACACGCTCTCCGAGAACAGTTCCACCTGGACGATGAGCCTCTGCTTCTTCGTCTTCGGCGCCGGACTCGGCCTGGTGATGCAGGTGCTCGTCCTGATCGTCCAGAACTCCGTGGGCTACGAGGACCTCGGTGTCGCCACCTCCGGGGCGACGTTCTTCCGGTCCATCGGCGCCTCGTTCGGCGTTGCCGTCTTCGGCACCATCTTCACCAACCGGCTGTCCGGCAAACTCGAGGCCGCGCTGAGCGGCCGCTCCCTCCCGCCCGGCGTCGACGCCGGGGCACTGGCCGCCGACCCCCGGGCCATCGGCCGGCTCCCCGCGGATCTGCGCCCCTCGGTCCTCAGCGCCTACTCGACCGCGATCACCGATGTCTTCCTCTACGCGGCCCCCGTCGTCCTCGTGGCGTTTCTCTTCGCCTGGTTCCTCAAGGAGGAACCCCTGCGCGGGTCGGTGACCGCACCCGACACCAGTGAGACCCTGGCCTCGAACCCGGTCCAGCGTTCCTCGTACGACGAATGTGCCCGTGCCCTGTCGGTGCTCGCCACCCGGGAGGGGCGCCGGGAGATCTACGAGAAGATCACCGAGAAGGCCGGATACGACCTGCAGCCCGCCGCCAGCTGGCTGCTGCTGCGCATCAAACGGCACGGCACCGTCGAACCCGGCCGGCTCGCCGAGGTCGCCCCCGTGCCGCTGAGGGTGATCACCTCCGCCGCCGGCCAGCTGGAGGGACGCGGCTACGCCCGGCGCGAGGGCATGCAGCTGGTCCTCACCGAGAAGGGAGCGGAGGCCGTGGTCCGGCTGTCCCGGGCCCGTGAGGAGTCCCTGGCCGAGCTGCTGGGCGACTGGTGGGGCCCTGACCGGCCCACGGACCTCGTCCACCTGGTGACGGAGCTCTCGGCCGAGGTGAGCGGGTCGAGTCGGGAACAGCCGCACATGCCCGAGCCGCGCCGCGACCACTCGGTGGGCTGACCACGCCGGCGGGGTTCAGAGCTCCTTGGCGAACCAGTGCTCCGCGTAAGGGCCCTGGTTGAACGCCGGGACCTCCCGGTAGCCGTGCTTCGCGTACAGCCCGCGGGCCTCCACCAGGTCGTCTCGGGTGTCGAGGCGGATCCGGCGCACCCCGTACGCCCGCGCGGCGCTCTCGATGCCCGCGAGCAGCAGACCGCCGCCGCCCGACGAGCGGAATGCGGGCCGGACGAACACCCGGGTCAGCTCCGCCGTGGCCGCGTCGACCAGCCGCAGCCCCGCGCAGCTCGCGGCCTTGCCTTCGTACCGGCCCACCAGGAACTCACCCGTGGGCGGGGCGAGCCGGTCGACGCCGTCGTCCCGCAGCCCTTCGTCGATCTCCGCCGTGGTCGCCGGACGGCCCCAGTACCGGCTCGCCACCTCGTCGTAGTAGTCCCGCCGCAGCAGGGCCGCCTCGGGGCTGCCGAAGTGTTCGGGGGTCACGGTCCAGGTCATTGCCTCATTCTGGGCGGAGTGTGACGGGATGACGAACCATTAATACGTGCAGGGGGCAGTGATGATGCGGGACAGGACGGCAGCCGTCCAGCGGCTGGGAGAGCGGTGGATACGGGAGCTGGAGCGGCCCGACGGGGGCGGCTTCGTGTGCTCGCCCGCCGGACTGTGGCTGGCCCTGACCGCAGTCGCGGCAGGCGCCCGTACGGAGACGGCCGGGGAGCTGCGCACCCTGCTCGGCGTGGCAGGCCGGGAGGCCGCGGACGCGGTGACGGAGGCGGCGCGGGACTGGCGGCGCACCGGGGCGCTGAACGTGGCGACCCGGGTGTGGAACGCCGTGCCGCTCCACCCGGAGTACGAACAGTCGCTGCCCGATGTCGCCTTCGGCCCGGTCGACGTCGCGGAGATCGACGCGTGGGTCCGTCAGGAGACCGGCGGCCTCGTCGAGCGGCTGCCGCTGGACCTCGGCGGCGACACCGCGCTCGCCCTGGTCAACGTGCTGGCCCTGAAGGCGCTCTGGGAGGCGCCCTTCGACATGGCCCGCACCCGTGACGTCCCCTTCACCGATGCCGCGGGCACGATCCTGCCGGTGCCGACGATGCACGCGCCGGTGCCGGTGCGGGACACGTGG
This sequence comes from Streptomyces sp. NPDC002793, assembly GCF_040295485.1. Classification (NCBI taxonomy): domain Bacteria; kingdom Bacillati; phylum Actinomycetota; class Actinomycetes; order Kitasatosporales; family Streptomycetaceae; genus Streptomyces; species Streptomyces sp. NPDC002793. Next base: position 204,762 of record NZ_JBEOVL010000003.1, on the reverse strand, counting down.
ACGGTGGCCGGCGCGTACGTCGTCGAACTGCGCTGCCGGGCGGAGCCGGGCGGGGCGGCTCCCGCACGGGTCAGGTTCGTCCTGGGGGAACCGGGTGAGGGGGCGGCGCGGGTACTGCCCCGGGCGTGGGCCCCCGCGGAATCGCGGTCCGCGCCGGACGCGGACGCGGTGACCCTCTCCCTGCCGCGCCTCACCCTGCGGACGAGGATCCGGATCACGGAGCAGCTGGCGGCGCTCGGTGTGCGGCGCGCGACCGACCCCGCCGCGGCGGACTTCTCCGGCCTCTCACCCGCGCGCCTCCACATCTCCGAGGCGCTCCAGGAGGCGGTGGTGAAGATCGCCGAGAAGGGCGTGGAGGCCGCGGCGGTCACCGTCGTGGCGACGAGGTCCGCCGCCGCGCGGCCGCGGGTGGCGCGGCACATCGCCTTCGACCGGCCCTTCGGCGTCGTCGTCCTGGACGGCTCGTCGGACGTCCCCCTCTTCACGGCCTGGCAGGCGGACCTGCCGGTGTACGAGAGCTGATCCCAGGCCCGCGGGACGGCCGCAGTCCGTCGGTGTCCGGACTTCTTCGGCGAATCCATGGTGACAGTCAGGCGAAGAAGGGGTTGATTGTGTCTACCTCATAGGGCAATGCGAGGCTTCATCCGCACATACCCGGCCGATGGGGCAGTGCACGGAAACGGGAGGGTCGGCGCAGCGTGACAGACGTGGAGCGCAGTGTGCGGGGGGACGCGGCGGCGGATCCGGGGGCGAGGGCCGCGGTGGTCCGAGGCGTCCTCTGGCTGCTCGTCGGTGTCCTGGCGGTGCGGCAGGTGGCGGTGGTGCTCAGACGGCCGCCCGGCGAAAGGCTCATCGATCTGGAGACCTGGACCGGTGCGACCGGCGTCCTGCACATCGCGGGATCCCTGTACGAACCGGGCCGGTTCACCGGGACGCCGTTCGCCGGGCTGGTACTGCGACCGCTGACGGTCTCGGCCGAAGAGGCCCTCGGCGTCGCCTGGACGTTCGGGTCGCTGCTGCTCGTCGTACTGCTCGGGTTCGTCGCCGCACGCGCCCTGCCCGCACCGGTGAGCCGGCGCACGGCGTTCCTGGCGGCGCCCCTCGCGATCGCGCTGCTGATGGTGTCGCTGCCCGTCCGCAACACCCTGCACCTGGGTCAGACCAGCATCCTGCCCGTGCTGCTGGTGCTCCTCGCCTGCTTCGCCGTACGCGGTGAGCGGCTGCCGGGCGTACTGACCGGCATCGCCGCCGCGCTCCAGCCCGCCGTCCTGCTCTTCGCGGTCCTGTTCTGGCTCACCGGCAGGCGCCGGGCCGCCGTGGGCGGCGGTGTCACCTTCGCCGTCTGTACCGCGCTGGCCTGGGTGGTGATGCCCCAGGACTCCTGGGCGTACTGGGCGCACCACCTCGCGGGGGCCGGACTCGGCGAGAGCCCGGACAGCCTGGCGAACCAGTCCCTGCACGGTGCGCTGCTGCGGTTCGGGCTCCAGGGGCCGGTCGAGACAGCTCTGTTCCTGGTCCTGGCCGTCGGCGTGGCCGTCCTCGGGCTGCGCCGCGCGGCCCGCTACGCACGGGACGGCCAGCTGCTCCTGGCCGTCGCCGTCACGGGCTGCGTGGCCGTCGCCGTGTCGCCCACCGCCTGGCAGCACCAGCTGCTCTGGGTGCTGCTCGCCGTCGTCGGCCGCGTCGGCGTCCGGGCCTCGGACCGGCTGGTCTGGCCGGCGGTCGTGGTGCTCGTCCTCGCCCTGCCCGGGAAGGTGCTGCTGCCGAACGTCGGCGTGATACTGCCGATCCGCGACAACGCGCTCCTCGTCACCGCGCTCGCCGCGGCCTGCGCGGTGCCGTTCCTCTCCCGCACGTCGCCCCACTGGCAGCGGCCGGTCCCCACGGACCACGCGAAGCCGGTGCCGGCGCGGTACGCGTGGGTGCCGCTGCTGCCGTTCTGGCGCCGGGTGCTGAGCCGACCCAACCTGCTGCTGGAAGTCCTGCTCATGCGGGTCGTCTACACCGCCTACTCGCAGGTCCGGCTGGCGGCGACCGCCGGGCGGTCCACCGCCGAGGAGCACGGGAGGCAGATCCACTCCGCCGAGCAGTGGCTGCGCATCGACATCGAGCACTGGGTGAACCACACCGTCGTCGGCATCCCGTGGCTCCGCGCGTTCTTCGACTACTACTACTCGACGTTCCACTTCATCGTGCCGCTCGCGATCCTCGGGGTGCTGTACGTGCGACGGCCCTCCGACTACCGGTGGGCCCGTACCACCATCGGTGTCGCCACGGTGCTCGCCCTGCTCGGTTTCTGGCTCTACCCGCTGGCACCGCCGCGCCTGATGCCGGGGCTCGGCTTCATCGACACGCTCAACGGGGTGCAGGACCTCGACAGCCCCGACTTCGGGGCGCTGACCGAGATGACGAACCAGTACGCGGCGATGCCGTCGCTGCACTTCGGCTGGTCGCTGTGGTGCGGTGTGGTGATCGCGCTGCTCGCGCCGAAGGCGTGGATGAAGGCACTGGGTCTGCTGCACCCGCTGTTCACGGTCCTCGCCATCATCGCCACGGCCAACCACTGGGTGCTGGACGCGGTCGGTGGCGCGGCGGTGGTGGCGGCGGGCTTCGGACTGACGTACGCCCTGTCCGGGCCGCGCGGGCTCCGGACGTTCGCCCCGGCAGCCCCGGCCGGACGGCCGGACCGTGGGACGGGGGAAGCGGCCGACGACGGTCCCGTGCCGGAACCGGCGGGCAGCAAGGCGTGACGACCTCCACCGCGTGAGGCCTCCCGCACCCCACGGTGCGGAAGTCCTCCCACGCGCGGCGCGGCATCAGGCCTTGACCGACACCCCGGGCTCCGTGCCCGCCTCGCGGCCCCGCTCCCCGAGCTGCTCCGTCTCCACGTGGGCGGTCTCGCGGGCGGAGAGCGCCGCGACGACCGGCGGAACGCAGAGCGCGGCGGCGAAGAGGGCGACGCCCACCCAGTTGTCGCCGTCCGGGCCGGCGATCTGCGAGGCGAAGGCCACCGCGAAGCCGGCCACGGCGAAGCCGGTCTGGGTGCCGATCGCCATGCCCGAGAGCCTGACCCGGGTGGGGAACATCTCGGCGTAGAACGCGGGCCAGATGCCGTTGGCCGCGCTGTAGACGATGCCGAAGGCCAGCACGCCCGTGATCAGCGTCAGCGGGTAGTTGCCGGTGGAGATCGCCCACAGGTACAGGGGCATCGCCACCGCGCTGCCCGCGGCCCCGACGAGGAAGACCGGCCGGCGTCCGACGCGGTCGGAGAGCCGGGCCCACAGCGGGATGGTGAACAGGGCGACCACATTGGCCAGGGCGCCGACCCAGAGCATGCCGGTGCGGCTCATGCCGACGGCGTCGCCGGTCGCGTACGAGAGGGCCCACACCGTGAAGATCGTGCTGACCGTGGCGATCACGGCGGCCGCGACGACCCGCAGCACATCGGCCCAGTGGTCGCGCAGCAGGACGGCCAGTGGCATCTTCGCCACGCCTTCGGTCGCCGCCTGCCTGGTGAAGACCGGGGTCTCCTCCAGGGTGCGGCGGATGACGTAGCCGGTGACCGCGACGGCGACGCTCAGCCAGAACGGGATGCGCCAGCCCCAGGAGAGGAGCTGTTCCTCGGGCAGGGCGGCGACCGGGATGAAGGCCAGGGTCGCGATCAGCTGACCGGCCTGCGTGCCGTTGATGGTGAAGCTGGTGAAGTAGCCGCGCCGGTGCTGCGGCGCGTGTTCCAGGCTCATGGAGTTGGCGCTGGCCTGCTCGCCCGCCGCGGATATGCCCTGCAGGATCCGCAGGAACACGAGCAGGACGGGTGCGGCCCCGCCGATCTGGTCCCGGGTGGGCAGACAGCCGATGAGGAACGTCGAGACGCCCATCAGCATCAGCGTGAAGACCATGACCTTCTTGCGGCCGAGGCGGTCCCCGACGTGGCCGAGGAAGAGCGCGCCGACCGGACGGGCCGCGTAGGCGACACCGAAGGTTGCCAGCGACATCAGGGTCGCGTTCGCCGGATCGGACTCGTCGAAGAAGACCTTCGGGAAGATCAGCGCCGCCGCGCTGCCGTAGATGAAGAAGTCGTAGTACTCCAGCGCGCTGCCGATCCAGGCGGCGAGCGCGGCTTTGCGGGGCTGAGCCTGCGGCTGCTGGGGCGGTGGACCGGCGGAAGGTTCGTGAGCGGTCACGTCGGGCTCCTTCGGGGACGTTCCGGTGCGGGGGCGGGCGAGCGGACCCGGCTAATTAACGCACTAGGTAGTTAGTTGTGGATGGCTACGGATGGTGCGAGCCGTTGACGCCCCTGTCAAGAGTTCACGCGGAACCGGGCCCGGCGGATGTGCGCATCCGGGCCGTTCGCTCCGTGAACGTCCGTTCCTACGCCGCCCGGTCGGCCGTGAGGTACGCGATGATCATGTCGCCGAGCATCGTCCGGTAGTGCTCGCGCCGGCCGGGGTCCACCAGGTCGCGGCCGAAGAGCGCGCCGAAGGTGTGCCTGTTCGCTATGCGGAAGAAGCAGAACGAGCTGATCATCGCGTGCAGATCCACGGCGTCGACGTCCGCCGTGAACAGCCCCGACGCCCGCCCCGTGTCGAGGATGCGCCGCAGGACCTCGATCGCCGGTGACCCGATACGGCTCAACTCGGCGGAAGCGGCAATGTGTTCGGCCTCGTGGATGTTCTCGATGCTGACCAGGCGGATGAAGTCCGGGTGTTCCTCGTGGTGGTCGAACGTCACCTCGGCCAGCCGGCGGACCGCCGCCACGGGGTCGAGGTGCTCGACGTCCAGCAGTTGTTCGGCCTCCCGGATCCTGGTGTACGCCCGCTCCAGGACCGCGGTGAACAGCTGCTCCTTGCCGCCGAAGTAGTAATAGATCATCCGCTTCGTGGTGCGGGTGCTGGCGGCGATCTCGTCGACCCGGGCGCCCGTGTAGCCGAGGCGGGCGAACTCCCGCGTCGCCACGGCGAGGATCTCGGCCTTGGTGCGCGCCGCGTCACGGGTCCGCGCGACGGGCTGGGCGGGTCCTTCGGTGCTGGTCATCCGGATCCTTCGCGGCAGGCGGTGCGTGCTCGCGATTTTAGTGCCGCCGCACGCTGCGGCCGATGCGGCCCGGGGGCTTCCGTAGACGGTCTTCTTTGGGTATGACTAACTAACCAGTCCGTACATTAAACCGTCACGTCAACGGGAAGTGAGCGATGCCGAACCCCCCTGCCCCGTCCCCGGGCATTCCCGTCCTGGTGCTGAACGGGCCCAATCTCAACCTGCTCGGCCTGCGCGAGCCCGAGGTGTACGGCAAGGACACCCTGGCGGGCATCGACGCGCTCTGCCGGAGCACCGCGGCGGCCCACGGACTGCGGGCCGACTGTCGGCAGAGCAACCACGAGGGCGTGCTCATCGACGCCGTCCACGAAGCCCGCACCGCACACCGCGGCATCGTGATCAATCCCGCCGGGTGCAGCCACACCTCGGTCGCGGTGCGGGACGCGCTCGCCGCCGTGGAGCTGCCCGTCGTGGAGGTCCATCTCTCGAACATCCACCGGAGGGAGACCTTCCGCCACCACAGCCACGTCTCGGCCGTCGCCGACACCGTCATCTGCGGGGCGGGCGCCCACGGATACGTCCTGGCGCTCACCCATCTCGCCCAGCTCCTGGAGGACGACCGGTGAGCCCGGACTCCTATCTCATCGGCCTCATCGGCTCGGGCATCGGCCCCTCGCTCAGCCCCGCGCTCCACGAACGCGAGGCGGACCGGCAGGGGCTGCGCTACCTCTACCGACTCATCGACATCGGCACGCTCGGCGTCCCGCCGGAGAGGACCGGTGAACTCGTCCGCTCCGCCCGGGACATGGGCTACGACGGCCTCAACGTCACCCACCCCTGCAAGCAGCAGGTCCTCGCCGGCCTCGATGCGCTCTCACCGCAGGCGGAGGCGCTCGGCGCGGTCAACACCGTGGTCTTCGACGGCGATCGCGCGATCGGCCACAACACCGACGCGACCGGCTTCGCCGCCTCCTTCGCGCGTGGCCTGCCCGACGCGCCGCTGGAGCGGGTCGTGCAGCTGGGGGCGGGCGGGGCCGGGGCCGCCGTCGCCCACGCACTCCTCGCCCTCGGCGCCGGCCGGCTCACCGTGCTGGACGCACTGCCGGGCAGGGCGGCGGCCCTCGCGGACTCCCTGAACGCCCACTTCGGCCCCGGCCGGGCCACCTCCGCGGACCTCCTGGACATCGCCGCACGGACGGAGGGCGCCGACGGCCTGGTCAACGCCACACCCGTGGGGATGGCCGCCCACCCGGGGCTCCCGCTCCCCGCGGAGCTGCTGCACCCCGGGCTGTGGGTCGCCGAGGTCGTCTACCGGCCGCTGGAGACCACCCTCGTGCGCACCGCCCGCGCGCTCGGCTGCCCCACCCTCGACGGCGGAGGCATGGCGGCGTACCAGGCCGCCGACTCGTTCCGGCTCTTCACCGGCCGTGAACCCGACACCGCGCGCATGCTCGCCGACATCGCCGATCTCACGTCCGCGCACTGAAGAACCGGAGCGCGGAGGCACCGCAGCCGTACCGAAGCCCGCAGGAGGACCGACATGCGTACGTCCATCGCCACCGTCTCGCTCAGCGGAACGCTCACCGAGAAACTGACCGCGGCGGCGCGCGCGGGCTTCGACGGCGTCGAGATCTTCGAGAACGACCTGATCGGAAGCCCGCTCGGCCCGGAGGAGATCAGGGACCGGACGGCCGACCTCGGTCTGACGATCGACCTCTTCCAGCCGATGCGTGACATCGAGGCCGTGCCGGCCGACGAGTTCGCCCGCAACCTGCGGCGCGCGGAGCACAAGTTCCGCCTGATGCGGCGGCTCGGCGCCGACACCGTCCTGGTCTGCTCCAGCGTGTCGCCGTACGCCGTCGACGACGACGCCCTCGCCGCCGAGCAGCTGCGCCGACTCGCGGACCTCGCGCAGGAGCACGGCATCCGGGTCGCCTACGAGGCGCTGGCGTGGGGCCGCCACGTCAGCACGTACGAGCACGCCTGGCGCGTCGTCGAGGCCGCGGACCACCCCGCGCTCGGGATCTGTCTGGACAGCTTCCACATCCTGGCCAGGGGCTCCGACATCACGGGGATCGAGGCGGTCCCCGGCGACAAGATCTTCTTCCTGCAACTCGCCGACGCCCCGCAGATGGCCCTGGACGTGCTGCAGTGGAGCCGTCACCACCGCTGCTTCCCCGGCCAGGGCGACCTCGACGTCACCGGGCTGGTGCGGGCCGCCGTACGCGCCGGATACGCAGGGCCCCTCTCGCTGGAGGTGTTCAACGACGTCTTCCGCCAGGCGGACGCCGGCCGCACCGCGGTCGACGCCCGGCGTTCGCTGACCCTGCTCCAGGAGGCGGCGGGGCTGACCACGCCCCCGGCGCCGGTCGTTCCCACCGGGTTCTCCTTCGTCGAGATCGCCACGGCCGACCCGGCCAGGATCGCGCCCCTGCTGACGGCGCTGGGCTTCTCCCGTACGGCCAGGCACTCCGGGAAGCCCGTGGACCTCTGGGAACAGGGCGAGGCCCGCATCCTGCTCAACACCGACACCCGCGGCCACGGGACCGAACCCGTGCTCACCGCGGTGGGCCTGGAGAGCCCCGACCCGGCGGGTGCCTCCGCGCGGGCCGAAGCGCTGCTCGCGCCCGTCCTCCCCCGGCGCCGCGCCCCGGGTGACGCCCCGCTGGACGCGGTGGCCGCGCCCGACGGCACCGCGTTCTTCTTCTGCGTCACCGAGCGCGCCGGGGACACCGGGTGGACCGGTGACTTCGCGCCCGCCCCGCACACCCCCGACCCCTTCGGGATCACCCGTATCGACCATGTCGCGCTGACCCAGCCCTGGCACCAATTCGACGAGGCGACCCTCTTCCACCGCGGTGTGCTCGGTCTGCGTCCGCACGCGAGCGTCGACCTCGCCGACCCTTACGGCCTGCTCCGCAGCCGCGCCGCCAGCAACGAGGACGGCACCGTGCGCATCGCCCTGGGTGTGGGGGCGTCGCCCGCCCAGGACCCGGCCCGCGGCGGGCGCCCCCAGCACGTGGCCCTGGCCACCGACGACCTCGTCACCACCGTCCGCCGCGCCCGCGCGGCCGGCGCCCGGCTGCTGCCCGTCCCCGCCAACTACTACGACGACCTGGCCGCGCGCCACACGTTCGCCCCGGGCGAGCTGGAGACCTACCGCGAACTCGGCATCCTCCACGACCGCGACGAGAAAGGGGAGTTCCGGCACTGCTACACGGTGACGGCCGGCCGCGTCTTCTTCGAACTCGTCGAGCGCGACGGCGGATACGACGGATACGGCGCCCGGAACGCCCACGTCAGGCTCGCCGCGCAGCACGCGCCGGCCGGCTGATCAGCCCCCGGGGGCCTCGAAGGCCGCCCGCGCGTCGAACGCGGCGCGGCGGGTGGCCCGGCGCAGGGCCCGCAGCAGTGTGGGGCCGACGGTCACCGTCAGCACCACGGTGAGGACGGCGCGGCCCAGGTCCCAGCCGAGCGAGGTGGCGGTGCAGTAGGCGAGGAAACGGGCCAGGTTCTCGTGCAGCGGGTCGCCCGCGACGAAGGAGATCCCGGAGCCGAGCCCCGCCACGAGTGTCCAGCCCTGCAGGTTCATCATCGTGCCGTACGCGAACGCCGCCACGCATCCGTACGCCGCGAGCATCAGCACCTCGCCCCGGCCGCGCAGCCGCTCCGGACCGGGCAGCAGGCCCGCGCCCATCGCGAACCAGCTCATCGACAGCATCTGGAAGGGCATCCACGGCCCCACCCCTCCGGTGAGCAGGGCGGACGCGAACAACGTCACCGAGCCGAGCACGAAGGCGAAGCCGGGCCCCAGGACCCGGCCGCTCAACACCATCAGGAAGAACATGGGTTCCAGGCCCGCCGTCCCCGCGCCCAGGGGGCGCAGCGCGGCGCCCACCGCCGCGAGGACACCGAGCATCGCGACCGACTTCGCGTCCAGCCCTCCGTCCGCGACCGTCGCGAGGACCACACCGACGAGCAGGACGAGCAGCGCGGCGAAGAGCCACGGCGCGCCCTCGGAGTGGGCGGCGACACCGGAGCCGCCGTCCGCGAGCAGCGGCCAGCCGAAGGCCATCACCCCGACCGCGCTGACCAGGACGAGCGCGGCGGCGGCACGGGGCCCGAGCCGTACCGGGCGGACGGGTGCCGCCGTCATGCGAGACCCTCCAGCGCCGTCCGCACCTGCGACACCGTCAGCCACTCACGCGGCGCGAGGATCTTCGACGTCTGCGGGGCGAACGCGGGGGAGGAGACCACGACCTGCCGGGTCGGCCCGTCGGCGACGGCCTCGCCGTCGGCGAGGATGACCACCCGGTCGGCCAGCTCCGCCGTCAGCTCCACGTCGTGCGTGGCCAGGACGATGGAGTGCCCCTCCGAGGCCAGTCTCCGCAGTACACCGACGAGCCGGGCCTTCGCCGCGTAGTCCAGGCCGCGCGTCGGCTCGTCCAGGAGGAGGAGCGGGGGCCGGGCGGTCAGCACCACGGCGAGGGCGAGGGCGAGCCGCTGTCCCTCGGACAGGTCACGGGGGTGGGTGTCGTCCGGCACACCGGGCAGCAGCTCGGAGACCAGGGCCCGGCAACTGCCCGTGGGCGCGCCCGCGTCGGAGTCCGCCGCCGCGCACTCGGCGGCGACGGTGTCCGCGTAGAGCAGGTCGCGGGGCTCCTGCGGTACGAGTCCGACCCGGCGCGCCATGGTGCGCGGCGCCGTACGGGACGGGGGCAGCCCGCCGACGAGGACCGTACCGGTGGTCGGTCCTGTCATCCCGGCCAGCGTCGCCAGCAGGGTCGACTTGCCCGCGCCGTTGCGGCCCATCAACGCCACCGTCTCGCCGGGTGCGACGGACAGCGTCACCCCGCGCAGCGCCTGGACCCGCCCGTGCCGCACCCCGAGCCCCTCGACCCGGGTGACGGCGTCCAGGACCGGGGGCGCGGCCGGGGCCGCGTCGGGACGACGGCCGAACAGCCGGCCCAGGAGGCCGGGGCGGGCGGGGGCCTCGGCGGGCAGCGGGTCGACGGCGGGACCCGTCGGGGCAGCCCGCTCCGGCGGTTCCACACCGGCCAGCCGTTCCCGCAGGCCGCCCGCCCGGCGACGGGCGTCGCGCACCGACAGGGGCAGCGGATCCCAGCCCACCAGCCGGCCCAGGGCCACCACCGGCGGCCGGACGGGCGAGACCGCCATGACGTCGGCGGGCGCGCCCAGCACCGGGGCGGCGCCGGGCGCGGGCAGCAGGAGGACCTGGTCGGCGTACTGCACCACACGTTCCAGCCGGTGTTCGGCCATCAGTACCGTCGTACCGAGGTCGTCCACCAGCCGCTGGAGGACCGCCAGGACGTCCTCGGCCGCCGCCGGGTCCAGGGCGGACGTCGGCTCGTCCAGGACCAGCACCCTGGGATGGGGGGTGAGGACCGAGCCGATCGCGACGCGCTGCCGCTGTCCACCGGAGAGCGTGGCGATCGGCCGGTCACGCAGCTCGGCGAGGCCCAGCAGGTCCAGCGTCTCCTCGACCCGGCGCCGCATCACGTCCGGGGCGAGGCCCAGCGACTCCATGCCGTACGCCAGCTCGTCCTCGACGGTGTCCGTCACGAAGTGGGCGAGCGGGTCCTGGCCCACGGTGCCGACCAGGTCGGCGAGCTCGCGCGGCTTGTGGGTGCGGGTGTCACGGCCGTCCACCGTGACCCGGCCGGTGAGCACGCCGCCGGTGAAGTGCGGCACGAGGCCGGACACCGCGCTCAGCAGGGTCGACTTGCCGACCCCGGACGGGCCGACGACCAGCACCAGCTCGCCCTCCGGGATCGTGAGGTCGACCCCGGACAGAGTGGGGCGCTCGGCGCCCTCGTACCGCACCGAGACCTGCTCGAACCGGATCATGCGACGTGCTCCTTGGAGTCCGAGGGGGAAGCGGGCAGCGGCGCCACCACGGCGGGCATCAGCCCGACCAGCACGGCGGCGGCCGGCCACAGCGGCAGTACGGGGGCGGTCAGCGGTACGACGCCGGGGTGCAGGGCCTCCGGGCCGGCGGCGCCCGCCCAGATCATCGCGGCCGCGACGGCCGCGCCCGAGGTGGCGACGAGCCAGGCCCGTACGCCCCAGCGGTCCGGCCGGTAGCGGGTACGGACCGAGCGGCGCCCGCCGAGCCCGAGCCCGGCCATCGCCACGGCCAGCCCGGCCAGCAGCAGGGGCAGCCCGTGCACCGCGCCCTGCGCGGACAGCAGCCCGTACGTCCCCGCGCACACGCCCAGCAGCCCGCCCAGGGTGAGCACATGAGTGGTGCGGCGGACTGCGGTCGGAACCTGCGCGGTACGCCCGTACCCCCGTGCGTCCATCGACGCCGCGACGGCCACCGAGCGCTCCAGCGCGCCCTCCAGCACGGGCAGCCCGATCTGGAGCACCGCCCGGACCCCGCCGGTCGGCCGGCCGCGCAGCCTGCGGGCCGTCCGCAGCCGCGCCACGTCCGCGACCATGTTCGGCGCGAACGTCATCGCGACGACGACGGCGACTCCCACCTCGTACAGGGCGCCCGGCAGGGACTTCAGCAGCCGGGCCGGACTGGCCAGCGAGTTCGCCGCGCCGACGCAGATCAGGAGGGTGGCCAGCTTCGCGCCCTCGTACAGCGCGAAGACCAGCTGCTCGGCCGTGACCCGGCCGCCGATCCTGATCCCCTGCGCCCAGTCGGGCATCGGCACCCCGGGCAGCGTGAACAGGGTGTGGGCACCGGGGACGGAGGAGCCGAGGACGACGGAGAACACCAGCCGCACGGCGACGACGAACAGCCCGATCCTGACGAACGCCCCGTACGAACGGGCCCACGGCGCGTCCGTACGGCGCGCCGCGACCACGTAGCCGGCCACTCCCACCAGCAGCCCGAGGAGCAGCGGGTTGGTCGTACGGGAGGCGGCGGCCGCGAGTCCGAGCGCCCACAGCCACCAGGCCCCGGCCGGCAGGGCGTTGGCGCGGGTGGCTTCGGGGGCGCGCAGGGCAGGGTGGAGCCGGGCCGTACCGGACGAGCGGGTCATCGGCGGCGGCGGGCCCGCAGCACCGCCGCGACACCCAGGACGAGCACCGCGCCCACGCCGGTGAGGACACCGGCCGACGGGCCGCCGCCGTCGCCGTTCCCGTCGGGGGCGCCGGCGGTCGGCGCCGTCGCCGGACCGCCGGTCTCCGCGGCGTCGGGGTCGGCGGCACCGGAGTCCGCGCCGGTCTCTTCACCGCAGCCCGAGCGCGGGTAGCCCGTGATCGCGCAGAGCATCGCGGAGCTGTCGTACCGCAGCGGCTTCGCCACCGCGGCGAGGGCGTCCGCCGCGCTCGCGTCCGGCGCGACCCGGGCGCAGGCGGTGCGCAGCGGGGGCGGCTTCTCGCCGTCCGGCGCGTCCGCCGCCGTGCCGGGGTCGATGACCAGCGCGATCCGCTTGCGCCCGTCCTCCGCGGGGGTGCCCGCGCAGACGGCCCCGAAGTCCGGTGCGCGGCGCGGCTGCGCCGAGTCCTGGGAGTCGTCGCTCACGGAGAAGCGGAAACCCTGCACCGCGCCGTCGTCCGGCCGTACGACGGAAGGCCCCTGGGTGGCGTAGGTCCAGCCCTTACCGCCGTCACCCTCCCAGAACGACCAGTAGCGGTAGCCGGCCGCCTGCGCGCTCCCCGCGCCCAACACCACCAGGGCGGCGCCGACGAGGAGGAGCAGCGCCACGCGGACCGGCGGGCGCCTCACGGCTGCTGGTTCTTCCGGCGCCCGCTGAGCAGGAAGCCGACGCCCGCGCCGAAGGCGAGACCGATGCCGATGATCCACCAGAGGCCGAGCCCCTCGTCGTCGCTGCTCGTGTCCGCGGGTTTCCCGGGCGCCGTCGCGGTGGGCGAGGGCACGGCGGTGGCGGCGGGCGCCGGGCCCGTCGCGTTGAGCTGCCTGACGAGGTCGGTACCGCCGAAGTCACGGGCGTCGGTGCCCGTCGCGTGGGCGGCGAGCACCAGCTGGGCGGTGGCGGCGGGGCCGCCCTCCTTCGCCCAGCCCAGCGCGTGCTTCTCCAGATACGCGACCGCGTCGGCGGCCTTGTCCTTGTGGCCGGACGCCGCGAGTGCCACGACCGCGTCCGCCGTGTTCCCGAAGTCCGGCTGCGGGTCGGACTCCTCGGCGCCCGGCATCGGCGGCAGGTCCAGATGACCCGACCCGCCGAGGGCCTTCGCCAGGTAGGAGGCGCCGTTCTGCGCGGACTGCTCCGGGGTGAGGCCGGCGCCCTCGTGGCAGACGGGGGCCTTCGCCGCGTTGTAGTTCCCCGCGGCCATGCCCTTGCCCATCGCGCCGATGACCGCGGCCGCCGTGGCGTCCGCGTTGGCGGCGAGCTTGCCGTCCTTGTCCGGCTGGTAGGCGAACGCCCCGCCGTCCTCGCCCCCGCAGGGCAGCGCGAAGGTCTGCAGCGCCGTGTACGGGGTCCTGCCGTCGGCCGTGGTGACCTCGGCGAGCGGCACGCCCGCCCGCGCCAGTGCCCCGGTCACGACACCGGTGGAGTTGGCGTCGCTCGGGCTGCCCGGGTTGTAGCCCCAGCCGCCGTCCTCGTTCTGTACGGACTTCAGCCAGCTGACCCCGTTGTCCACGACCTCGCGGTGCACCGCCAGTTCGACCATGGCCTGGACGGCGGCCGCCGTGGCGTTGGTGTCCGCGATCGTCTCGGCGTCGCAGGGCCTGGACGCGTCGCGGTACGAGGCGAAGGCCCCGCTGTCGCACTGCTGGCCGACGAGCCAGTCCACCGACCGCGTGGCGGGCGTGACCAGCTCGATCTTCTGGGCGAGGAAGGCCAGCGACTGGCGCCACACACCGTCGTACGTCGGGTCCTTGCTTCCGTACAGCCCCTCGGGAAGGTCCGGCGTGGAAGGGGACGGACTCGGCGCGGCGGCCGCCACCGGGGCGGCCGTCCCACAGAGCGCGGCGGTGAGCGCGAGCACTGCCGCGCGGCGGCGTACGGACATGGCGGGCTGGGCCTCTCGAATGGGGTCTTCCCCTGCTCGAGCTGAGCGCGTAGGGGTCGGGTCGGCGCCGGATTCGCACCGGCTTCCGCCTGTACGGGCAGGATGACGACCCCGCCCACTCTACCGGGGCACCCGGGACCCCCTCCGGGCGGACAGCCGCACGCTCCGGGGCACGGGCCTTCCCAGCAGGTCAGGGCCCGTGCGAAACTCCGGCGGGGGCCACACGGGCGCGTGCCCGTGGGAACGTGACGACCGGAGCGGGAAGCATTCAGTGCGCGGAACCAGAAGGGGCACGGCGGCTGCCGCCGTCGCCGTGGCGGCCGGATTCATGACGGTGACGACGGGCTGCGGCCTCATGGGGGAGCACGCGAGCGCCCCCGCACCCTCACCGGACCCGACACCGCCGTTCACCGCACGGACGGTCGCCGAGGAGATAGCCGGCTTCGCCCGGGCCGGAGGGCTCCCACCCGGTGACACCTCCACCGCCGGACTGCCGAAGGGCGACTGGCGGCAGTGCGTCGCGCCCTGGACGGCCGAGGCGCCGGAGGCGGACGCCGACGGCGTCTTCGAGGCGACGGTGCTGCGGCTGAGGCAGCACGACTGGGAGATCGTCTCCAGCCATGCCGAACACCAGGTCACCTACCGCACCCTCGCCAAGCGCGGCTGGAAGCTGTACGCCCGGCACGCCGCCGGGGGCTCCGGGGCGGGGCGGACGGTGTCCCTCACCGCGGTCGAGGACGGCTGCCGGCTGCCCGCGCGGATCAAGCGCGACTACGAGGACCAGGCCTGATCCTGACCCCGCTCCTCCGGCAGGTCGATCAGCCCGCACACCGTCTCGATGTCGCCCTTCACCTGAGCGATCGACTCCCGGCCCGACAGCCAGGTGATCAGCGCCGAGTGCCAGGTGTGCTCGATGACGCGGACCACGGACAACTGTTCCGGCGTGGGTTCGTCGACCCCCATCGCGTCCAGGACGATCGTCGTCGTCAGCCGGGACACGGCGTCCACCTCGGGGCTCACCCCCCGGTCGGCGAAGGTCAGCGCCCGCACCATGGCGTCCGCCAGGTGCGGATCGCGCTGGAGCGCCAGGAAGGCCAGCATCAGCGTGTCGGCGACCCGCCGGGCGGCGTCCTCGCCCGAGGGCGGCTGCCGGCGGAGCGTGTCGTGCAGACGCTGGAGCTGGTCCTGCATCACCGCGACCAGCAGATGGATCTTGGACGGGAAGTAGCGGTACAGGGTGCCCAGGGCGACCCCGGCGGCATCCGCCACCTCACGCATCTGCACCGCCTCGAAGCCGCCCCGCCCGGCGAGCTGGGCACCGGCCCGCAGAATGCCGCGGCGGCGGGCTTCCTGGCGTTCCGTCAGGGGAGGCGTCGCCGGCCTGGATACCGCTGTCATGTGTCCCCATCCACAAAGGGAGAACCGGTTCCCCGTCCGGCCGGGCCCCGGTTCGCGAGCGCGCACAGCATGCCAGGGGGTCCGCCGTGGCGCGAATCACCTGATCCGGCCCTCACGCCGACGCTACCTGCCGGTAGATTCGGTGCGGTTGAACGAACGAGTCTGAAACTTGTTCTAGATTAGCGCGACCGGTTACGCTCCGGCGAAAACGCAGTGAGAAGGGGGCCGAGTGTGACCGCTGAGGCCATAGAGTCGGGCCCCTTCGCGGGCGGCGGCGCGGGCGGCGCCGACAGCGACCGTCCGTTGCGCATCGCGCTCCTGACCTACAAGGGCAATCCCTTCTGCGGCGGCCAGGGCGTCTACGTCCGCCACCTCGGCCGGGAGCTGGCCCGGCTCGGCCACAGCGTCGAGGTGATCGGCGCCCAGCCCTACCCCGTACTCGACGAGGGCGTCCCGCTCACCGAGCTGCCGAGCCTCGACCTCTACCGCCAGCCCGACCCGTTCCGCACCCCGGGGCGTGGTGAGTACCGCGACTGGATCGACCTCGCCGAGGTCGCCACCATGTGGACCGGCGGCTTCCCGGAGCCGCTCACCTTCAGCCTTCGGGCGCGGCGTCACCTCCTCGCCAGGCGTGGTGACTTCGACGTCGTGCACGACAACCAGACGCTCGGCTACGGCCTGCTCGGGGAACTCGGCGCACCCCTCGTCACCACGATCCACCACCCCATCACGGTCGACCGCCGACTGGACCTGGACGCCGCCGAGTCGGCGCGCCGGCGACTCTCCGTACGCCGCTGGTACGGCTTCACCCGCATGCAGAAGCGCGTCGCCCGCCGACTGCCCTCCGTCCTCACCGTCTCGGGATCGTCGCAGCAGGAGATCGTCGAGCACCTCGGAGTGCGCCGGGACCGCATCAGCGTCGTGCACATCGGGGCCGACACCGACCTCTGGTCGCCCGACCCCTCGGTCGCCGAGGTCCCCGGCCGGATCGTGACCACCTCCAGCGCCGACGTCCCGCTCAAGGGCCTGGTCCACCTCGTGGAGGCCCTCGCCAAGCTCCGCGCCGAGAACCCGGCCGCGCACCTCGTCGTGGTGGGCAAGCGAGCCGAGCGCGGCCCCGTCGCCCAGACCATCGAGCGCTTCGGACTCCAGGACGCCGTGGAGTTCGTCAAGGGCATCAGCGACGCCGAACTCGTCGACCTGGTCCGCAGCGCACAGGTCTCCTGCGTCCCCTCGCTGTACGAGGGCTTCTCGCTCCCCGCCGCCGAGGCCATGGCCACCGGAACCCCGCTGGTGGCGACCACCGGCGGCGCCATCCCCGAGGTAGCGGGGCCCGACGGCGAGACGTGCCTCGCCGTGCCGCCCGGAGACGCGGGGGCCCTGGCCGCGGCGCTCGGCCGGCTGCTCGGCGACCGTGAACTGCGCGCCCGCCTCGGCGAGGCCGGCCGCGCCCGGGTGCTGGGCAGATTCACCTGGGCCAGGGCCGCCCTCGGTACCGTCGAGCTGTACCGTCAGTCGATCTCCGCCCGCGCGGCGCGCGGGTGAGCGCCCCCGCTCCACCGGCTCCCGGAACCCGTACCTCCGACCTCGAAGGCAGGCCCCCGTGCTGACCGTCGACTTCACCCGCTTCCCGCTCGCCGCAGGCGACCGGGTGCTCGATCTGGGCTGCGGCGCCGGCCGGCACGCCTTCGAGTGCTACCGGCGCGGCGCCCAGGTGGTGGCCCTGGACCAGAACGCCGAGGAGATCCGCGAGGTCGCCAAGTGGTTCGCCGCGATGAAGGAGGCCGGTGAGGCGCCCGCGGGCGCGACCGCCACCGCGATGGAGGGCGACGCGCTGAACCTGCCGTTCCCCGACGCGTCCTTCGACGTCGTGATCATCTCCGAGGTCATGGAGCACATCCCCGACGACAAGGGCGTCCTCGCCGAGATGGTCCGCGTCCTGAAGCCCGGCGGCCGGATCGCGATCACCGTGCCCCGCTACGGCCCGGAGAAGGTTTGCTGGACGCTCTCCGACGCGTACCACGAGGTCGAGGGCGGCCACATCCGGATCTACAAGGCCGACGAACTCCTCCGCAAGATCCGGGAAGCCGGACTCAAGCCGTACGGCACCCACCACGCGCACGCCCTGCACAGCCCGTACTGGTGGCTGAAGTGCGCGTTCGGCGTGGACAACGAGAAGGCGCTCCCGGTGCGGGCCTACCACAAGCTGCTGGTCTGGGACATCATGAAGAAGCCCCTGGCCACCCGGGTCACCGAGCAGCTGCTCAACCCGGTCGTCGGCAAGAGTTTCGTGGCGTACGCGACCAAGCCGCACCTGCCCAAGGCCGAGGCGTGAGCACGCCGGAGCGGACCGAACACCTCGTCCTGCCGGGCGTCCTCACCGCGGAACAGGCCGCCGAGACCGTGGCCGCGCTGCTCGCCGTGCAGCGCGAGGACGGCGCGCTGCCCTGGTTCCGCGGCCACCACCTCGACCCGTGGGACCACACCGAGGCCGCCATGGCACTGGACGCGGCCGGGGAGCACGGGGCCGCCGCCCGCGCCTACGCCTGGCTGGCCCGCCACCAGAACGACGACGGCTCCTGGTACGCCGCGTACCACGACGGCGACCCCGAGCGGCCGACCGACCTGAGCCGCGAGACCAACTTCTGCGCCTACGTGGCCGTCGGCGTCTGGCACCACTACCTCGCCACCGGCGACGACACCTTCGCCGACCGGATGTGGCCGACGGTCTACGCGGCCGTCGAATTCGTCCTGCGGCTCCAGCAGCCCGGCGGCCAGATCGGCTGGAAGCGCGAAGCCGACGGCACTCCCGTCACCGACGCCCTGCTGACCGGCTCCTCCTCCGTCCACCAGGCGCTGCGCTGCGCCCTGGCGCTGGCGGAACAGCGCGAGGAACCGCAGCCCGACTGGGAGTTGGCGGCCGGGGCGCTCGGCCACGCGATCCGTCGCCATCCCGAGCGCTTCCTGGACAAGAGCCGTTACTCGATGGACTGGTACTACCCGGTGCTCGGCGGAGCGGTCACCGGGCCCGACGCGACGCGGCGGATCGAGGCCGGCTGGGACGACTTCGTCGTGCCCGGTCTCGGCGTGCGCTGCGTCCTGCCCAACCCCTGGGTGACGGGCGGCGAGAGCTGCGAACTGGCCCTGGCGCTCTGGGTGACCGGGGAGTCGGACCGCGCCCTGGAGATCCTGCAGTCCATCCAGCACCTGCGGGCCGAGGGCGGCCTCTACTGGACGGGTTACGTCTTCGAGGGGGAGCCGGCCATGTGGCCGGAGGAACTCACCACCTGGACCGCCGGATCGCTGCTGCTCGCGGTGGCCGCGCTCGGCGGGGACGAGGCGACCACCGCGGTCTTCGGCGGCGAACGGCTGCCGGCCGGTCTGGAGCCGGACTGCTGCCGGTGACAGGCGTCCGTCAGAGACGGCGGACCCGGCCCGCGAGGGCGTGCCCGATCAACAGGTAGACGGCGGCGGCCAGACCGTACCCGGTGACGACGCGTGCCCACGCCTCGTCGAAGGTGAACAGGTCGTGCGACCAGCCGGCGAGCCAGCGTGCCGAGTCCTGGACCCACTGGACCAGGCCGTTGCCCGGGTTGGCGTCGAGCAGGTACATCACGATCCACAGAATGATGATGAAGGCCATGATGTCCGCGACGACGGCGATGACGCGTGCGGCGGTACTGCTTCCTGTGCCTGTTCTGGGAGACATGCTCTCCGGGTTACCGCTTTACCGAGAGTGAAACCCGTACGGCGTGCGCCGGGTGGCGGCCCGCTCGCGCACGGGCGAGCCTGGCGACGAGTGCCGACTCACGTCACTCACCGTGAACCCCGGCCAGGGAGGCCCGCCGTGCCCCGTCCCGTACCGTTCCGCCGGCTCCTCGTCGCACTGCTGCTGTCCTGCACCGTGCTGGCGGGGACCACCGCCTGCGGCGGTGACGACGGCACACAGACCGCCAGCAGCTCGGCGAGCCCGAGCCCCACGACGTCGGCGCAGAAGCAGAAGTGGGCCAAGGCGCGTTTCGTCGCCAACGCGGGCCTGGCCGCAGGGGCGACGTACCAGTGGATCGTGAAGCCCTACCGGGCCGGAAAGTTCAAGAAGGGCGCGGACGGGCGGACCTTCGCGATGGTCAAGGCGGGCGCCGCGGGTGCCTTCGCGTACAACCGGCTCAAGGCCGCGGCGAACAACGCCAAGGGCGACCCGCTCCTGTCCAAGGCCGTCGCGCCGCTGACCGCCGGGATCGACTCGCTCAAGGGCCTGGCCACCAAGATGGGCAAGGGAGACGCGGGAGCCGGCGACTTCGGGGCCTTCGAGGGGGTCATCAACAACATCAAGGACGCCGGGAAGAGCGCGGGCGCCGAGGTGAAGAACAAGGTCCCGTCCACCTCCGAACTGGGCGGATAATCGTTCGAGGTGGCTGTGGCGCGCCGCGTGGGGTGCGCGGAGCGGATGTCTTTCGGCCCAGTCCCCACCACGGATACGACAGCGGCCCCCGCCCGGACGGGCGGGGGCCGCTCGGGCGTGACGGGCTCAGCCGCGCTGGATGCCCGTGGTGTCCTGGAGGACGCCGCGGCGGCCGTCCTGCGTCTGGGCGATGAGCCCGGGACCACGCTGCTCGACCGCGAGGTACCACGTACCGGGCGCGAGTTCGGCGATCGGGTTGGGGGCGCCGTCCTCGCCGTACAGCGGGCGGGCCACCGGCACCGCGAACCAGAAGGGCGTGAAGTCGGCGGCCGGTGCCGGTGCCGGAGTGCCACCGCCCTGCGAGGCATGCGGCTGTGCCGCCTGCTGGTGCTCCGGCCCGCCGCCGTACGGCTGGCGCTGACCGGGCTGGGCGCCGAAGGGCTGCTGGGCGGCACCGGGGTAGCCGTAACCCTGGCTGGGCTGCTGCCCGTAGGCCGGCTGCGCGACGGCCGGTCGCGGAGCGCTCAGGAGCGGGGCCTTCAGCGCGGGAACCAGCGGTGCGGCGACGGCGCCGCCGGCCAGCACGAGAGTGGCCAGCAGTCCGAGGATCAGTCCGGCCCCCGCGTCACCGACGTCGATGATCGTCCAGAACATGGTCCACAGGGAGTACACGGTGAACGCGGCGCCGAACTGGCCGAGTTCGAAGCCGGCCACCTTGCGGCCCGGCATCGCACGGCTGACGATCAGCAGAGCGGCTCCGATGATGCCGGCCAGATAGATGCTCATCAGGAGGGAAAGCGAGTCCCAGGCGTTCGCGTCGAGGCTGGAGAGGTCGAGGAAAGAGGCGATGAACAGCACGACCGCTGCTCCGATCACCACGCCGTCGCCTCGAGTGAGGGAGCGGATATTCACGTGAAGGTCCTTAGTCGGTCGTATCGTCGGGGCGGTCGTCGATGCCGCCTGAACGGCGGGTACGGCGCGAAGCTCGGGGGCGGCTCCCCATCGTACGGATGAATCTATCGTCTGCCCGGGCGGGTTGTGGTGCTGCCCGGACCTCGACCGGCGGTGCCCCGTACGTCGTTCCTGTCGCCACCCGGCTGCGCGGGAACTACTTCTTCAGATAGCTGCCGATGCCCTCGGCGATGCCGAGCGCCGCCTTCTGGCGCCATTCTGCGTCGGTGAGCAGGGCGGCATCTTCCGGATCACGCATATTGCCGCATTCGATGAACACTTTGGGCACGGTCGACAGATTCAGTCCGCCGAGATCACCACGGGTGTCCAGCGCGGTGTTGCCGCCGATGTAATTGGACGGGGCGCTACCGGTGACCCGTGCGAAATTCCCCGCGATCCGCACGCCGAGTTCACGCGAAGGGGCAACGATCCTCGCGGTGTCCGCGGCGCCACCGTCCACCGCTGCGGGGAGAATGACATGGAATCCGCGGTTCCCGGCCGCGGAACCGTCCGCGTGGACCGAGACCACCGCGTCGGCACGCTCCTTGTTGCCGATCCGTGCCCGCTCGTCGACGCACGGGCCGAAGGCACGGTCGCCGTCCTGGGTGAGGACGACCTTCGCGCCCTGTTCCTCCAGCAGCGTGCGCAGCCGGCGGGAGACGTCGAGGGTGAACCGGGCCTCCGCGTAACCCGCGTCGGTCGCCGTGCCCGTGGTGTCGCACTCCTTGTGCCCGGTGCCGATGTCCACCTGCTTGTTGATCTCCCGCGTGTGATCGCGGTTGCCCGGGTTGTGTCCGGGGTCGATCACCACGGTGCGGCCCGTGAGCGGGCCCCGGGGCAGGGGTGCCGTCGAGGTGGCCCCGGTGGACGGGCTCCCGGCGGAGGCCGACGGCTGCCGGGCCGAGGGCGTGGGGGAGTGCGCGGGGGACGCCGGCCGGGACACGGTCTCCGGTCCGGCGCCGGGTTCCGGTCCGCCGTCACCCGCGCACCCGGCGGCGGTCAGGCAGACGCCGGCCAGGGCGACTGCGACGGACACGGGCCTGCGGCGGCCCGTGCGCGGTGTGGGGGGAGGCAGTTCGTGGTGGCGCACGTCGCGATGCTATCCGGGGCCCTCAGATCCCCGGCCCCGTACGCCGCAACACGCGCAACGAGTCCGTCGCCGAGATCTCGGTGAACGCACCTGAGGCCAGGGCGCGTTGATGGATGCGGTACGGTGCCTGGCCGCCGTCCGCCGGGTCCGGGAACACATCGTGGATGACCAGCAGGCCGCCGTCGGCGACCTTCGGGGCCCAGCCCTCGTAGTCGCCGTTCGCGTGCTCGTCGGTGTGCCCGCCGTCGACGAAGACCAGACCGAGCGCTCCGCCCCAGACGGCGGCGACCTGCGGGGACCGCCCGACGAGCGCCACCACGTGCTCCTCCAGTCCCGCCCGGTGCAGGGTGCGCCGGAAGGCCGGCAGCGTGTCCATCAGGCCGATCTCCGGGTCCACCACCGACGGGTCGTGGTACTCCCACCCCGGCTGCTGCTCCTCGCTGCCCCGGTGGTGGTCGACGGTGAGTGCCGTCACCCCGGCGGCCCGGGCGGCGTCCGCCAGCAGGATCGCGGAACGCCCGCAGTACGTGCCGACCTCGAGGAGCGGCAGCCCCAGTGCGGCGGCCTCGACGGCGGCGGCGTACAGGGCGAGCCCTTCGTGGACCGGCATGAAGCCCTTGGCGGCCTCGAAGGCCGCGAGGACCTCCGGCTCCGGACGGGCGGCGGACTCGGCTGCCACGGGGTTCCTCCTGGTGGGGCGGTGGATCGGACGGCGTCCCATCGTGCCGTACGCCCCCGCGATACGGATCGGCGGGGGCGTACGGGTGGGGTGGGCCCGGGTCGGGGCCCCTGGCAGGGCTGCCGGGTCAGGTCAGCAGCTCTGCCAGAGCCGGGTCATGACCCGGACGCCGAAGCGCAGGCCCTCCAGCGGGACGCGTTCGTCCACGCCGTGGAAGAGCCGGCCGTAGTCCAGGTCGTGCGGGAGCTTCAGCCCCTTGAAGCCGAAGCAGCGGATGCCCAGGTGGGTGAACGCCTTGGCGTCGGTGCCGCCGGGGTTGCAGTAGGGGACGGGGTGGCCGTCCGGGTCCTCCGCGCGGACCGCGTCGCACATCGCCTCGACCAGCGGGCCGTCGAACGTCGTCTCCATCGCGATGTCGTGGTTGACCCACTCGCGGCTGACGGAGGGCAGCAGCAGCCGGTCGATCGTGTCGATCAGTTCCTGCTCGTGGCCCGGCAGGAAGCGCCCGTCGACCCGGGCGGTGGCCTTTCCGGGGATCACGTTGGTCTGGTAACCCGCCGTGAACATCGTGGGGTTGGCGGAATTGCGCAGCACCACCTGCATGAAGTCCGCCACCGGCCCCAGCCGGGACAGGGTGCCCTCGATGTCGTCCTCGTCGAACTCCACACCGTAGAGGCGCGCCGCCTCCTCCAGCAGGGCGCGGACCGGTTCGATCAGCCGGATCGGGAAGGTCTCCCGGCCGATCCGGGTGAGGGACTCGGCGAGGTCGGTGACGGCGTTCTCGTCGTTGGGGGAGGAGCCGTGGCCGGCCCGGCCGGTGGCGGTGAGCTCCATCCACGCCATGCCGCGCTGGGCGTTCTCGATCGGGTACAGCCGCCGCGTGTCGTCGATGGCGAAGGAGAAACCACCGCCCTCCCCGATCGCCTCGGTGACCCCGGAGAAGAGCTCGGGGCGGTGCTCGACCAGCCAGTGCGCGCCGAACTTCCCGCCCGCCTCCTCGTCGGCGAGGAAGGCGAGGACCAGGTCCCGGGCCGGCCGGGTGCCGGTCCGGGCGAAGTGCCGGGCGGTGGCCAGCATCACCGCGACGGTGTCCTTCATGTCGATCGCGCCGCGCCCCCACAGGTAGCCGTCGCGGATCTCGCCGGAGAACGGCGGCACCTGCCACTCGGAGGCGTCGGCGGGTACGACGTCGAGGTGGCCGTGCACCAGCAGGGCACCCCGGGACGGGTCGGCGCCCGCGATGCGCGCGATGACGTTGGCCCGGCCGGGGGCGGACTCGACCAACACGGAGTCGATGCCGGTCTCGGCGAGACGGGCCACCACCCAGTCCGCCGCGGCGCGCTCGTCGCTGGTGGGGTTGGAGGTGTCGAAGCGGATCAGTTCGGCGCAGAGACCGACGACCTCTTCCTGGGCCTGCTCGGACGCGGGGACGATGCTCATGCTGCTCCTGCCGGGGTGGTGACGTGGGCGGCGGCTGCGGGGGCCTGCGCGTCGTCGTCCAGGGTGGAGGTGCCGTACGGCCTGATCCAGCCCAGCAGGCCGAGCACGCAGTACAGGAGGAAGGCGGTGGCGAGCGAGTTCAGGGCGGGGATGCCGCCGTCGTAGAACTTGCCGACGCAGAACGCGGCGAGCCAGATGGCCAGGGACATCGGCACCCAGGTGGGTGAGGTGCGCGGGAGCGTCTCGGACTCCCGCGTCTCGTCCAGGGGCCGCCGCATCCGCTTCACGACCCAGTACTCCGCGACGATGATGCCGCCGATGGGCGGGATCATCACGCCGAGCAGGGAGAGGAACTCCGTGAAGTGGGTCATGATGCCGACCGCGGAGAGGAGCGTGCCGGCGGCTCCGAGGGCGACGGTGACGACGCCGCGGTGCAGCCGCTTGCCGAAGACGACCTGGAAGAAGTTGACGACGCCGAGCGAGGAGCCGTACAGGTTCCAGTCGTTGATCTTGGCGGTGGACATCAGGACCACGATCACGCCGAAGGCGCCCGAGGTGGAGAGCACGATGTGCGAGACCTCGCTGGACTTCACCAGGTGGCCGAGGAGCACGCCGACCATGCCGACGATGTACTCGGAGAGGATCATCGAGGAGGCGCTCTGCACGAAGACGTGCGAGCTCTTCCTGTTGTAGCGGGTCATCTCGGGCGAGACGATGGCGCCGGTCATGTAGCCGCCGGCGATCGCGGTGGCGGCCACCGCCAGCGGGATCGTCTCACCGGGCGGCGGTGAGCTGATCAGTTCGCTGATCGAGTGGTCGTTCAGTGTGGTGATCACCGACCAGGCGACCATGCCGAAGAAGAGCGGGGTGACGATCTTCGCGAAGAGGGCCATGTAGCGGAAGCCGAAGATCACCAGGCCGGTGATGGCGATGCCCGCGACCACGCACCACATCCAGGACGGGCCGCCGACGAGCGCCGAGACGCTGTCGCCGAAGATCGTGTTCTGGACGCCGAACCAGCCGACCAGGCTGACCGCGATGACGAAGCTGACCAGTGCTGAACCGTTTCTGCCGAAGCCCACCCAGCGGGTCAGCATCGGAGTCGCCAGGCCCTCGCGCATCCCCGCCATGCCGATCGCGAAGATCACGATCTCCAGGATCACCGCGCCGAGCGTGAAGGCGAGGAACGCGTCCCCGAAGGTCATCCCCACGCCGATGGTGGCGCCGAGCGTGAACTGGGAGATCGACCCGGACTGGGCCAGCCATTGCAGCAGCATCGACCAGAAACCGAAGCGCTTGTCGCGCGGCACCCGGGAGAGCGAGTAGTCGTCGCTGCCGATGGCCTTGGTCTCGGGGGCCGTGGCGACGGCCCGGTTGTCGGATGCCATCAGGACTCCTGGGTGGTGCGGCCGAAGGTCTGCAGGTGAGCGAGAGACCCGTAGCGGTTGACGAGGTTGTCGAACTCCACCGCGTCGTGGAAGTCCAGGGTTCCGGCGCCGAAGGCCTTGGCGACCTCCACGGCGTACCGGGCGGCGGACGCGATGTCCGTCTCGTGACTCGCGCCCGTCTGACAGCCAGGCACCGCGGC
The DNA here is from genome assembly GCF_040295485.1 of Streptomyces sp. NPDC002793. NCBI lineage: Bacteria > Bacillati > Actinomycetota > Actinomycetes > Kitasatosporales > Streptomycetaceae > Streptomyces > Streptomyces sp. NPDC002793. The sequence goes on along the minus strand of NZ_JBEOVL010000003.1, from coordinate 179,228 downwards.
GGCCGAGGTGACCGCGAGACCGACGACCGGAGCGGCGGTCGCGGTGGAGGGCTGCAGGATCGAATTGATGTGATGTGCACCGTTACCGTACGGGGTGATGTCCTGCGTGGTCACGGGATACGTGACCAACGGCTCACCGGTCACCACGGCGAGCAGATCGCCGAGCTGCTCGGAGACCCGGAGCACCCAGCCCTCCTTGACGGTGGGCGAGAGGGCCAGGCCCTTGTGGTTGATGATCCGGTTGCCCTTGGTGGTGTCGATGGAGAGCACGGCCTCCATCTCCCCGGTCACCTCGTGCCGGTTCATCGTGGCGATGTCCACCGGGGACCCCATGAACGGCACCGGGTCGTGCGGCTCGGTCGGTGCGTTCGGGCAGATGTGCGTGGCGATGATCACATCGCCGGGGAGTACGTCGCCCCGGCGCCGCATGTCCAGCAGCTTGGCGGCCGTGGCGAGCGCCGAGGCCGCGCCGTCGGCGTCGGACACGAGTCCGGTCACCTCGGGGCGGGCGCCGACGCCGCCGAGCCGGCCGACCACGCCGAGGGTCCGTGCGCTGCCGCCCGAGGTGCGCCCCCGGGAGCCCGGGATGCGGACGAGCACGAAGTCCGTCGCCCCCCGGTCGCCGGTGACGGTCGTGACCTCGGCGGACGAGCCCGCGGGCCCGGCGACGGAGTCGAGGTATCCGACGACGGAGGTGCCGTCGACCTGCGGGTCGTCCAGCAGCTCGACGATGTCCATCACGTACTTGAGCATGGGGGGCCTTTCTCCGGTGCGGGACACCCGCCCGGCGCTCCTGCGGGGGAGCGCGGGGCGGGGTGCTGGAGCAACATTCGGGATCCGCTACCGTGGAACGCAATGATTTCCCGTTATCTGCAATTCAGGTCTGAATGGTGAGATGCTGATGGCCGACTCCGATCCGGACCGCCGGACCCCCGCCGGGGCGCTGCAAACCGTCGACCGGGCGCTCCTGGTCCTGCTCGCCTTCGAGCGGACCAGGCCCGACTGGGGTGTCACCGAGGTCGCCGAGGAGTTCGGCTGGGACACCTCGGTCGCCCAGCGCCTGCTGGCCACGCTCGCGGGCCGGGGGTTCCTTGTCTCCGACCCGGTCACCCGCCGCTACCGCATCGGCCCCGCCGTGCTGCGACTCGGCCGGCTCTGGGAGCGCTCGGGATCACTGGAGCTGCTGGCCGCACCGGTGCTGGAGGAGCTCCGCCGGACCACCGGCGACACCGTCCTGTTCTGCCTGCCGGACAGCTTCCACATGCGGTGCGTGGCGGCCGAGGAAGGCGAGGCCGGGCCGCTGCGCTACTACCCGCTGGTCGGCGAGCTCTACCCGGCGCACGCCGGGGCCACCAGCAAGTCGTTCTACGCCTATCTGCCGGACGACCAGCGCCACCGACTCTTCCGGGGCCGCCCCATGGCGCGCTTCACGGACCGGACCGTCACCGACCCGGACCTGCTGGAGCAGGAGTTCATGAAGGTCCGGGCCCAGGGATACGCGTGGACCGTCGGCGAGTACGACACCGGCATCGCCACCGTCGCCGTACCGGTGTTCCTGAGGCGTGAGCCCTACGGCAGCCTCAGCCTCGGCGGAGGCGAGGACCGCTTCGGGGGATCGCCCGAGGACCGGCTCGACGCGCTGCGCCACGCGGCCCACCTGCTGGAGCAGCGTCTCACCCACCCGCCCCAGCGGCCGAAGTCCCGCGCGGGCCGCCCTCGTACCGCCTGATCCCCGTCCGACCGCCCACCCCGCCCCTACGCACGAGGAGCCCCCCGTGAATCTGCTGCTGCTCTCCAACTCCACCCAGTACGGCTGCGGTTACCTGGAACACGCCCTGGACACCGTCACCGCGTTCCTCCCGGCGAACGCGCGGCTGGCCTTCGTGCCGTACGCGCTGGCCGCCCATGACGCGTACACCGAACGTGTCCGCGCCGCGCTGGAACCGTCCGGCATCCTCGTGCGCGGAGTCCACGAGGGCGCCGACCCCGTCGCCGAACTCGCCGCCTCGGACGCCGTGTTCATCGGCGGTGGCAACTCCTTCCGGCTCCTCGACGCGCTCTACCGCACCGGCCTGCGCGACGCGGTGCGGGACGCCGCACGGAACGGGCTGCCCTACATGGGGGCCAGCGCCGGCACCAACATGGCCGCGCCGACCCTCCGGACCTCCAACGACATGCCCATCGTGCAGCCGCCGTCCTTCGACGCGCTGGGCCTGGTCCCGTTCCAGATCAACCCGCACTATCTGGACCCGGACCCGGCCAGCACCCACAAGGGCGAGACCCGTGAGGAGCGGCTCACCGAATTCCTGGAGGAGAACGACGTCCCCGTGCTCGGGCTGCGCGAGGGGTCCTGGCTCCGCGTCCAGGACGGCACGGCAGAGGTCCGGGGAGCCGGGGCCGCCCGGCTGTTCACGCGCGGAGCCCGGCCGCAGGAGCTCGCCGCCGGAACCGACGTGTCCGGTCTGCTGGCTACGGAGCCGAGGTTCGACTCCCCGGCGCACTGACCGCCACCGCCGCCGGGGCGGACCCCGCCGCGGCGAGCGCGTCACCTGCGCTGCTCGCCAGCAGCACCGGGCGCTCCTTCCGCTGTGCCGGGAGGAACGAGGCCAGCACGAGGCCGATCAGCACCGCCCCGGTGGCGATCATGAACGAGGTGCGGAAGCCCTCCATGGTGGGGACGTCCACCGACCCCATCCGTACCGAGGTGTTGGCCAGCACCATGCCGATCACCGCACTCGACAGCGAGGTGCCGATCGAACGCATCAGCGTGTTCAGGCCGTTGGCGGCGCCGGTCTCGGACGCGTCGACCGCCCCGATGATCAGGGCGGGCAGCGAGGAGTACGCGAGCCCGATGCCCGCCCCGAGCACCACCGCGATCACCACGGTCTGCCAGGCGGCGCTCATCAGGCCGAGCCCCGCGCCGTACCCGACGGCGATGACGAGCATGCCCAGGATCAGCGTGGTCTTGGGGCCGCGACGGGCGGAGAGCCGGGCGTACAACGGGGCGACGAACATCATGGTCAGGCCCAGCGGTGCCACGCAGAGCCCGGCCACCACCATGGACTGCCCCAGTCCGTAACCCGTCGACGCGGGCAGCTGGAGCAGCTGCGGCAGGACCAGCGAGACGGCGTAGAAGGCCACCCCGACCATGATCGAGACCAGGTTGGTGAGCAGCACCTCACGACGGGCGCTGGTCCGCAGATCGACCAGCGGCGCGGGGGAACGCAGCTCGAACAGGCCCCACAGCACCAGGATCAGCAGCGACGCGCCGATCAGGCCGAGCGTCATGGGAGAGGTCCAGCCCCAGTCGCCGCCCTTGGTCACGGGCAGCAGCAGGCAGACCAGGCCGAGGGCGAGCCCCAGCGCGCCGATGTGGTCGAAGCGTCCCGGCGCGCGCAGCGGGGGCTCCGGCACGACGAGGGCCGTCAGGGTCATGGCCAGCACGCCCAGCGCGGCCGAACCGAGGAAGAGCGCGTGCCAGTCGGCGTGCTGGGCGACGACCGCGGCGGCGGGCAGCGCGAGTCCGCCGCCGACCCCTATGGACGAGCTCATCAGCGCCATCGCCGAGCCGAGCTTCTCGGCCGGCAGCACATCGCGCATGATGCCGATCCCCAGCGGGATGGCTCCCATGGCGAAGCCCTGGAGCGCCCTGCCGACGATCATGACGACGAGGTCACCGGTGGACGCACAGATCAGCGAGCCGACGACCATCACGGCGAGGCTGGCCAGCAGCATCCGCCGCTTCCCGTAGAGATCGCCCAGCCGCCCCATGATCGGCGTGGCGACGGCCCCGGCCAGCAGGGTGGCCGTCATCACCCAGGTCGCGTTCGCCGGGTCGGTGGAGAGCAGGGACGGCAGGTCCTTGATGACGGGAACGAGCAGGGTCTGCATCACCGCGACGGTGATCCCCGCGAACGCGAGCACGGGGACGACGCCGCCCCTGCCCTTGCGCGAGCCGGGGGGCGCCGGGTGAGCGCCCTGCTGTTCGTTCGTCGTCCGTTGCATACGTGGAGCCTCCGGGGCAGGCAGTGGTGCGGGGAACCGCGTGGGGCGGAGTGTGCGGGGGCACGCCGACAGGCAGCGCCGACCGCCAAGTGTGTGCATGGTGAACGCTTCCGTACGCCCGCGATATTCCGGTGAACGCGGCGCAAAAATAAGGCAGTCGGCGAAAGGTCCTACGCCGGAGGGTGGAGACCTGAAGGGACCGAAGGGGGGACCGGAAACGGATGTACGGGGCACGGGTGGCCTGCGAGTATGACACGCATGGTTGACGCTTCCCCGCCCGTACGGCCCACCGCCCGACCGAGAACCCGGACATGGGCCGTGGTCGCGGCCGCCTGCACCGGCCAGTTCCTGGTCGTCCTCGACGTGTCCGTCGTCAATGTGGCGCTGCCGTCCATGCGCACCGACCTGGGGCTGAGCGCACCCGGACTCCAGTGGGTCGTCAACGCCTACTCGATCGCCTTCGCCGGCTTCATGCTGCTCGGCGGGCGGGCCGCCGACATATACGGCCGCAAGCGCATGTTCCTGACCGGGCTCGGCCTCTTCACCGCGGCCTCCCTGGCCGGAGGGTTCGCGCAGGAGGGCTGGCAGCTCCTCGCCGCCCGCGCGGGCCAGGGGCTCGGAGCCGCCGTACTGGCCCCGGCGACGCTCACGATCCTCACCGCCGCCGTCCCCGAAGGGCCCGCGCGGACCAGGGCGATCGGCACCTGGATGGCGGTCGGCGCGGGCGGCGGAGCGGCCGGAGGGCTGATCGGCGGGGTGCTCACCGACCTGCTGTCCTGGCGCTGGGTCCTGCTCATCAACGTGCCGATCGGTGTACTGGTCCTCGCCGGAGCGGCCGTCTGGCTGGCCGAGGGCCGGGCGGGCGACCGGCGCCGCGTGGACCTGCCGGGAGCGGTGCTCGTCACGGCGGGCCTGGCCGCGACGGCGTACGGCATCGTGCAGACCGAGGCCGCCGGCTGGACCGCCGCCGCCACCCTGGTTCCCCTGCTGGGCGGCCTTGCCCTGCTCGGCGTGTTCGTCCTGGTGGAAGCTCGGACCGCCGCCCCGCTGATGCCGCTGCGGGTGCTCGGGGTGCGGGCGGTCTCGGCGTCGAACGTGTCGATGCTGCTGCTGGGTTCGGCGACCTTCTGCATGTGGTACTTCATGACCGTCTACGCCCAGAACGTCCTGGGATACACGCCGCTGGAAGCCGGATTCGCGCTCGTACCGAGCTCCGTGGCCGTCTTCGTCGGCGCGAAGGCCGCGCCCGCGATCATGGCACGCACCGGCGCCAAGCCCCTGGCCGTCGCCGGCACCCTGGTGGCCGCCCTCGGCTTCGGCTGGCAGTCCACCATGGGCGTGCACGGCTCCTACCTCACCGCGGTCTGCCTCCCCGGCGTCCTCATGATGGCCGGGTCCGGACTCGCCTCCACCCCGCTGGCGGCCCTCGCCACCTCCGGAGCGGCACCCGGCGACGCCGGACTCGTCTCCGGACTGATCAACACCTCCCGCACGATGGGCGGGGCGCTGGGCCTCGCCGTGCTCTCCACGGTCGCGGCGGCCCGGACCGGGGGTTCCGCGGGCGCGGCGGAGATCACGGCCGGATACGCGCTGGCCTTCCGCACGTCCGCCGGGGTGCTGGTGGCCGGAGCGGTGATGATGCTGCTCTGGCTGCCGGGCCGCGCTCGGGGACGGGCGGCCGGAGGGCCCGGCACCGGAGCGGAGGGCCGCCTGGGGAAGGAACCCGCCTCGGCGCTGCGTTCCCCGGAGGCCTGAATCCGGAGCTGCCGGAGCCTTCCCGTCACAACGGCATGAGGGCCGCCGCGGCCAGGTGGCTGCGGCGGCCCTCAGTGTTCGTGCGGAGCGGCTCTCACGCCGCCGCGCTGCCACCCCCTTCGGAGGGACGACGGTGACGGCCGTGCGGCTGCACGGTCACGCTCTCCGCGGACGTGCCCCCTCGGTGCTTTCCGTAGCCGCCGGCTTCGGCCCGTTCGGCGTCCGCCTCCGGCGGGCGCGTCCGGGTCGTGTCGGTTCGGGCTTCAGACATGTGGGAAGTCTCCCCGTTGCGATCGCTTACGTGTGGTGTCGCAGCCCCGCCGCCCCCCGGCACGGTCACCGTCGGCGCCCGCGCGGAACGGCTGCGTAGCCCGGACCACACCCTACCCAGGCGGGGTGCGCCCGCTCAGAGGTGCCTGCCCCAGCGGGACGGGTGTGCACACCCCCCGGGCCGGGGCGGCACCGGACGCGTCCGTTCCGCCCCTGACGACCGGGTACGGCTCGTCGGCGGGAGCCTCCAGTACCGCCACGGCGCAGGGGGCGCCCTCCTGTGCGTACGGCAGGTGCAGCACGCCTTCCCGGGTCCAGAAGCCGCTTCCGGTCAGCCACCCGGCGGGTGCCGCGAACTGGTGCAGGCGACGCCCCGCCGGACGCCACAGCCCCACCCAGCTGCCCGCCGCACCGTCTATCCGCAGGGCCACCGCGCAGCTCTCCGGCATCAGCATCTGCCCCGGCTGCACGGCGAACGGTGTCGGCGTCCCGTCCGGTGTGCGCAGGCACTCCGGGAACCGCACCGGGAGACAGCTGCCGAGTACGCCCCAGCCGAGCCGGTCCTGGCCGGGTGCGTCCGACAGGACCAGCAACAGGCCGCTGTCGGCGTCGGCGAGCAGCAACCGGTCGTTGCTCCCCGGCGCGATCTGCAGCAGCGGGGACACCTCCCCACCGCGCCCCAGGTCCAGGACGACCGCCTTCACGGGGCCGCCGCCCGGCAACTGCCGGTCCAGGGCGAGCAGCCGGCCCTCGCGGTCCAGCCAGGCCCCGCCCGAACAGCGACCCGGAACCTCCGCGACCTGCTCCGGGCCCGACCGGCCGCCCGCCACCAGCCAGACGGCGGTGGAGCGTTCACCGGGGAGGAGGGCACAGGCGCTCATGCCGTCCGGGGGCGGCGGGAGGAGCGTGGGTTCCGGACAGTCGAGGGAGCCCAGGAGGAGTTCACCCGTGCCGGGCCCGGTCGGATAGAGCAGGGAGAACGTGTGCCGGTCGGCCCCCACCCGCCGCCGGATGAGGACCCGCCCGTCCGAGAGCGGCAGCACATCGGAGTCCGCCTCCTCCGGCTGGTCGAGGGGTAGGGGGACGGCGTAGGGCTCGGGCCCGTCCAGCGTCCAGCGCTCCGGGAACCAGGCCGGTTCGGCCGCGTCCCCGGCGGCCGTCAGCCGCGCGGCGTACGAGTGGTCGGCGGCGATGGTGAGCCCGGCCGGCAGGACACGCGACGTGGCCCGCGCACCGCCCGCCCCCTCCGCCCGTACGGAGGGGAGCCCCGGCACCGCTGCCGCGGGCTCGTCGTCCTCGTCCGGCGTGTCCGGCCCGTCCGCGGCGCCGGGGTGCGGCACGGACGCGTCCGGGCCGTCCGGTTCCGCCGGCTCGGGTGCGGGCCCGGCCGTCGCGGGAGTCCCAGCGACTCCGGTGGTCTTGTCCTCGATGGCACAGGCGGTCATCGTCCGGTCACCTCCGGCAACCGAAGCTAGGTTTCGCGCCACCCGACGGACAACACGAGCCACACCACTTCACACATAAGGATGTTGATGTCCCGATTCACCTGCGGAGGCAAGGAGGGCTGTGCTGGAGCGGAACAGAAGCTCGGCGCGAACCTCGGCCTTGGACGAGCCGGGCCCGCCGCGTAACGATTCGCCCCGGTCGCCGGTCGGCCCTCCTGGGCCCCGGCGGTCAGGGTCGGCCGGGCACGGCGGGCAGGTAGCCTTTCCTCCGTGCCCCGTCTGTCTGAAGTCATCGCCGAGCTCGACGCCCTCTGGCCGCCCGAGCGCGCCGAAGGATGGGACGCCGTCGGCACGGTCTGCGGGGACCCCGGAGCGCCGGTCGACCGGGTCCTCTTCGCCGTCGACCCCGTCCAGCAGGTCGCCGACGAGGCCCGCACCCTCGGCGCCCAGCTGATCGTCACCCACCACCCGCTGTATCTGCGGGGCACGACGACGGTCGCGGCCTCCACCTTCAAGGGCCGGGTCGTGCACGGGCTGATCAAGCACGACATCGCCCTGCACGTCGCGCACACCAACGCCGACACCGCCGACCCCGGGGTCTCCGACGCCCTCGCCGCCGCCCTGGACCTGCGGGTCACCGGCCCCCTCGTGCCGGACCCCACCGACGCCGCCGGCCGCCGCGGACTCGGCCGGATCTGCGAGCTCGACCACCCCGAGAGCCTCCGCGACCTCGCCGCCCGCGCCGCCGCCCGGCTGCCCGCCACGGCGCAGGGCATCCGGCTGGCCGGCGACCCCGACGCCGTCGTGCGCCGGGTCGCGGTGAGCGGCGGCTCGGGCGACAGCCTCTTCGACGCCGTACGCGCCGCCGGTGTGGACGCCTTCCTCACCGCCGACCTGCGCCACCACCCGGCCTCCGAGGCCGTCCAGCACTCGCCGCTCGGCCTGGTCGATGCCGCACACTGGGCCACCGAGTGGCCCTGGTGCGAGCAGGCCGCCGCGCAGCTCGACGCGATTTCCGACCGCCACGGATGGGACCTGCGGGTCCATGTCTCGAAGCAGGTCACCGACCCCTGGACCACCCACCACTCTTCTGGAGCCCCCAACTGAACGCCGCGCCCGCCGACCAGATCCGACTCCTCGAAGTCCAGGCACTCGACGTACGTCTGTCGCAGCTCTCCCACAAGCGCGACGCGCTGCCCGAGCACGCCGAACTCGACGCGCTCAACAGCGACCTCGCCCAGCTGCGCGACCTGCTCGTCGCCTCCCAGACCGAGGAGGGCGACACCACCCGCGAGCAGACCAAGGCGGAGCAGGACGTCGACCAGGTGCGCCAGCGCGCCGTCCGTGACCAGCAGCGGCTCGACTCGGGCGCGGTCTCCTCGCCGAAGGACCTGGAGAGCCTGCAGCGCGAGCTCACCTCGCTGGCCAAGCGACAGGGCGACCTGGAGGACGTCGTCCTCGAGATCATGGAGCGCCGCGAGTCCGCCCAGGAGCGCGTCACCGAACTGACGGAGCGCGTCCGCTCCGTCCAGGCGAAGGTGGACGACGCCACCGCCCGCCGGGACGCGGCCACCCAGGAGCTCGAGGCCGAGGCCGCCGGAGTGGCCAAGAACCGCGAGGTCGTCTCGGGCGCCGTGCCCGCCGACCTCCTCAAGCTGTACGACAAGCTGCGCGCCCAGCAGGGCGGCGTCGGCGCGGCCCGGCTCTACCAGCGCCGCTGCGAGGGCTGCCGCCTGGAGCTGAACATCACCGAGGTCAACGACGTGAAGGCCGCGTCCCCCGACACGGTGCTGCGCTGCGAGAACTGCCACCGCATCCTGGTGCGCACCGCGGACTCGGGCCTGTAGTGTCCGCTCCCCGCTCGCTGGTCGTCGAGGCCGACGGCGGCTCCCGGGGCAACCCGGGGCCCGCCGGCTACGGGGCTGTCGTCCTCGACCCGGACACCACCGCGACGCTCGCCGAGGCGGCCGAGTACATCGGCGTCGCGACGAACAACGTCGCCGAGTACAAGGGCCTGATCGCCGGGCTGCGGGCGGTCGTGGAGCTCTTCCCGGACCTGGACGTACGTGTCCGCGTCCGGATGGACTCCAAGCTGGTGGTCGAGCAGATGTCGGGCCGCTGGAAGATCAAGCACCCGGACATGAAGCCGCTCGCCGCGGAGGCCGCGAGCATTCTGCCCGCCTCCTCGGTCACGTACGAGTGGATCCCGCGCGAGCACAACAAGCACGCCGACCGGCTCGCCAACGAGGCGATGGACGCGGGCAGGCGGGGCGAGCGATGGGACCCGGCGTCCTCGAAGGCCGACCTGGGGACGACACGCACGCCCGTCGTCCCGGAACCGCCGCTGCCCCCGTCCGGCCCGCCCGGCGACGCGGCGGCGGGGGCGGCGAAGGTCCGCGCCGCGATGGCCGCCGCCCGCCCGGCGGAGGCCACCCCGGAGGAAACTCCGACGACCCCGCAGGTGGGCTGGGGGAGCGCACCCGACTTGGGCGCGCCCGCCACCTTCATCCTGCTCCGGCACGGCGAGACGGCTCTCACCCCCGAGAAGCGGTTTTCGGGCAGTGGCGGCACCGACCCCCAGCTCTCGGAGACCGGCCGCCACCAGGCCGCCCGCGCCGCCGAGGCGTTCGCCGCCCGGGGCACGGTCCAGGAGATCGTGAGCTCCCCGCTGCGCCGCTGCCGTGAGACGGCGGAGGCCGTGGCGGCCGGGCTCGGTCTTCGGGTCCACGTCGAAGAGGGGCTGCGCGAAACGGACTTCGGGTCCTGGGAGGGGCTCACCTTCGGCGAGGTGCGGGAGCGCCACGGCTCCGACCTCACCGCCTGGCTGGCGTCCCCCGACGCGGCGCCCACGGGCGGCGGCGAGAGCTTCGCCGAGGTGGCGGAGCGGGTGTCGGGGACGCGAGACCGGCTGATCGCCCGATACGCGGGCCGTACCGTGCTTCTGGTCACGCACGTCACCCCGATCAAGACCCTGGTCCGGCTCGCGCTGGGCGCGCCCCCGGAGTCGCTGTTCCGCATGGAGCTCTCACCGGCCTCGGTCTCGACGGTGGCGTACTACGCGGACGGGAACCCGTCGCTGAGACTCCTCAACGACACCTCGCACCTGCGGTAGCGGGCACGTGACCTGGTCCACGGGGCTGCTCGGCTTCCTCGCCGGGCTGCTGATCTCGGTCACCACCGCACCCGTGGGCGTATCCGGTGCGGTGTTCCTGCTGCCGGTGCAGGTCAGTGTGCTCGGTGTGCCGAGTCCCGCGGTGACCCCCACCAACCTGCTGTACAACGTGGTGTCGTGCCCCGGCGCCCTCCTGCGCTACCGCAACAGCGGCCGACTGCGCGGACCGCTGACCCGGCTGCTCGTCGTGGGCGCGGTGCCGGGTGTGGTGATCGGCGCGGTGATCCGGGTCTTCGCGGTGCCGGGCCCGGCGGTCTTCCGGCTGTTCATCGCCGTCCTGCTGCTCCCCCTGGGCGCGTGGCTGTGCGCCCGTACGCTGCGCCCCTCGCGCGGCGGGGCCGCTGCCGCACAGCCGTCGCCCCGCGCCACCACGGGTCTCGCCCTGGCCGTCGGCATCGCGGGAGGGGTCTACGGCATCGGCGGCGGTTCGCTGCTCGGGCCGATCCTCGTCGGGCGCGGGGTGCCGGTCGCGAAGGTCGCGCCCGCCGCCCTCGCCTGCACGTTCGTGACCTCTCTCGCGGGGGCGGTCTCCTACGCCCTGCTGTCGCTGACCGCCACGGGCGACATCGCTCCCGACTGGGCCCTGGGCCTGGCCTGCGGGCTCGGCGGACTCTGCGGCGGCTATCTCGGAGCCCGGCTCCAGCCGCACGTTCCCGAAAGGGTGCTGCGGCTCCTGCTGGGCTCGCTGGCCCTGGGCATCGGCTCGCTGTACGCGGTCCAGGCCGTGAGCTGAGCCCGGCGCTCAGCCGCGGCCGAGCTCCGACGCCTCCGCGGCCAGCCGCTCGACGCGCGCCCAGTCCTTCGCCGCCACCGCGTCCCCGGGCACCATCCAACTGCCGCCGACGCAGCCGACGTTGGGCAGGGCCAGATAGGACGGCGCCGAGTCGAGCGAGATGCCGCCCGTCGGACAGAACCGGGCCTGGGGGAGCGGGGAGGACAGCGCCTTCAGATAGGCGGTGCCGCCCGCGGCCTCGGCGGGGAAGAACTTCATCTCGGTGACCCCGCGCTCCAGCAGCGCGACCACCTCGGACGTCGTCGAGACGCCCGGCAGGAACGGCACGCCCGACGCCTTCATCGCGTCCAGCAGGGTGTCCGTCCAGCCAGGGCTGACCAGGAAGCGCGCCCCGGCCGCGACCGTCCCGGTCACATGCGCCGGGGAGATCACCGTGCCGGCGCCCACCACGGCCCCCGGCACCTCCGCGGCGATCGCCCGGATCGCGTCCAGGGCGGCGGCCGTCCGCAGCGTGACCTCGATCGCGGGCAGACCGCCCGCGACGAGCGCACGGGCCAGCGGCACCGCGTCGGCCGCGTCCTCCAGCACGACGACGGGGATGACGGGGGCGAGATCCAGGACGGAAGCGGACACGGCGGCGGGCGCGGAGGAGGTCATGGGCTCATCCTGCCGCGAGAACCGCACACTGCGCAACGCGCGTTGCGCATGGTGCAATGCTCCGTCCCGGTGGGTCAGTGGATCTCGGTGACCACCACATCGAGCGCCCACGGCCGCCCCGCCCGCTCGGGCGCCTGCCCCTCCACGACGTAACCGAGATCGCGCAGCACCTCCACCAGCTCCGCAGGCCCCTTCGGCCGAGCCCCGGCCAGCAGCAGGTCGCGGACCATCCGGCCCTTCGTGGCCTTGTTGAAGTGGCTGACCACGGACCGCTTCTCCACCCCGTCCACCCGCTGGGAGTGGAGCACCCGCACACTCGCCGTGCGCTCGGCGACCTCGCCCACCGGCTTCCACGCACCGGCGTACGCCGAGGAGCGCAGATCCAGGACCAGCCCGTCACCCGCCGTCTCCGGCAGGACCGAGGCCATCGGGGTGCGCCAGTACGCGTTCAGCGCGCCGAGCCCCGGCAGCTTCACCCCCATCGAGCACCGGTACGAGGGGATGCGGTCGCCCACCCGCACCGCGCCCCACAGCCCGGAGAAGACCAGCAGCGACTTCCCGGCCCGCCGCCGGGCCGCCGCGTCCAGGGTGGCCAGGCCGAGCGCGTCGTAGAGGACCCCGGTGTAGATCTCCCCGGCGGGCCGGGTCCCGGCCGTGCGCAGCTCCGTGTTCTTCGCGACCTCGCCGCGCAGCCCCTCGCTCAGGCCGAGCACCTCACGGGCCTTGTCCTCGTCCGCCAGGCACAGCTCGACCAGCTCGTCGAGGATCGCGGCCCGGGCGTCGGCGAGGCCCGGCAGGGACAGGGACTCCGGCTTCAGCGGTGCCCCGCGCCCCGAGGCGGCCTTACCTTCGGAGGGCGGCAACAGCACGAGCACGGGGATTCTCCTTCGGACGCGGCACAGGGCTCCACGCAGACGGGAGCCCCTGGCAAGGGTACGGGCCGACCGCGACGCGACCGGCGACCGGCAAGGGGTCCGGCGACCGGCTTGTCCGCATCTCGTACGATCACGTCCTCGGGTACGGACCACGTACCGACTCCGCACCAGGGAAGGTCTCATGCGTGCATGACCTCGCCACCGCCCCCACGGCCGGCCGGCCCCGGCAGATCATCGCCGCCGCACGGGCCCTGCTGGAGGCGGAGGGCCCCGAAGCGCTCACCATGCGGCGGCTGGCCGAGCGGGTGGGCGTGAAGGCGTCGTCCCTCTACAAGCACTTCCCCGACAAGTCCTCCGTGGTGGCGGCCCTGGCCGCCGAGATGCTCCGGGAGACCGCCGGGGTCCTGGCCGCCGCCGAGGCGGCGGCCCCGGGCTCCTTCTCCGCCCTCGCCACCGCCTACCGCACCTACGCCCTGGCCCACCCCCACCTCTACCTCCTCACCATGGGCCGCACCCTCCCCACGGCAGGAGCGGCGGACGCGGCGGCCGCCCCGCTGTTCCGTGCCGCCGGGGGCGACGAGGACCGGGCCCGGGCGGCGTGGGCCTTCGCCCACGGCATGGTGGTCCTGGAACTCAACGGCCGCTTCCCTCCGGGCGCCGACCTCTCGGCGGCCTGGGAGGCCGGCATCGCGGCCTTCACCCCCGGCCCCGCCGGGTAGCATGGTCACCACGGCAGACGAGCCGGGCGGACGGCCGCGTGAGGATCTCCGGATCCTCCCGAGGAACGTCCGGGCTCCACAGGGCAGGGTGATGGCTAACGGCCACCCGGGGTGACCCGCGGGACAGTGCCACAGAAAACAGACCGCCGGGGACCTCGGTCCCCGGTAAGGGTGAAACGGTGGTGTAAGAGACCACCAGCGCCTGAGGCGACTCAGGCGGCTAGGTAAACCCCACCCGGAGCAAGGTCAAGAGGGAGCACCCCGGTGCTCCTGCGCGAACGTCCGAGGGCTGCCCGCCCGAGTTCGCGGGTAGACCGCACGAGACCGGCAGCAATGCCGGTCCTAGATGGATGGCCGTCTCCCCGGCCGCCGCGAGGCGACCGGGCGACAGAACCCGGCGTACAGCCCGACTCGTCTGCCGCTACCAGCGGTTTTGCTTGCGGAAGGGCCTCTGACCTGCGTCGGAGGCCCTCTCCGCTCAGTCGGCGGCCTGCTGTTCCGGGCGACGACCCTGTGCCTTGACCGGCGCGGCAGTCCTGGCGGCCTGCTCGATCCTCGCGCAGTGGGCCGCACGGGCTTCCACGTCGATCTGCTGCTCGTGTTCGGCGCGCAACCCGGTCCGGCCGTCGAGGCCCTCGCGCAGGATGTCGGCATGTCCGGCATGCCGGACGGACTCGCCGAGGACATGGACCATGACGGCGAACAGGTTCGTGTCGGCATGAGGCTCCGGCCACCACGGAACGTGGCCGGGGGCGTCGAGGGCAAGCTCGTCGATCGTCGCGTCCGAGTGTTCCCACGTCCGTCGGTAGAACCCGATGATCTGATCGCGGGTCTCGTCCTCGGTCGCCCACAGATCGCCGCCGTCGGAGTCCTGCCACCGGGGCAGCGGTTCCGGGGACGGGCGGTCGAAGACCTCGCCGAAGTACCTGGCCTCGACGGAGGCCACGTGTTTGACCAGGCCGAGGAGGTTGGTCCCGGTCGCCGTCAGAGGCCGGCGGGTGTCGTATTCGGACAAGCCGTCGAGTTTCCAGAGCAGCGCCAGGCGATCCCGCCGCAGTCTCCCGTGCAGGTTGTCCTTCGCGAATTCATCGATCATGCGGCATGAGCCTGCCACGACGGGTGGCTGGTGTATCCGGCCGACGCCGGCCGGGACGGTGTGGACCACCCGGTCCTCGTCCGGGGCCCGGGCGCGGGATCCGAACCCGCCGAGTACGAGGACATGCTGCGCCAGTGGGCGTCGCACGGGTTCGTCGTCTACAGCGAGGTCTCGTCCAGCAGCGGTGACTACATGGTCGACGCCCTCGACTGGCTGGAGGACCGGAACACCGCCCCGAGCAGCCCGCTCCACTCGCACCTCGACCTGTCCGAGGTGGCTTTCGGGGGCCATTCCCGTGGATCGATCGGCACGTTCGACGTCGCCGACGAGCAGCGGCTGGAGACCACCGTCCACGTGGCGGGTGGCTCCTTCGACGGCAACGGTCCCGACAGCCTGCGCAACCCGGCCCTCTACATCGGAGGTGACGAGGACTTCGCCACCTCGAACATGGAACGCGACTACACCCACACCGACGTGCCGGTGTGGTTCAACGTCCTCGACGGCACGGACCACATCCTCGCCACCCGCAACGGCCAGCACATCATCACCTCCTGGCTCCGATGGCACCTGGCCGACGAGGAGTTCCGGCGTACGCAGGACTTCCTGAGTCCTGACTGCGCCTTCTGCGATCTCGGCGACGTCACGTACAAGAACTGGTGACATCCGGGCAGCAGTCCTGCTCCGCCCCGCCCCGAGGCGGTGAACGGCGGGGCGGAGCAGGCGGGTTCAGCTCTCGACCCGCCACTTCTGGTCGGGCTTGCCCGAGCACGTCCACAGCCGCAGTTCGGCGCCCGCGGTGCGGCCGTCCTCCATCGCGTCCACGCACTTGTTCGCCTGCCGGCCGACCAGCTCACCCTCGCCGCGCATCACGAACTGCTGAGCGGGGTTGCCGCTGCACACGGCGAGCTGGATCACGGTGCCGTCTTCCTTGGAGCCCCAGGCGACGTCCATGCACAGGCCGAGCGAGCGTACGGTGCCGTCGTCCCGGAACTCCCACCTCTGGTTGTCCCTCTCCTTGCACGCCTGGACCGTGAGGTGCGTGCCGTCCCTGGCCCTGCCGTTCACCTGGCCCGTGGCCTCGACGCAGAGGCCCGCGGTCCTGCTGACGACGGGGGATCCCGGTGCCGGGGCGGCCGGCTCCTCAGGCTTCGGGTCATCGCCGCCGCCGCCACCGTCGGTGGAGGGCTCCTCCGACGCATCCGTACCGGCGTCCTTCTTCTCCGGGGGCGCCTCCGGCTCCGGTGTCTTCACCGGCTCGGCGGGCGGCTTCGCCTCGGTCAGGGGAGGCGCGGACGGCGGAAGGGTGCCCACGGCGTCGGTCTTCTCCGTGGCGAGGCTGGTGACCTGCGGTTTGTAGGAGAGCCAGATGATGACGAACGTGATGGCGAGGGCCAGGGTGATGCCGAGCGCGGTGGCGAGCCACCCCGGCAGGAACCCCCGCTGGACGTAGGTGCCGTCCACATCGACGGACGGCGCCCCGGACCTCTGGACGGCCAGGGTGTAGGGCCGCTGCTCCTTCGCCCCGAACCAGGTGATCTGCCGGGGTTTCAGCGTCGCCTTGACGAACGCGGCGCGGCCCGGTTCGACCTGGATGCTGCCCGGATGGATCTCGTACGAGAGGGTGTCCCCGGCGTCGCTCCCGCGGATCGAGGCGGTGACCCTGGTGTTGCCCAGGTTGTCGACGGCCAGCTTCGGCCGTCCCCGGAAACAGCCCTTGACCGTCGGCGGGACCAGCTCGGCCCTGAGCTCGGTGAACGGGGTGATCGTGATGTTTCCCTCGGGGGCCGTGGTGGCCTCAGGGTGCTCGGTCGGTGTGATCCGCACCGCGTACGGATTGGGCCCGGCCTTCGCGTCGGGCGTGCGGGGCGGTGCGAACGTCAGCTCCACCGTGCCGGTCGTACCCGGATACAGCCGGACCGTCTGCGGCTCCACGGCCGTCCAGGGGGCCAGATCACCGACGGGTTCGAAGCGGTACTCGTCGACGACGTCGCCGGTGTTCCGTAGCCGTAGCCTGACGGTCGTACCGCTTCCCGGATCAACTGTTGCCGACGCGGGTTCCAAAGAAGTCCATAAGCTCACCGGTCGACGGTAGGGCCGTGGCCTCCCGCGTGTCAGCGGCTCGTGGGGCACACCGGCTGACCGAAGAGGTCGTTGCGCCTGCCCGTTCTGCCTCCGTTCGCTGCCCGGCCGAGCCGCCGGCCGAATCGTCCGGTCGGGCCCGTGGCGTCGAGCGGAACCGTCTTCGAGCTACGGCGAAGTCCCTTTCCGGTCATTCGGCATTCCGTGCGCGGGATGAATTCGTCCACCCGTTCGGAGTCTCCGCAACGGTGGCGACGCACTCCGTCCTCATCGGCGGCGCACCGGACGTCGAGTTCCGGCCACCATCTGAACGCATGCCTTCCGGTAGGTGGAGTCAAGTTGATCACGTGCATCTGTAACCCGATAGGCTCCCCAGCGGCGCGGCGAGTTGACTCGAACTCACTCGGCCGTCGCCGTGCTGCCCGCCTGTCGTGCGGCGCGTGCGACGTGTGCGCGATTCCCCCCTGTTCGATTGTTGTGCTCTCGAAGGATGCAGATGGAACTTGCCACTCCACCCCCGGCGGCACGTGCTCCCGTCGCCTGGTACGGCTGGTGGCTCATGCCGTTGGCCTTAGGGGCCGGAACCGTCGTCACCGCGGTGGCAGGACCCGATGAGGTCCAGATACCCGCGACGTTCGCCGGTGCCGCGGTCACCGTGGCCGGCACGGTGTGTGTACAACTCCTCGTGCGGACCAGGTCACGGCTCCGCCGAGCGAGCGACGAATTCCGCTCGGCCCAGACCGAGCACTCCCAGCAGCGGTACGCGGACGTGCAGGCCCGGGAGCAGAGATTCGCGACCGAGCGCTCGGCTCTCGAAACGCAACTGAGCCAGCAGGCCGCCGCGTTCGAGGCCCGGCTCGCGGAACACACCCAGTCGTACGAGACCGGCATCGCCGAGCGGGCCCGCGCGACGGAGGAGCAGTTCGCGATCCAGCAGGCCGTCGTCTCCAGGCTCGGTGACAGCTACCTCCCCGAGGCGTTCAAGCGGCTCCGGGAGGGCGAGGCCATCGACGACATCCTGGTGGAGTCCGCCCAGGAGCCCGACGCGACGCCGGAGATGCGCGCCGCGCTGCGCAGGGCCCTGCGGGCCGCGCTGCTCGGTGTCGAGGAGGAGCTGAACCGCTCCACGTCGGCCGAACAGGCCGTGGTCGGCATCGGCAGCCGGATCCATGTCCTGACGGGCCGGCTCCGCGGCCGGCTGCACGAGATGCAGGGCGAACACGGGCGGCTGCCCGCGGTCGCCCAGGGCCTGATGGAGCTGGACCAGGAGATCGGCCCCGCCGACTGCCTCGCCGCCAGCATCGGCGTACTCGGCGGTTCGGACCGGCCCGGACGTCAGTGGCAGGAACCGCAGCGGCTCCTCAGCGTGGTCCGGGGCGGTATCGGACGCATCAAGGACTTCAACCGCATCCAGGTCCGTCAACTGCCCGAAATGGGCGTCGACGGCGGCCTGGTGGACCACCTCACCCTGATCTTCGCCCACCTCCTGGACAACGCGGCGCGCTACTCGCCGCCCACCGAGCCCGTGGTCGTCTCCGGCAAGGAGGTGCCCAACGGTGTCGGCATCGAGATCCAGGACGCGGGCAAGGGCCTGAGCGACGAGCGCAAGCGTGAGGCGGAGCAGGCCATCGCGGGTCTCGCGCAGGGCCCCGGCCTCGGCGGCATCTCGGAGGACGCCAACCTGGGCCTGCGCGTGGTGGGTGCCCTCGCACGCCGCTACGGCATCCGGGTCACCTTCGCGGACTCGCCGTGGCTCGGCACCTCCGTGGTCGTGGTGGTACCCCACAAGTACTTCAGCCATCTGTCCGCCCCCGCCACCGAGCCGGCCAGGCCCGTCGTGGAGCGGGCCGAGCCCGCCCTCGTGTCGTCGGCCGCGACCGCCGTGGCCGTGGAGAGCACCGAAGCCGTCGACGCCATGGACACCACGCCCGGCGGCCTGCCGCGACGCAGGAGCAGACGGGCCGACACTCCGCCGGCCCGGCGGAGTGACACCGACCGGACCACGGACTCCGTGGTCGCCGTGCCGCCGGACGCGTCGTTCGCCGGCCTCGCCGCCTTCGCCACGGCCGGGCGCGAGAGCGGTCCACCAGGAGGGACGACCGCGGACGCCGGACAGGGCGCCCGTGAGACGACTGCCGGCCGCGAGTCCAACCGCACTGAAGAGAGCGACTAGTCCTCATGACGCAACAGGGAACCGACGTGAGCTGGGCGCTCCGGGATCTGACGGAGAGCATCCGGGAGATCCGCTTCGCCCTCGTGGCCTCCAGCGACGGCAAGGCCATCACCTCCTACGGCGCCGACGACCCCGATGACGTGGACCGCTTCGCCGCCGTGGTCGCGGGCCTGCAGGCCCTCGCGCAGCCCGTCGCCGAGCAGTTCCCCTCGTACGCCGGGCAGCTCCGCCTCGCGATGATCGAGGTCGACGGCGGTCATCTCTTCGTGGTGCGGGCCGGGGTGGAGACGTACCTCGGCGTCCTCGCCAGGGAAGGGCTCGACCAGGGACTGCTCGGGCACCAGATGAGGGACCTGGCGCGGAGGATGGGTGAGCTCCTCGGCACCAGTCCGCGTCTGGAGGAGAACCCTGGATGAGTGGTCCCCGCCGGCCCACGGACCCGCCCGGTCTCGAGCGCTACTACGTCCTCACCGGAGGGCGCAGCGGACCGGGTGGTTCGGCGTCGACCCTGGACGTGGCGACGCTCATCACCTCCCGTGCCGCGGCCGAGTCCGGCCTGCAGCACGAGCACGAGGAGATACTCCGGCGCTGCCGCGATCCGCTGTCGGTGGCTGAACTCGGCGCCCATCTCGGATTGCCCTTCAACATTCTCGCGGTGCTCCTGGCCGATCTGCTGGACGCAGGCCGCGTCGAGGCCCGCGATCCCATCCCGGCGTCAGGAGCCGGCCGCGGGCCCGACCTCGCGCTGCTTGAGGAGGTACTCAGTGGACTTCAAAGGCTTTGACCGTCCCGACCTGCAGGCCGGAGACGGCACCCGCTCGGTCAAGGTGATGATCGCCGGCGGTTTCGGTACCGGGAAAACCACCCTGGTGCGGTCGGTCAGTGACATCAAGCCGCTCACCACCGAGGAGACGCTGACCCAGGCGAGCGTGGACGTCGACGACCTGATCGGGGTGGCGGACAAGCAGCAGACCACCGTCAGCCTCGACTTCGGCAAGATCGGCATCAACGACGAGCTGGTGCTGTACCTCTTCGGGACCCCGGGGCAGGAACGTTTCTGGTTCCTGTGGAACGGCTTGTTCAAGGGGGCGCTCGGTGCCGTGGTCCTGGTGGACACCCGGCGGCTGGCCTCCAGCTTCCGGGCCATCGAGGAGATGGAGCGGCAGAACGTGCCCTTCGTCATCGCCCTGAACGTGTTCCCCGACTCCAAGAACCACCCGGTCGAGGAGATACGCGACGCGCTGGACATCCCCGAGCACACCCCGGTCGTGACATGCGACGCCCGTGACCGGACCTCCAGCAGGGACGTGCTGATCGCGCTGATCCGTCACCTCAAGGAACGTTCCGCCACCGCTCTGGAGCCCCGATGACCGATCAACCGTCCGACGAGGCGGCCGCCGTCCGGGGATGCCCCGTCATGCACGGCGGGGGCGACCTGACCCGGCTGTACGGGCCGGACGCGGCGATCGACCCGCAGGGCATCTACGCACGGCTGCGCAAGGAGTACGGAGCCGTGGCCCCCGTGCTCCTGGAGGGAGACGTCCGCGCCTGGCTGGTCCTCGGCTACCGGGAGAGCCGGCGGGTGCTCGACAACCCCCTCCAGTTCAGCCGGGACTCGCGCATCTGGCGGGACTGGCAGGAAGGTGGAGTCGAGGAGACGTCGCCGCTGATCCAGATGCTCGGCTGGCGTCCCGACTGCGTGTCCCAGGACGGTGAGCCGCACCGCAGGCTGCGCAGGGCCGTCACCGACAACCTGGACATCCTCGCGGGGCGCGGTATCCGGCGCCATGTCACGCACTTCGCGAACAAGCAGATCGACGCGTTCGCCGGGAAGGGCAGTGCCGACCTGGTGGGCGAGTACGCCGAGTACCTGCCGATGCTCGTGCTGACACGGCTGTTCGGGCTCCCCGCGGCCGAGGGGCGCAGGCTCGCTGAGTCCTGCGCCCAGGTCATCAAGGGCGGCGCGGACGCCCTGGAGCACAACGAGCGCATCATGCAGATCCTGGGAGAGCTCGCCGAGCGCAAGCGCGTCGAACCCGGCCCCGACTTCACCACCGGGCTGCTCGGGCACGACGCCGGCCTCGACGAGGAGGAGATCCTCAGCCATCTGCGCCTGGTGCTGATCACCGCGCACACCACGACCAGCAACCTGCTGGCCCGGGTGCTGGAGCTGATCTTCACCGACACCACCCGGCTCGCAGGCCTCGTCAGCGGCCAGTTGAACGTCTCCGGGGTCGTCGAGGAAGCCATGTGGAACTCCCCGCCGCTGGCGGTCCTCCCGGGGCGTTTCGCCACCGCGGACCTGGAACTCGGCGGTACACAGATCAAGGAGGGCGACCTGCTGGTGCTCGGGCTCGCGGCGGGCAACGTCGACCCGGAGATCCGGCCCGACGCGGGCGTCTCGGTGCACGGCAACCAGTCGCACCTCGCGTTCAGCGGCGGTCCGCACGAATGCCCCGCCCGGAACATGGGCCAGGCCATCATCGAGATCGCCGTCGACGTCCTGCTGCACCGGCTCCCCGGAGCCCGGCTGTCCGTACCCCGCGGTGAACTCACCTCGACCGCCTCCACCTGGGAAGCACGCCTGGACACGCTCCCGGTCGAGTTCGCCGCGCAGTCCTAGCCTCGGCTTTGCAGTTGGTGCTGCCGGTCGGCTGAGCAAGGTTGCTGGAGGCCGCGTCGGCCGGTGGACATGGTGAGGGCCCGAAGCGGGGTCGGGTTCTCCCAGGTCCTTGAGTCGAGGTGGGCGGGAACCGCGAGCCAGCTGGCGGGGCGAGGCAGTGCGGTCAGGCGGTGGAATGCGGCGGCGAGCTCATGTCGCCGGGGCCAGGTCGCTGATACGCGGAGGCGGCGGCGGCGGCCGCCCCGGGTGATCCGGGCGGCGACGTGCAGGATCCGGTAGCGGTCTTTCCTGGGGTTCGGCAGCGCCGAGTGCGCCGGGGCAGGTGTCACCCCCGTTAACGAGGATCTACTTGAACTGAATTCAGTTCAAGTGTATGTTCGGTGACACAGAGCAGAACCGACTCGAAGGAGTGACGGATCATGGCGTCTCCGCAGAAGCTGGCCCATGTCGTTCTCTACTCGTCCCAGGTGCCGGTCATGCGTGACTGGTACCTCAAGGTCCTCGACGCGCATGTCGTCTTCGAGACCCCGGCGGGGGTCTTCCTCACGTACGACGACGAACACCACCGCATCGCGATCGCCACACCGAACGCTGCCGCGGATCTGGGCAACGGAGCGGAGGCATTGGCCGGTGGGGACCCCGAGGGGGGCCGTTCCAAGGCGCTCGGGCACATCGCCTTCACGTACGCCTCGCTGCGGGAGCTGCTGGAGAACTGGGAGCGGCTGGCCGCGGAATCGGTCCTGCCCTTCCTCGCGGTCAACCACGGTCCTACGACCTCGATGTACTACGCAGATCCCGACGGCAACCACATCGAGCTGCAGATCGACAACTTCGCGACGGTGGAGGAGGGCACCGCCTTCATGCAGTCCGACAGCTTTGCCAGGAATCTGTTCGGGGAGACGTTCGAGCCGGCGGACAAGCTCGCCGAGCTCCGTGCCGGTGCCACCGTGAGCGAGCTGGTCACGCCGACGTGGTGAGGGAAGCCGACCGCGGTCCCGGGGCCGACCGGAATGCCGTATCCCCGGGTGTCCGGGTGTCCATGAGGGCTCCCGGGCGCCGGGGAGCATGTCACGACCGATCGACGACGGTGAGGGAGAAGGGCATGGAAGGAGAGGACAGTTGACGCCCGGTAAGCGGAAGGCGCCTGGCCGCGGTGAGAGCAGGGCGGCCCTCATCGCGGTGGCAGGTGATCTGTTCGCGCGCAAGCCGTACGACGAGATCCACATCAGCGAGATCGCCGAGGAAGCGGGGGTGGCCAACGGTCTGCTCTCCTACCACTTCAAGGGGAAGCGAGGGCTCTACCTCGCTGTCGTCGCCCAGGCGCTGGACGAGGTCAACGCGCTGTTCCAGCCGCAGGAGGACCAGGAGGAGCAGGAGACCACCAGGGAAGACCGACTGAGAGGGCTGGTGCGGCGGCAGATCGAGTACCGGCGCGAGCACGCCCACACGATGCTGGCCCTGTTCCGTGCGGGCGGACAGGACCGGGAAGTGGACGAGCTCTTCGAGCGCGGTCGCCAGGCCGGTGCCGCCTTCTTCCTCGATCTGCTCGGAGTGCGTTCGGCGCCGACTCCCACGCTGCGTGTCGCTGTTCGCGGGCTCATGGGGCTGCTGGACGAAGCCACATTCGACTGGCTCGCCCACGACTGCGATATGGCGGACAGCGACCTTGCGGAGATCATCTACAGCGCAGCGGTAGCGGTGCTGACCACCGTCCGCACCGCTCACCCCGAGATTCGCTCCGCCATCGACGAACTCACCGCCACGGCCTGACGCGTGTGGCGTTGCCAGAGGGTGCGCTTCGGGTCGCCGCCGTACGAGTGGGTCCGCCCCGCGACCCGGTCGGCCGGCTCCGCGAGGAGGTCCGTGGCCGGCTTTGTAGGTGGGTGCGGCCGCCTCTATCCCGGAGTGGCAGGTGATCGGGGTGGCGTCGATGTCCAGGACCGGGCCGGGCAGTTCCCGTCCGCCCGCTGGCTTCGGTGAGATCAGCCGGCAGCCGTGTCCCGGCGTGCCCGACCACCCCCGCACCGTCGGTGAAGACATGAAGCCTGGGACGGGACCCGATCCCCTGCACGCAGAAAGTGCCTTCCACCTGGACCGGCAGAACCCCTCGACAAGGTTCATCGTCCCGGCGCAGAAGGCGCTTTCGCGTTACCGCCCATGATCCGGACGGACCCCGAGTGAAAGCCCGAGGCCAGGACCGGCGCCGCGGAGGTGACCGTGTTCCCGCCCGGCCGGATCGCTCCGGCCGGGCGGGAACGCCGTCTCAGACGGCGAGCAGGTCGTCCAGCGAGCCCCGGCCCGCCAACTCGGCCGTGGCGGCCGGTCCTTCCTTCGCGGCGGTGTACCGGCCCGAGGTCAGTGCCCACTCGTAGTTGCCGTTGATCCAGTGCTGGATGGCTTCCACGCCCATCCGCACCTGGTCACGCTGCTCGGCGCCCAGCCCGAGCTCCTCGCACATCCCCGGGACGAGTGCCTCGAGTCCCAGGTACTCGTCGAGGCACGCCGTGGTCATCCGGTACGCCTCGTCCGCGGCCTCCTCCCAGGTGCACCCGCGCTCGCGGTGCAGGACGGCGATGAGGTTGTGACCGTCCCCCCGGCGCTTCTCGCGCTCGAAGGAGTGGATGTCGTTCATGAACCCGATGGTGTCCGCGGCCAGGTCACGCATCCTGACCATCAGCTCGTGCGCCTGCACCTGCGCGGGCACCTCGAAGCCACGGCTCCGCTCGCCCGCGTCGATGCTGTGGTGGATACCGACGGTGCGGCGGCGGAAGTCCGCGTACTCCTCGACGCCGAGGGTCCCGGCCCGGCCCCTGGCCGCCAGGTCGACCTCTTCGGTGTGCGCCACGAGGAAGCGTCCCCAGGAGGCGGCGAAGCGGGTGCGCCAGGTCAGGGACATGCCATCCGAGAGATGGGCCCACACCTCGGCCCAGGCCAGGGTGATCGGGCAGAGCACGCGCGGGGCGGTCCCGGCGGGGCGCAGCGGCGTGGCTATCAGTTCCCGCGCGACCTCCGCTATGCGGTCAGCGCGATCGGGACTCCCGGAGTCGAACTGGTCGTCGAACAGGAAGGCGAGGGAGAACCAGTTCATCAGGACGACCATGTCGTCGGCGGACGCGTGGGGGTAGGTCCGCGCCGCGGCCTGGGGCAGGTCCCAGGACCGGTACTCCTCGAAACCGGCCTGGCTGCGCACCAGACCCCTCTCCCACACCCAGCGCAGATGGCGCTCCTGGGCGTACTCGAGGTGCGGGCTGACCGGGGTTTCGAAGGGGAGGTCGAATGTGACGTCCTGCGGCATTGGCGTCCTCTCTTGGAACTCGCAGGCCCCCGCCCCTGCGACAGGGCGATCGGGATTGACGCCCATTGACTCGAAGTGCACGTTTTGAGACCGGAACTGATGACTCATCAGGTGCGACCTGAAGCTGCCCAGACCCTAAACGATCTATGCCACAAGATCGATTCGAAGAACTCCGCCGGGCGTCACGCGCTCGATCACCGGCCCGGGAGGTCAGACCAGAGGAGGGCGGCCCAGGCGCGTCATCCGCCACACCGTGCGCCAGCGCATCGGGTGCCGTCCGCCGCACTCGGTGCGTACCCCCTCGGCGAAGCCGCCCGCCCAGGCGCGCAGGCCGGTGACCGAGCGGGTGCGGGCGACGGTCAGCAGGATCCAGGTGCCGAGGTAGGCGGGGATCAGGGGGAGGGGCAGGTTGCGGCGGGCCAGCCAGACACGGTTGCGAGCGGTCATGCGGTAGTAGACCGCGTGCCGGGCGGGGGAGGTCCTGGGGTGCTGGAGCAGCAGGCCGGGCTCGTAGAGGATCTTCCAGTCCGCGTCGAGCGCCCGCCAGGACAGGTCCGTCTCCTCGTGGGTGAAGAAGAACTCCGCGGGCCAGGGGCCGGTCTCGGCGAGCATCCTCATGGAGAACGCGTGGCCGCCGCCGAGGAACGCGGTGACCGGGCCACGGCGCATCGGGTCCTTGGCACGGAGCCGGGGCACGTGCCGGCGCTGGGTCTCGCCGAGCTCGTCGGCGATGCGGAAACCGACGATGCCCAGGCGCGGATCGGCGGCGTACAGCTCCCGGACCCTGCGGAACACGTCCTTGTCCACCAGGAGCCCGTCGTCGTCCAGCTCGATCACGACGTCCACGTCGCCGAAGCCGGCGAGTGCCTCCAGGGCCTTGTTCCGGCCGCCGGGGCAGCCGAGGTTCTCGTCGAGTTCGAGCAGGGTCACGCCACCGGCGAGGTCGGTCAGGCCGGGGAAGGCGCCGTAGTCGGGGAGCGGTGTGCCGTTGCCGACGACGACCACGCGGGCGGGCGGTGCGTCCTGCATGGCCACCGACGCCAGCAGTGCCTCGACCTGCTGCGGGCGGTCCCCCATGGTCACGACGGAAACGCCGATGCGTGGCTCGGACAAGGCTCGGCTCCTGGGATCTGGGCTGGGGACGGCTCGGCACGACTGCGCCGCCGCGGTGCCCGTGATCGTAACGTCTCCTGTTCAGCTTCCTGTGGGTGCCTGGTCATCGAGCGGCCCGTCATCGTTCAGCCGTGCGTACACCGGCGCGTCCCCCGCCGGACCGGCCGAGGAACGCTCCGGCGAGCAGGGCGCCCGCGAGGACGAGGGCCGCATTGACGAGTACGGCCGCCGAGACCCCCGACAGCACCGCGCCCGGGCCGGTCTCCGTGCCCATCCGGGCGGTGACGACGGCGCTCATGACCGGAATGCCCAGGGTGATGCCGACCTGCTGGGTCATCGTGGCCAGCCCGGTGGCCAGCCCCTGCTCCTCGTCAGGGAGCCCTGAGGTCGCGGTGACCATGAAGCCCACGATCATCAGCATGTTGCCGACGCCGCCGACGAAGGTCGCGGCCAGCAGCAGGGCGATCCAGCCGCCCGAGGTGCCGAGCGCCACGAGGGAGAGGGTGGCGGCGGCCTGGACAGCGCCGCCCACGACGATGGTGCGCCGGTTGCCGTACCTGCCGACCGCGCGGCCGCCGAGCATGCCGCCGATCACGGTGCCGATGCCCAGGACGCCGAAGGCGAGGCCGGTGGCGAGCGGGGAGTATCCGAGGACCTCCTGGAGGTAGAGGGTCAGCAGGAAGACCAGGGAGGTCTCGGTGACGAAGGCGAGCAGCCCGGTGACGTTGCCCCAGATGACACTGCGCCGCCTGAGGACGTGCACGGGGACCAGGGGTTCCGCCGCCCGCCTCTCGACGAACCAGAAGCCCACGAGCAGCGCGGCGCCCAGGAGCAGTGCGGCCAGCGTGGTCGGTGTTCCCCAGCCGGACTCGCCCGCCTGCGTCAGTCCGTAGACGAGCAGCAGCAGTCCGCCGGTGACGGTCGCCGCACCCGGCAGATCGAGCTTCGGCCGCTCGGCCGGCCGCGAGTCGGCGATCACGGACGGGGCCAGGACGACGACGAGCGCGGCGACGGGGACGTTGACGAAGAAGGCCCAGCGCCAGGAGAGCAGGTCGGTCAGCAGGCCGCCGAGGATCGCCCCCGCCGTGAAGCCGGCGGACATCAGGGCGCCGTTGAGGCCGAGCGCGCGTTCGCGCAGCGGCCCTTCCTTGAACGCCGTGGTGAGCAGCGCGAGTCCGGCCGGGGTGACGGCCGCGGTGGCCAGCCCCTGCAGTACGCGCGCGGTGAGCAGGACCTCGGGGGTGGTGGCGAGCCCGCCGAGCACGGAGGAGAGGCCGAGGACGACCATGCCGCCGATGAACAGGCGCTTACGGCCGACGAGATCGGCGACACGCCCGAACAGCAGGGTGAATCCGGCGGCCGCGAGGGCGAAGGAGGTGGCGATCCACTGGAGGTGGGCCAGGGAGAACCCGAGGCCCTCGCCGACGGCGGGCAGGGCGACGTTCAGTATCGAGAAATCCACGGCGATCATGAACTGTGCGCCCAGGAGGAGGGTGAGGACGAGCTTCTGCCGGCCGGTCATCCGTGGGGCCGCAGCCGGGGGAGGCGGGGTGGCAGGTGCCTTGCTGGTCATGGACATTGCGGTGCCCTTCCTGGGAGTGCGAAGCCTTAACGGTCTCGTAGTTCCGTTAAGATGGGGTCACCGTAGCAGGGGATGGCTTACTAATGGAACTGGAGACCCGTTATGGATGCAGGGGATGGAGAGCCCGGCACGGTCCGCCCGGGCGGGCGTACGGCCCGGGTGCGGGAGTCCGTGCTGCGTGCGGCCGGTGACGCCCTGGTGGAGCAGGGCTTCGACCGGCTCGACCTCGCCGATGTGGCGCGCCGCGCCGAGGTCGGCAAGACCACGGTCTACCGGCGTTGGTCCACCACGGCGGGACTGGTCGCCGACCTGCTGACGGACATGGCGGAGCAGTCCGTCCCCCGCACGGACACCGGGTCCCTGGACGAGGACCTCCGGGCCAACGCCCGGCTGGTGGTCCGCACGCTGACCGACGCACGCCAAGGCCCGCTCTTCGCCGCCGTCGTCGCGGCGGCGACCTGCGACGCCCGGACGGCCGAGGCCCTGCACCACTTCTACGCCGTACGCATCGGGGAGTGGGCCGGCTGTGTCGACGCGGCCGTCGAGCGGGGAGAGGTGCCCCCGGGCACCGATGCCCGCGAGGTCGTCAGGGCCGTGTCGGCGCCCCTCTACTACCGGCTGCTGGCCAGCGGCGACCCCCTCGACGAGGTGGTCGCCGACCGCGCGGCCGAGGCGGCCGCGGTCGCGGCGCGGGCGGGCGTGTATGTGAGCCGAGGCCGGAACGCCGAGGCAGGCCCTTGACCTCTCGTGCACTCCAACTCGTAGCTTCTGCTCCCATGACCACAGAGACGCAGGAGCGGAAGAGGACGCAGGGGCACGGCGGGATCGAGGTCGGCGCGCTCGGCTTCGGGTGCTGGGCGATCGGCGGCGAGTGGTCGACGCCCGACGGCAGCCCCCTCGGCTGGGGCGCGGTCGACGACGACGAGTCGGTGGCCGCGATCCGCCGGGCGCTCGACCTGGGGGTGACGTTCTTCGACACCGCCGACGTGTACGGGGCCGGGCACAGCGAACGGGTATTGGGCCGGGCGCTCGCGGGCCGACGGGACGACGCCGTCATCGCCACCAAGTGGGGCAACCTGTTCGACGCGCGGACCCGCACGATGGACGGCGCCGACAGATCACCCGAGTACGCCCGGCAGGCGCTCGTCGCCTCGCTGCGCAGGCTGGGGACCGACCGGATCGACCTCTACCAGCTGCACCTGGGCGACACCCCGCCCGACGAGGCGGCGGAACTACGCGACGCCTGCGAGGAGTTCGTGGCCGAGGGGCTGATCAGGGCCTACGGATGGAGCACCGACGACCCGGAGCGCGCGGCGCTGTTCGCCGAGGGGGAGCACTGCGTGGCCGTCCAGCACGCCTGCAACGTGCTGGAGGACGCCCCCGGGATGCTGGACCTCAGCGAGGAGAAGGGGCTGATCAGCGTCGTCCGGAGCCCGTTGGCGATGGGGCTCCTCACCGGCGCCCGGGACCCGGGCCGGCGGGCGGCCGCCGGAGACATCCGGTCCACCCCGCCCGCCTGGCTCGGCTGGTTCGACGAGGGCGGGGTGCCCGCCGAGCACTGGGCGGCGCGGGTCGAGGCCGTTCGCGAGGTGCTGACCGCCGACGGCCGCACCCTGGCCCAGGGGGCCCTCGGCTGGCTCTGGGCCCGCAGCCGCCGGGCGGTGCCCATTCCCGGCTTCCGCACGGTCGCCCAGGCCGAGGAGAACGCGGCGGCCCTCGCCCACGGCCCGCTGCGTCCCGCGCAGATGGCGGAGGTCGCCGCCCTGCTCGCGTGAGTACGGCCCCCGGCCCTCACCAGGTCGTCAGCCGATGCGGGTTCCCGTCCCGGTCACCCTGATCCGGGGGTCGCCGGCGCGCAGCTCCACGGTGAGGGTGCCGGGACGGCCCATGTCGGCGCCCTGGTGCAGGGTGAGGACCGAGTCGTGCGGGACGAGGCCGAGCTCGCGTGCGTACGCGCCGAAGGCCGCGGCGGCGGCGCCGGTGGCCGGGTCCTCCACGACGCCCCCGACCGGGAACGGGTCGCGGACGTGGAAGACCGTGGCGGACTCCGGCCACACCAGCTGGACGGTGGTCAGGTCGACCCGGTGCATGAGGGCTTCCAGGCGGGCGAAGTCGTACGAGAGGCCGGCGAGGCGTTCCCGGCTCGCGGCCCCCAGCACCAGGTGGCGGGCGCCCGCGTACGCGATGCGGGGCGGCAGGGCGGGGTCCAGATCGGCGGCCGGCCAGTCCAGTGCGGCCAGGGCCTCCGCCAGGTCGTCGTCGGCGATGTCCTCGGTGTGCGGCTCGACGCTGGTGAGAGTGGCGCGGAGCTCGCCGCCCTCGCGGGTGACGGTGACCGGGACGGTGCCGGCGGCGGTGGCGAACACCAGATCGCCCGGGCCGTCCCGCTCGGCGAGCGCGATGGCTGCGGCGACCGTGGCGTGGCCGCAGAAGGGGACTTCGGCCTTCGGGCTGAAGTAGCGGACGGTGTGGCCGCCGCGTCCGTCCGGCGCGCTGAGGAACACCGACTCGCTGTAGCCCAGCTCCGCCGCGACGGCGAGCATGCCGGCGTCGTCGAGCAGGGACGCGTCCAGGACGACGCCCGCCGGGTTGCCTCCGTCGGGGTCGGCGGAGAAGGCGGTGTAGCGGAGGACCTCGGCGTCGGGGGATGAGCTCATACCGGACACCAACGGAGGCGTGCGGGCGCGTATTCCTGACGACGCCTCCCTGCGCGCGCCCGAGGCGTCCGGTCCGCAGGACGGCCCGGGGCGGCCCGGGGCGGCCCGGGGTTCCGGCATCCCTGGCCGCGCCCGCGGGCCGGGCCGACGCGGGCAGCGGTGGATCAGCCCCTGCCCACGTACGGCATGGCCGTCGCCAGCACCGTCGCGAACTGCACGTTGGCCTCCAACGGCAGCTCCGCCATGTGCAGGACCGTCCGGGCCACGTCGTCCGCCGCCATCACCGGCTCCGCGGCCGTCTCGCCGTTGGCCTGCAGGATGCCCGTACTCATCCGCTCCGTCATGTCCGTCGCCGCGTTGCCGATGTCGATCTGCCCGCAGGCGATCCGGTACGGCCGCCCGTCGAGCGACAGCGACTTGGTCAGGCCGGTCACCGCGTGCTTCGTGGCCGTGTACGCGATCGAGTGCGGACGCGGGGCGTGGGCGGAGACCGAGCCGTTGTTGATGATGCGGCCGCCCTGCGGGTCCTGCTCCTTCATCAGCCGGTACGCCGCCTGCGCGCACAGGAACGTCCCGGTCAGATTGACGTCCACCACGGTCCGCCAGTCCTCGTACGCGAGGTCCTCGACCGGCGTCGAGCGAGGCCCGAACGTTCCCGCGTTGTTGAACAGCAGGTCCAGCCGGCCGAAGCGTTCCCGTACGGAGGCGAAGAGCGCGGCCACCCCGTCCGGGCTGCTCACATCCGTGGGCAGGCACACCGTGGCGCCCGGGCCGGCCGAGGCGGCCGTCTCCTCCAGGGCCTCGGCCCGCCGCCCCGCCAGGGCCACCGTCCAGCCCGCACCCGCCAGGGTGAGGGCGACCGCCCTTCCGATCCCCGATCCCGCACCTGTGACGACAGCGATTCTCTGCTCAGCGTTCATGGCCCGGCAGCGTACGGGAGGTTTCGCGGCGGGCGGCACCCGGTGCTCATCGCACCGCCATAAGGATGTTGTGTACCCGCCAACGGCAGGTCGTCGCCCCGCACTCCAATGCCTCTGACAACATCCGGCAGGGGAGGGGCACATGACACCCGCACAGATCGACAGGACGCCCGGCCAGCACGGTCATTCCGCCGAGCTGCGCCGTGCCGCGCAGAGGTTCGGGGCCGGTGTGGACCGCCGCCGATTCCTCACCGTCACCGGTGCCGCGGCCGCACTGGCCTTCGCGGTCAACCTGCCCGGCGCGGGCACGGCCGCCGCCGCCGAGCTCGACGCCCGGAAGATCACCGAGGACCCCTTCACCCTCGGCGTGGCCTCCGGCGACCCGCTGCCCGACTCCGTGCTCCTGTGGACGAGACTCGCGCCCCGCCCCTACGAGGCCGACGGCGGGCTCCCCGCCGAGCGCGTCCAGGTGCGCTGGGAGATCGCCCGCGACGAACGCTTCAGCCGGATCGTCCGGCGCGGAACCACCACCGCCCACCCCGAGTTCGGGCACAGCGTCCACGTGGACGTGGACGGCCTCGACTCCGACCGGAGCTTCTACTACCGCTTCCGCGCCGGCACCTGGATCAGCCCCACCGGCCGCACCCGCACCGCCCCGGCCCGCGGCGCCCGCAACAGCTCCCTGACCCTGGCCGCCGTCTCCTGCCAGGCGTACCACGACGGCTACTTCACCGCCTACCAGCACCTCGCGGACGAGGACGTCGACGTGGTCTTCCACCTCGGCGACTACCTCTACGAGTACGCGGTCACCGCCGTCGGCGGCGCCCGCAAGTACACCGACCGCGTCCTGCCGGACCACTACAACCGGGAGACGCTCACGCTGGAGGACTACCGCATGCGGTACGGCCTCTACAAGTCCGACCCCGACCTGCGCGCCGCCCACGCCGCGCACCCCTTCGTCGTCACGTGGGACGACCACGAGACCGAGAACAACTACGCGGGCGACACCCCGGAGAACACCGTCCCGCCGGAGGAGTTCCTGCTGCGCAGGGCCGCCGCCTACCGCGCGTACTGGGAGAACCAGCCGCTGCGCACCCCGCAGCGCCCCACCGGCCCCGACATGCGGCTCTACCGGCGGCTGCGCTTCGGCAGGCTCGCCCAGTTCGACATCCTCGACACCCGCCAGTACCGCAGCAACCAGGCGTACGGCGACGGCTGGAAGGTCCCCGGGCCGGAGTCGGAGGACCCGACGCGCACCATGACGGGCGCCGCCCAGGAACGCTGGCTGCTCGACGGCTGGAAGACCTCGGACGCCCGGTGGAACGTCGTGCCCCAGCAGGTCACCTTCGCCCAGCGGCGCAACGCTCCCACGGACGCCTACACGCTCTCCATGGACTCGTGGGACGGCTACCCCGCCTCCCGGCAGCGCGTCATGGACGGCGCGGAGGCCGCCGGGGTCGAGAACCTGATGGTCCTGACCGGCGACGTGCACGTCGGCTACGGCTTCGACCTCAAGAAGGACTTCGACGACCCGGCGTCCAGGACCGTCGGCACGGAGATCGTGGCCACCTCGATCTCCAGCGGCAAGGACGGCTCCGAGAGGCCCGCCAACTGGAACAACCTCACCCAGGCCAACCCGCACATGAAGTTCTACGACGGCCGCCGCGGCTACGCGCTCGTCACCCTCGGCACGGACCAGGCGCGTGCCGACTTCCGTACGGTGCCGGCGGTCACCACGCCCGGCGCGCCCGTCACCACGGCCGCCTCCTTCGTGACCGAGGCCGGGAACCCGGGGCTCACCCCCGCGTAACCCGGCCCGCGCGAGGTCAGCCGCGCTCGTCCGCCGGATAGCGGACGCCGACCCGGTCACGCACCGCGTCGAGCGTCCGCATCACGGCGAGCGAACCCTCGAGCGGCACCAGCGGGGACTCCTTCTCGCCCGCCAGCAGCGCACGCGTCACCTCGGCCGCCTCGTACTGCATGCCGGAAAGCCCCTGCGGCCCCGGGCCCGTGGAGATCTTCTCGGGCTCCCGGCCCGGCCGGTGCAGGAGGAAGTGCTCCGGGTGGAAGAAGCCCTGCGGGAAGTCGATCCGCCCCGCCGTGCCGGTGACCGACGCGACGGTCGGCAGGTCCCCGACGATGGAGCAGCTCAACAGTGCCGTGGCACCCGAATCCCAGCCCAGCAGCATCCCGGTGTTCAGGTCGACGCCCTCCGGGGACAGCAGCGCGTCCGCCTGCACCCGGTCGGGCTCACCCAGGAGCAGCTGTGCGAACGACACCGGATACACCCCGAGGTCCAGCAGCGCGCCGCCGCCCAGCGCGGGGTCGCGCAGCCTGTGCTCGGCCCCGAAGGTGCCCGCGAAGCCGAAGTCGGCCTGGACCGTGCGGATCTCGCCGATCGCACCGTCCCGCACCAGCTCGGTCATCCGGCGGATGAGCGGATTGCAGTACGTCCACATGGCTTCCATCAGGAACAGCCCGCGCTCCCGGGCCAGATCCACCAGCTCCCGCGCCTCACGCTCGTTGAGAGTGAACGCCTTCTCGCACAGCACGTGCTTGCCGGCCTCCAGGGCGAGCCCGGCGGCCTCCCGGTGCGCCGAGTGCGGGGTGGCGACGTAGACGACGTCGACGGAGTCGTCGGCGACCAGCTCCGCCCAGCTGCCGTACGCCCGCTCGATCCCGAACCGCTCGGCGAACGCCTTCGCCGGTGCCTCGGTGCGTGACGCCACCGCCACGACCTCGGCCCCGGAGTCCTTCATGGCCAGCAGGTCCCGCGTGAACGTCGCGGCTATGCCGCCCGTCGCCAGAACTCCCCAACGCACAGTCCCGCTCATGCCCGCCCGCCCTCACCCGAAAAAGGTATCGACCACTACGACTGACCTGAGAGCATAGATGCGGATTCAACGAAGCGGAGACGAGGATGCCGGACAGCGGCGCGAGCCGGGCCCAGCAAGAGCACGAACACATACCGACGAGCAGCAAGGGCGCCGCACAGAGCGCCACGGCCACCGCCACCCCCACCGCAGTGGGTGCCCCGGCCGCCTCCACGACCACCACGCCGGGCAGCCCGGCCACCTCCACGACCACCGCACGGCGGGCCGGCCTCCTGGTCACGCTGGTGCTGGGCGGCCTCACCGCCCTGCCGCCCCTCTCGATGGACATGTACCTCCCGGCGCTCCCGGAGGTCACCGACGCCCTCCACGCACCGGCGTCCACGGTCCAGCTCACCCTGACCGCCTGCCTCACCGGCATGGCACTCGGCCAGCTCGTCGTCGGCCCCATGAGCGACCGTTGGGGACGGCGTACCCCGCTGCTCATCGGCATGGTCGTCTACGTGCTCGCCACGGCGATCTGCGCCGTCGCCCCCACCGCGGAACTCCTGATCGGCTTCCGCCTCCTCCAGGGCCTGGCCGGCGCCGCCGGCATCGTGATCTCCCGGGCCGTCGTCCGTGACCTCTACGACGGCGACGAGATGGCCCGGTTCTTCTCCACCCTGATGCTGATCTCGGGGGTCGCACCCGTCATCGCGCCCGTGATCGGCGGACAGGTCCTGCAGTTCACCGACTGGCGGGGCATCTTCGTCGTCCTCACCGTCGTGGGCATCCTGCTCACCCTCGTCGTCTGGAAGTGGCTGCACGAGACGCTCCCGGTGTCCGAGCGGCACACCGGCGGTGTCGGCGACGCCCTGCGCACCATGCGTGGGCTGCTGTCCGACCGGGTGTTCACCGGTTACATGATCGCGGGCAGCCTCGCCTTCGCGGCGCTCTTCGCCTATGTGAGCGCCTCACCGTTCGTCGTGCAGGAGATCTACGGCGCCTCCCCGCAGACCTTCAGCCTGCTCTTCGGCGTCAACTCCATCGGGCTGATCGCCGTCGGCCAGATCAACGGCAAGCTGCTCGTCGGCAGGGTCAGCCTGGACAAGGCGCTCGGCGTCGGGCTCGCCGTGATCTCCGTGGCCGCGGTCGCCCTGCTGCTGATGACCTCCGGGGTCTTCGGCGAGGTCGGCCTGCTGCCCGTCGCCGTCGGACTGTTCGTGCTCATGTCCGCGATGGGCCTGGCGATGCCCAACACCAACACCCAGGCGCTGATGCGCACCAGGCACGCGGCCGGCTCGGCCTCCGCGCTGCTGGGGACGTCCCAGTTCCTGATCGGTGCCATCGCCTCGCCGCTGGTCGGGATCGCCGGTGAGAAGACCGCCGTACCGATGGCCGTGGTGCAGGTGGTCTGCGCACTGGCCGCGGTGGTGTGCTTCCTGGCGCTCTGCCGGCCGTGGCAGGACACGCGCGCGTAGACGTGGCGGCAGCGGACCCCGCCCACCGGCTGCGGAGGGCGGGGTCCGCTGCGCCTACAATTCGGCGGTGAACGCCACCCTCCCCACCTCGGAAGCCCTGCGTGCGGCGCTGGCCGCCCTGCTCGACGGGCTGCCCCCGACCCAGGCCGCGCAGGCCGTCGACCGGCTGATCGCCAGCTACCGCGGGACCACCCCGACCGACGCCCCGATCCTGCGGGACCGCTCCGACGTCGCCGCGTACGCCGCGTACCGGATGCCCGCGACGTTCGAGGCCGTACGCTCCTGCCTCGCAGCCCTCCGCGAGGCCGCGCCGGAGTGGGTGCCCGCCACCCACACCGACATCGGCGGCGGCACGGGGGCGGCGGGCTGGGCGGTCGCCGGGGCCTGGGAGGACGGCCCCCGCACCACGGTCCTGGACTGGTCGGCTCCGGCCCTCGCCCTCGGCCGTGAACTGGCCGAGGCCTCCGGCATCCCCGCGCTGCGCGCCGCGAGCTGGGAGCGGGCGAGGATCGGCGTGTCCCCGGCTCCGGCGCCCACGGACCTGGTGACCGTCTCGTACGTACTCAAGGAGCTCACGGCCGAGGACCGGGCCGCGGTCGTGGACACCGCAGCGACGGCCGCGCAGGCCGTCCTGATCGTGGAGCCCGGCACCCCCGACGGCTACGAGCGCGTCATCGAGGCCCGGGAACGGCTGATCGCCGCCGGAATGAGCATCGCGGCACCCTGCCCGCACGACGACGCCTGCCCCATCGAGCGCGGCACGGACTGGTGCCACTTCTCGGCACGGGTCAGCCGCTCGTCCCTGCACCGCCAGGTCAAGGGCGGCTCCCTCAGCCACGAGGACGAGAAGTTCAGCTACGTCGTGGCGACCCGCTTCCCCACCGAACCGGCACGTGAACGGGTCACC
The DNA here is from genome assembly GCF_040295485.1 of Streptomyces sp. NPDC002793. Taxonomy (NCBI): domain Bacteria; kingdom Bacillati; phylum Actinomycetota; class Actinomycetes; order Kitasatosporales; family Streptomycetaceae; genus Streptomyces; species Streptomyces sp. NPDC002793. Next base: position 142,861 of record NZ_JBEOVL010000003.1, on the reverse strand, counting down.
CGCAGGCCGCAGATCCGCAAGGGCCAGGTACTGCTGGAGTTGTGCACCCGGGACGAGGCCCTGCGGCGCGCCACGGTCACCAAGCGGCACGGAGCGCTCTACCGTGCCGCCCGGGACACCGACTGGGGCGACGCCTGGCCGCCTCCGGGAACGGACTAGGCCCGCAGCTCCTGGGTGCAGCACTTCACGCTGCCGCCCCCCTTGAGGAGCTCGCCCAGGTCCATCGGGACCGGTTCGAAGCCCCTGTCCCGCAGCGGGCCGAAGAGCCCCACGGCGGCCTGCGGGAGCAGCACGTGGCGCCCGTCGCTCACCGCGTTGAGGCCCAGCGCGGCGGCGTCCGCCTCCTCGGCCGGCAGCGCGTCGGGGAAGAGCCGGGCCAGCACGGCCCGGCTGCCCGGTGAGAAGGCCCCCGGGTAGTACATGATCTCGTCGGCCGCGTCGTCGAGGACGCACAGCGCCGTGTCCAGGTGGTAGTAGCGAGGGTCCACCAGATCGAGGCCGATCACCGGACGCCCGAAGAACTCCTGGGCCTCGCCGTGGGAGAGCGGACTGGACCGGAAGCCCCGCCCGGCCAGCACGTACGAGGCGGTCACCGCGAAGTCGCCCTCGCCCTCGTTGACATGGGCCGGCTCGTGGATCTCGGCGAAGCCGTTGGCGCGGAACCACTCCCGGTGCGCCTCGGCCTCCGCGTACCGCTCCCGGTAGGCGAACAGGGCGCCGAGCACCCGGCCGTCGATCACGGTGGCCCCGTTGGCCGCGAACACCATGTCGGGCAGGTCGGGGCGGGGGGTGAGGAGCTCCACGGTGTGGCCGAGGGCTCGGTAGCGGTCGCGCAGGTCCTCCCACTGGGTGGTGGCCAGGGGAAGGTCGACGGGTTTCGACGGGTCCATCCACGGGTTGATGGAGTACGTGACCTGGAAGTGGGCCGGGGCGCACATCAGGTAGCGACGAGGGGTGGCGTCACGGGTCAATGCAGGCTCCTCGCGAACGGCGGCCTGTGCCGCGGAACGGTGGGATACGCACGGGGTGGGTGCGTAGCTCATGGTGCGCCGCGCCGGGGCCGTTGCGCTGTGATCCGTTCGGGTGGTTCTTCCGGGACGGAGGAAGGGGCCGGAGGACGCACAAGACGATACGTATCGGACCGTCGGCCCTAGGATGGCCGGATGTCAGCTCAGAGGCCCCCCGACTCCAGCCGCCGCAGTGACCGCTCCCGCCGCGCGATCTGCGACGCCGCGCTCGCGCTCGTCGGCGAGGTGGGGTACGCGAAGACGACGATCGAGGGTATCGCCGCCCGGGCGGGGGTCGGCAAGCAGACGATCTACCGCTGGTGGCCGTCGAAGGCCGCCGTGCTCATGGAGGCGTTCCTCGACATGAGCGCCCGGCAGGCGGCGGAGTCCGCGCCGGAGACGCCGGAGGCCGGGGAGGACGGTGCCTACGGGATCCCGGACACCGGTGACCTGGCGGCCGACCTCAAGCTGGTCCTGCGGGCCACGGTCGACGAGCTGAACGACCCCGTCTCCGAGGCGCCCACCCGGGCCCTCACCGCCGAGGGCATCATCGATCCTGCGCTCGGGGCCCAGTTCGTGGAGGCGCTGCTCGAACCCCAGCTCCAGTTGTACGTCACACGCCTGCGGGCCGCCCAGGAGGCCGGAGAGGTCCGGGAAGAGGTCGATCCGCGGGTCGCGCTGGAACTCCTGATCGCCCCGCTCACCCACCGCTGGCTGCTGAGGACGCTTCCGCTCACCCACGCCTACGCGGACGCCGTCGTCGACCACGCCCTGTCGGGGCTGGCGGTACGGCCGTGAACGCGAAGGCGTATTTCGTGACATTCCGCACGAGTGTGGCCACCTCGGTGCGGCGGCCCGAGCACCCCGCTCGGGAACTCTGGCCACCCGAGGAGCAGGATGGTGGGACCATGGAGAGGAAACCGCTGAGGTGAGGGGATAGATGGGCGCCGATTCCGGCCGCTATCGCGGCACAGAGAGCAGGATTTCCCAGTGGCTGCGCAGGCGGCCGAAACCACAGCCGGAAGCCGACCACGCGGCGAGGCTGGCGCTGCTCCTGGCCGTCGCCGAGGCAGGAATGCCCATCTCGCCCGCGGCGCACCCGTCGGGATACCGATGTTCGTGCGAACGCGTCGGCTGCCCGACCCCCGCGCGTCACCCCGTCTCGTTCGCCTGGCAGACACAGTCGACGACGGATCGCGCACAGATCGAGCGCTGGGCGGCCGACCAGCCGCTGGCCAACTTCATCACCGCCACGGGCATGGTCCACGACGTCCTCGACGTCCCCCTCTCCGCGGGCCTCGCCGCTCTGGAGCGGCTCACCGGGGCGGGCATCGACGTCGGCCCCGTGGCCCAGTCAGGCAGCGACCGGATGCTCTTCTTCACCGCGACCCGGGGCACCCCCGACGAGGAGGACGAGTGGTGGCCCTGCGAGCTGGACTGCCACCCCGAGACCATGGACGAGCACCCCGGGCTCCGCTGGCACTGCCGCGGCAGCTATGTCCTCCTGCCGCCCTCGCGGCTCCCCGGCGAGCTCGACGTGCACTGGATCCGCGGCCCGGAGAATCCGCTGCCCGACCCGCTGACCCTGCTGGAGACGCTCACCGACGCCTGTGCGCAGTACGCGGACACGGCGGACGCGAGCGACCTCGATCACGACGCGGTGGCCTGGCCGCTCAGCCGCTGAGGGCGATCACGGCCCGATGACCCGAACCCGCGGCCACCGGGTCGGGCCATCGGAGGACCTGCCCGCCACCGGCGGTCAGGAGCCCTCCGCAGCCACCAGACCGGGCAGCCGGTTCAGCACGCGTACCTTGCCGGCCGCGCCCTTCTCGGGCACATGGACCAGCTGGCTGGAGACCCGCTCCTTGGTGAGGGTGCTCTTCACCTCGCCGGTCAGCAGCGCCCGCACGTCCGCCGTGACCGTCGGCCGCAGCCCCTGCGCAGCCGTCTGCCGCTCGAAGTGCTTGCTGCTGAAGAAGACCAGCGCCCCGCCGTCCTCCGTCGCCAGACCCAGCGGCGCGAACGTCCCGGAATCCAGCGCCTGGTCGACGTACTGGTAGGAGAAGCCAGCCCTGCGGGTGGTCCTCCGCGCCTCCCGCCAGCCCGAGGTCATCGAGCCCGGAGCGAACACATCCGGTGCGCCGTCCCTGAGGTAGTCCGTGTACGAGGTGCTCAGATCCGCCGGCGGGGTGGCCAGCGAGGCGTCCGTGTCCGCCGAGGGGACGGGCTCGGCCCAGCCGTCGGCGTCCGTGCGGAACTTCGGGATCTCGGACGGCGAGGCGACCGCCAGGTAGGAGGCCTTCCACGGTGCGTCCGGCCCGGTGCGGACGAACCCGAGCAGCCAGCGGGTGTCCGTCTTCCCGCCGTCCTGGTCACGGTTGGAGTCGGTGTCCGCGACGAACCAGCGTGGCCATCCCGCCTTCTTGGGGATGGCGAACGAGGCGTCGGTCAGCTCCAGCGGTGTGTGCTGGGCGTTGCCCTCCGGACTGTTCTTCTGCCGTGCGGTCAGACCGGCCTGGTTGATCGCGCCGAGCGAACCGGTCACCTGGTCCGCGTCGAGCGCGGGGTCGAACGCCTTGTCCGCCTTGTTGTACGCGACGGTGAAGTCCTCCAAGGCCTTCGCGGCCTCCGACTTCGTCGCTCCCGGCACCACTTCCAGCTCACCGTGCACCGTTACGCAGCCGCTCGCCGTCACGCTCAGCACCGTCGCCGTCGCGAGTCCCGCCGCCAGTCGCCCCAGCCTTGTCATCCGTTGCCTTCTGCGCCTTCTGATCCGTCGTCCGCACTGACCGCCTGAACCCTACCGGGGCGAGGAACCGCGCGAGCGTGGGGATGAGATACGAGCCCAACTGTGACATCGGGACAGGGCGTTCCGGCCGTTCCGGGGCCGGGTCAGGAAGCCCGGAGCGGCACGACGAGGGGCACCCCGGTCCGCGGGTGGGGGAACACCTCGACCGGCTGCCGGTACACCTCGCCGAGCAGTGCCTCCGTGAACACCTCGGCGGGCGGCCCGGCCGCCGCCACCCGGCCGTCGTGCAGCACCACGGCCCGGTCGGCGTACGCCGCCGCGAGACCCAGATCGTGCAGCACCACGACCACGGCGTCCCCTGCGGCGGCCCGTTCACGGCAGATCCGCAGTACCAGTTCCTGATGGCGCAGATCCAGCGCGGCCGTCGGTTCGTCGAGGAGCAGCAGGGGAGCACGCTGCGCCAGCACGCGGGCCAGGGCGACCCGGGCGCGCTCGCCGCCGGACAGGGCGGAGAACGGCCGGGCGGCGAACCGCGTCACCTCCGTCGCGGCCATCGCCTCGGCGACGGCCGCGTCGTCCTCGTCCTCCCTGACCGTCCCGGTCCAGGGCGCGCGGCCCATCCGTACGACGTCCTCGACCGGGAACGGGAAGGCCAGCACCGCGGACTGCGGCAGCACGGCCCGGCGCAGGGCGAGTTCGGGGGCCGGCCAGGCGGTGGCCGGCCGGCCGTCGATGTGTATCCGGCCGCTGTCCACGGGCAGATCCGCGGCCAGTGCGGCCAGCAGGGTCGACTTGCCTGCCCCGTTCGGTCCGACGAGCGCCAGTACCTCGCCGGTCCGGACGGTCAGTTCCACGGAGTCGAGGACCGGCCGCCCGCCCAGCCGGACGGACACTCCGGTGACCTCGGCGGCGGGGGAGCCGTGGGGCACGGCGGAGGGGAGCTCCCGGGCGCGTGCTGTGCGCAGTGCCTTGAACGGGTTCATGCCCAACCACCTTGTCTACGACGGGTCCTGCGCAGCAGCCAGAAGAAGAACGGGCTGCCGAAGAGGGCGGTCAGCACCCCGAGCGGCAGTTCGGCGGGAGCGGCCACCGTGCGCGCCGCGAGATCGCCGATGACCAGCACCAGCGCACCGCCGAGCGCGCTGCCGGGGACGAGGAAGCGGTGCCCCGGGCCGTTCGCCATCCGCAGCAGGTGCGGGACGAGCAGGCCCACGAAGGAGATTATCCCGGCGACGGCGACGGCAGCGGCGGTCAGCAGCGCCACGACGAGGACGAGCGCGATCCGCAGCCGTTCGACGTCGACGCCCAGATGACGGGCGGAGCGCTCGCCGAGGGCGAGCAGGTCCAGCTTCCTGGCGTAGAAGGGGGCGACCAGCAGTCCGAGCACCGCGCAGGGCAGCACGGCGAGGACTTTCGGCCAGGTCGCCTGGGACAGCGAACCGAGCTGCCAGAACGTGATCTGGGTGATCTGCGCGTTGTCGGCGAAGAAGATGAACAGGCCGATCAGGGCGCCCGCGAAGGCGTTGACGGCGATGCCGGTGAGGATCAGCGTCACCACCTCGGTCCGGCCGCGGGAACGGGAGAGTACATACACCAGCAGCACCGTGACGAGGCCGGAGACGAACGCGCAGACGGTGATCGTCCAGTTGCCGAAGAAGGTCAGCCCGAGCGCGATCGAGGCCACCGCGCCGACCGCCGCACCCGAGGAGATCCCGATGACGCCGGGCTCGGCCAGCGGATTGCCGAACACCCCCTGCATCAGGGCGCCCGCGCAGCCCAGGGAGGACCCGACGAGCAGGGCGAGGACGACCCTCGGCAGCCGTACGTTCCACAGGACGCTCTCACCGACCCGGTCCAGAGCCTGCCCGCCCAGCCCGACCCGGTGCTGGACGGACGAGAGGACGTCGCCGAGCGGAATGCCGTACGCGCCCAGGCCGACGGAGAGGAGACAGCCGAGAAGCAGGGCGGCGGACAGGGCGGCGGTGAGGACGAACGCCTTGCCGCGCCGGGCCGGGGCGGCCTCGGTCCTCGTGGCGGAGCCGTCGTACGAGGTGGTCGTCACGTGTCCCGCCCGCCTTCCGGGTAGAGCTGCCGGACCAGTTCGGCCAGCACCCTGTCGGTGCGCGGCCCGTAGTTCAGCAGCACTCCGTCGTCGATCGAGACGATCCTGCGGTCCATCCCCGCGGGTGTCTCCGCGACGCCGGGGATCTTCACCAGGCCGTCGACGCCGCCGACGGAGTCGAGGCCCTTGGACATGACGAGGATCGCGTCCGGTGCCGCCTCGGCCAGGGCCTCGCTGGTGATGGCCGTGAAGTCCTTCGTCAGCCCGGAGGCCTTGCCGGCGTCCACCGCGCCCGCCGCTTCCAGCAGGGAACTCGCGCCCGACTCCCGGCCGCCCAGCAGATAGACGGAGGCCGAGCCGCGCAGATAGAGGAAGGCGACGCGCGGACCGTCGTCCTCACGGGCGGGGATCGTCCTCTGCACGGCTGCGACGCGGGACTCCGTACGCGCCCGGAGCTCGTCGCCCGAGGAGGACACGCCGAGGGCGTCGGCGACGGTGTCGATCCGGCGGCCCACGTCGGCGAGCTCCTCGGCCGGTTCGACGACGACGAGCGCGATCCCCGCGTCGCGGATCTGGTCGATGGCCTCGGCCGGCCCTGTCGTGGTGTCCGCGAGGACGACCGTGGGCCGCAGCGACAGCACACCCTCGGCCGAGACGTCATGGGCGCGCGTCACCAACGGGAGTTTCTCCGCCTGTTCGAAGGTGGCCGTGATGTCGCGGGCCACCACGTGCTCACCGAACCCGAGGGTGAACACGATCTCGCTGAGCGATCCGGTGAGCGGGACGATGCGGTCCGTGGAGGTCACGGTGACGTCCCCACCGTCCGCCGAGGGCACGGTGACGGGCAATCGCGGCGAGGGTGCCGTCGCCAGGGGCTCCACGGCATCGGCGGCCGTGGAAGCGCCCGGTGACGACTTCGGCTGCGCGGCGGGCGCTCCCGTGCCGCATCCGGTGAGGACCACCGCGAGTGTGATGACGGCGGTCAGGGTCCCCGGGGCGTGTCTCGGGACACGCCCCGGCCTGCCGGGGCGCCGTCGCACGGCTCTTCGGCCCGACACGGCGGAGTACTGGGGCAAACGCACGGGTGCACCGTCCTGAGGTGTTGCGGAAGCGGCGGAGGGGTTCCGGAACGCGCTGATTTGAGCTTAGGTTAGCCTTACCTCACTTCATCTACCAGTTCCGGGGGTCCTCATGCCGTCGTCCCTGTCCGTCCGCGCGCTCGCCGTCGCGCTTCTCGCAGTGCTGCTCGGAGCGCTGCTCCCGGCCACCGCCGCGCAGGCGGCGAGCCGCACGGTGCAGGGCGGCCGTCTGGACTGGGGGATCAGGTCCTCCTTCCAGAGCTACGTCACCGGGCCCATCGCGCAGGGCAGTTGGAGCCTGACCGGCGGGGCGGCGACGGTCGGCGGAAGCCAGTTCCGCTTCCACTCCGCCACCGGCTCCTACGACCCGGACAGCGGTGCCTTCCGGGCCGGCTTCTCCGGTGGGGTCCGATTCGTGGGCCACCGTCAGGACGACGGCAGCGACCAGCTGGACCTCACCATCAGCCGCCCCACCGTCCGGATCTCCGGAGGAGCCGGGACGCTGTACGCCGACATGGCGAGCAAGGACCGGGGGAGCGGCCGGGTCACCACCACCGCCCAGGTGCCGCTCGCCACCCTCGGCCTCTCCGGCATCGACATGAGGGGCGGCTCCACACCCGTCGCCCTCGTCGACGTCCCCGCGACGCTGACGTCACAGGGGGCGGGCGCCTTCGCCGGCTACTACGCGGCCGGGACGCCCCTCGACGCGGTCAGCCTCTCCGTCGACACGGAGGCCCCGGCGACCGCGAAGCCGTCGGAACCCTCGCCGTCCGTCACGGAGAAGGCGGAGAAGCCGAAGGCGAGCGCCGGCCGCATCCAGGACGCCGCCGTGGACTGGGGCGTTCGCCGCACCTTCCGTGAGTACGTCACCGGCTCCATCGGCAAGGGCGGGTGGACCCTCGCGGACGGCGCCCAGGACGGTGGGGCGGTCTTCCGCTTCCCGCAGGGCGAGGGCACGTACGACGCGGGGAAGCGGAAGCTGGACGCCGCTTTCACCGGCAGCATCCGCTTCACGGCGGCGGACGGCCTGGATCTGGAACTCGCGGGGTTCACCGCGCGGGTGGCCTCGGGCAAGGGCACGCTCTCGGCGGACGTCACGAGCGGCGCCACCACCGACAAGGACGTCCCGCTCGTCACCTTCACCGCCGGTGACCTCACACCGAAGGACGGCCTCGCCGTCCTCGTCGAGGCCCCCGCGACCCTGACCGCCGACGGGGCCAAGGCCTTCGGCTCGCTCTACAGGGCCGGCACCGCCATGGATCCGGTCTCCCTCGCCGTCGCCGTCGACGCGAAGGCGGAACTGCCCGCTCTGCCCGATCTGGGCAGCGTGGCCGAACCGTCCGACGCACCCGCGACGAAGTCCGCCGGGACCCTCGCCGCCCAGCCGGCGGACAAGGCCTCGGCCGACGACACCCGGACCTCTCTCGCGGTCGGGGGCGGTGCCGTGCTGATCGCGGCCGCCGCCGCCGTGCTGTACGCGGCGCGTCGCCGCCGTGCCGCACGGAACACCTGACCACCCCTTTCTCTCTCATCACCCATCGCATCCAGGAGTCACCGTCATGGCAGCCACCCGCCGCCCCATCGCCCTCGCCGCAGCCGTCGCCACCGCGGCCGCCCTCGGCGCGACGTTCGCGCTCCCCGCCCTCGCTGCCGACAACACGGCTCCGGCAGCCGCACCCGCGGCCACCATGGAGCTGACGGACGGCACACTCGACTGGGGCTTCAAGGAGTCCTTCCGCAGATACATCGGCGGGGCCGGCATGATCACGGTCGCGGACGGCGCCACCCAGGCGACCGGCAACGGGATCTTCACCTTCGGCAACGGCAAGGGCACGTACGACACGACCACCCACGGCACCGACACGGCCTTCGACGGCAGCGTCAACTTCAACGCCCACGGCGGCGTCCTCGACATCACGATCTCCGACGTGAAGGTCTCGACGAGCGGCGCGGCCGGCGCCGTCACCGTCGACCTGAAGACGCCGGAAGGCACCGCTGACGACGTCGCGTTCGCCGAACTCGACCTGTCCGCCGTCCGGCCGGGCCAGGGCGAGGGCGGCGCGATGGTCTTCGAGGACATCCCCTCGACGCTGACGAAGGCCGGCGCGGCCGCCTTCAACGGCATGTACGCCGAGGGCACCGACCTGGACCCGGCCACCCTGTCGGTCAAGGCGGTCACGCCCCCGACCGAGGAGCCCACCGAGGAGCCGACGCAGGAGCCGACGCAGGAACCCACCCAGGAGCCGACCGGGAAGCCGACGGCCACGCCCACAGGCAAGCCCACCACCCCGGCCTCCCCGAGCCCTTCCGCATCGGTCACCACCCCGGCCGTCGAGCAGGGCGACCTCGTCGACGGCACCCTGGACTGGGGCGTCAAGGACTCCTTCCGCACGTACGTCACGGGCCCCATCGCCAAGGGCGAGGTCGAGACCACGGGCGGCGCCACCGCTTCGGACTCCGGCTACCGCTTCCCCGACGCGACGGGCAGCTTCGACGCCGACGAGCAGGCCCTGTACGCCGAGTTCGACGGCAAGGTCCGCTTCCTCGGCCACAAGGAGGACGACGCCTACACGCTCGACCTCTCCTTCACCGGGCTGGAGGTCCAGGTGAAGGACGGCAAGGGCACCCTGGTCGCCGACGTCTCCAGCAAGGACCGGGAGACCAGGAAGGTCACCACCTACACCGACCTCGCCGTGGCCGACCTGAAGCTCCCCGGCGGCGAACTCGCCCCGAAGGACGGTGTGGTGACCCTCTCCGCCGTACCCGCCACGCTGACCGCCGCCGGTACCGAGGCGTTCGGCGGTATGTACGCCGAGGGAACCAAGCTCGACGCCCTGACCGTGTCCGTCGCCCTCGACGCGGACGCCGAACTGCCGGGTGTCACCGGCGGAACGGGCGGCACCGGCGGTCCGGGAACCACCACCGGTGGTGGTTCCACGACCGGTGGCACGGTCGGCGGCGGCACCGTGGGCGGCTCCGGTGCCCTCGCCTCCACCGGCGCCGGTGTTCCAGCCGGCGCGCTGATCGCCGGCTCCGGCGTCGTGGTGGCTGCGGGTGCCGCGGTGGTGATCGCGGCGCGCCGTCGTCGTACCGTCTGATCCCGTCCCCGCGGTGAACGGGCCGCACCGGCACGGACGCCGGTGCGGCCCTGTGGCGTCGAGGAGCCGCGCACGGTGCTTGAATGCGCATGTGAACGACTTCGACGTACCCGAAGGCATCGACGTCCTGCGCGTGTTCTGCGGCCCGGACGGCCGACACGGCAATCCACTCGGTGTCGTGCGCGACGGGCGCAGGTATCCCGACAACGAGTCGCGGCAGGTGCTCGCGCGCAAGCTCGGCTTCAGCGAGACGGTGTTCGTGGACGACCCGGAGCGCGGCACCGTGGACATCCGCACGCCAGGCCTGCGGCTGCCGTTCGCGGGGCACCCGCTCGTCGGCGCCGCCTGGCTGCTCGACCTGGAGGTCCTGGAGCTGCCCATCGGGGACGTGACGGCCCGCCAGGACGGCGAGTTCACCTGGATCACGGCCCGCCCGGAGTGGGCACCGCCCAGGAGGCTGGAGCGTTACGCGTCGGTCGCGGAGGTCGAGGCGCTGACGGAGCCACCGCCCGGCGAGGGCTGGCTCTACGTCTGGGCCTGGGAGGACGAGGCCGCCGGCCGCGTACGGGCCCGGGCCTTTCCCCGACGCGACGACGGTATCGACGAGGACGAGGCGACCGGTGCGGCGGCCATGCTGCTGAGCGCCGAACTCGGCAGGGCCCTCAACATCACACAAGGACGCGGCTCCCAGATCCTCACCGCGCCCGCGCCGGACGGCACGATGGAGATCGGGGGCCGCGTCCTCCTGGTCGTCACCTCATGATCACGCGCTGAGCGGGAAGGCCTCGCCGAGCTCGCGGAAGACGGCGGTGTTCAGCGCGAAGGCGCGCTTGCACTCGTCGATGACGCGCTGCTTCTCCAGGTCGTCGGCGTTCACCGCGTCCAGCAGCTCGCGGTACTCCCGCTTGAAGGCGGCCGGGTTGGGGATCTGCTCGAACACGTAGAAACGCACCCCGTCGCCCTTGCGCTCGAAGCCCCAGGTCTTCTCCGCGGTACCGCGGATGATCTGGCCGCCCGAGAGGTCGCCGAGGTAGCGGGTGTAGTGGTGCGCTATGTAACCGGCGGGCCACTCCCTGGCGCACTCGGAGACCCGCTCGGCGTACGCGGCGGTGGCGGGCAGCGGCCGCAGCCCGTCGCGCCATCCCTCGCCCCGCAGATGGGCGAGGTCGCGCTCCAGCTCGGCGGCGCGCATCAGCTCCGGCTGGATGAAGGGCCCGGCGACCGGGTCCTCGCGCAGGGCCTGCGCGCCGTCCTCCAGCGCCCGGTAGACGAACCACAACTGCTCGGTGTAGCGCGCGTACGCGTCCACCCCGAGCCGTCCGCCGAGCATGTCGCTCATGAAGGTCGAGGACTCGGCCTCCGTGTGCTGCTCGTGCGAGGCGGTGCGGATGAGGGTCGAGAAGGGCGTGGTGGTGACGGTCGAGTCCAAGGCGGGCCTCCGGGGACCAAGGGGACGGGAAGTCCGGACATAAGGGTACATAGCGACGAAAGCTGTGCACGCCGCTACGCTCCGATAAGCCGATCCTCCTACTTAGGTTTACCTAAGTCAACAGTTTCCCGACTCCCTGTCGGTAAAAATCCCGGGACGTCCGGCTCACGGAAGCGTCAGGATGTCCGCCCCGGTCTCGGTCACCACCAGGGTGTGCTCGAACTGCGCCGTCCGCTTCCGGTCCTTCGTCACCACGGTCCAGCCGTCGTCCCATGTGTCGTAGTCATGCGTCCCGAGCGTCAGCATCGGCTCGATGGTGAACGTCATCCCGGGCCGCATCACGGTCGTCGCGTGCGGGCTGTCGTAGTGCGGGATGATCAGGCCGGAGTGGAACGAGGAATTGATCCCGTGCCCGGTGAAGTCCCGCACCACCCCGTAGCCGAACCGCTTCGCGTACGACTCGATGACACGGCCGATCACATTGATCTGGCGCCCGGGCCGCACCGCCTTGACGGCACGGTTCAGCGATTCCCGGGTGCGTTCCACGAGGAGCCGCGACTCCTCGTCCACGTCGCCGCAGAGGTAGGTGGCGTTGTTGTCCCCGTGCACCCCGTCGATGTACGCGGTGACGTCCAGGTTCACGATGTCGCCGTCCCGCAGCACGGTGGAGTCCGGGATGCCGTGGCAGATGACCTCGTTGAGCGAGGTGCACAGAGACTTCGGGAAGCCCCGGTAGCCGAGGGTCGACGGGTACGCACCGTGGTCGACCATGAACTCATGGGCGACCCGGTCGAGTTCGTCGGTGGTGACCCCCGGCGCGATGTGCTTGGCGGCCTCCTCCATCGCCTGTGCCGCGATGCGCCCCGCGATCCGCATGCGTTCCACGGTGTCGGAGTCCTGGATCTCCGGCCCGGTGTACGGCGTGGGAGCGGGCTTCCCCACGTACTCGGGGCGCCGGATCCTTCCGGGGACGGAACGGACGGGAGTGATCTCCCCTGGTACGAGAAGCGACTGGCCAGACATGTCAGCGAGTCTAACCAGCGTGCCCGGGGCACCATGGCAACGAGGAAAGGATCCCGCGATGGCCCTGTTCAAGAAGCGCACGGTGGGCAAACCGGGCGAGTGGTACTACTGCCTGGAGCACAAGAAGGTCGAGGAGGGCCCCGAGTGCCCTGCCAGGAACCGCTTCGGCCCGTACACCAGCCGGGAGGAGGCGCAGCACGCCCTGGACACGGCGCGTGAGCGGAACCTCGAGTGGGAGAACGACCCCAAGTGGCACGACCGCTCGGACCGGCCGGACGAGGCACCGGAGTAGTCCTCAGGCCTGCCCGGCCTTCTCGGGGCCGGCGCCCGCGGCGTGGCGCCGCCGGGCGGCGTCCTCGTCCGTCTCGGAGTCGTACGTGAGGAGCTTCGGCAGCGCGGCGGCCAGCAGCGCCACCGAAGCGACACACGCCACCCCGCCCGTCCAGATCGCGGCCCGGGTGCCGGTCCAGCCGGCCATGGCCCCCGCCCTGACCTGGCCGAGCTGAGGACCGACGCTGTACGAGAGGACCTCGATCCCCGCCAGTCTGCCCCGCAGCTCCTCGGGGATCGTCTGGTTCCAGATCGTGGAACGCCCGAGCCCGCTCAGCATGTCGCCCGCACCGGCGACCGCCAGACAGCAGAGCACCAGCCAGACGTCGCCGAACCACCCGGCCGCCGCGATCGCCAGGCCCCACACCGCGGCGCCGCCCACGACGAACAGCCCGTGCCGGCGCACGCGCGAGGTCCAGCCGCTGGTCAGCCCGAGCGCCAGCGAGCCCACCGACCCGGCCGCGTACATCAATCCCAGCGACCACTCCGCGTCCAGCTCGTCCGCCAGGAACGGGAAGATCGCGTTCGGGAAGGCGAAGAACATCGCCGCCAGATCGATCGCGTACGTCCCCAGCAGAACCGGACGGCTCCAGGCGTACCGGGCGCCCTCCGCGATCCCGCGCAGGGACGGCTTCTCGGCGCCCTGGGCGGGCGGCGCCGACGACAGCCTCAGGCACAGCAGGACCGAGACGGCGAACGTGACGACGGTGACGCCGTACGCGGTGGCGTGACCCGCGTAGGCCACCACCACGCCGGCCAGCGAGGGGCCCGCGATCGCGCCGACCTGCCAGCGCAGCGAGTTCAGCGCGGCCGCCGCGGTCTGCTGGGCGTGCGGCACGATCCGGGCCATCAGCGAGTCCAGCGCGGGCCGCTGGAGCCCGGCCAGCGCGGAGACCCCGCCCGCCACCAGGTAGAGGGGCCAGAGCGCCGGCTCGGGCGCGGTGGCGTTCACCAGCAGGACGACGGCGAGCACACCGAGGCCGGCCTCGGTGCCCAGGATGACCTTGCGGCGGTCGGCGGAGTCGGCCAGCGCCCCTCCGTACAGGCCGAAGACGACGAGCGGGACGAGCTCCACCGCCCCCATGGCCCCGACGGCGAGCGGTGAACCGGTGAGGTCCTTGATCTGGAGCGGCAGCGCGACCAGGGCCATGAAGCTGCCGAAGTAGGTGATCAGCCCCTGGATCCACAGCAGCCGGAAATCGGCGGAGGAACGCCAGGGCGTGAGATCGGGCAGCAGACGAGAGGTCACGGGGGGTCATGCTCTGCGGCCCCGGGCCCTCCCGGCAACTCCATTTCCTCCGCGCACGGGGCCACCCGTCACCAGCGGGCCGGTGGCGGGGCCGTCAGCTGGTCGGCCAGGCGGGAGAGGCGGTCGCGGAACGTGCGGCGGCCCCGGGCGGACGGGGGGCCGTTCTCGCCCGCCGCCGCGCTGACCAGGTGCTGGACCGTGTCCAGGTCGACCTCCGCGTCGCCGCGCACCGTGAGCGCCTCATGGGCGAGGCCCCGGACCTCCGGGTCGCCGCCGTCCAGCGCCAGCACCGTCGCCCCCGCGCGGCGCGCGTCGTGCACGCGCTCCAGCAGTCCGCCGCCGGGCCGCTCGGGCGCCACCACCAGCAGTGTCTCGCCGCGCCCGGCAGCCTCGATCCGGCCCAGGCCGACGGCCAGTTGCACCGGGTCGTCCGGCTCCACCCGGTGGCGTACGAGCGTGGGCCGCAGCTGCGGCAGACCCGACCAGGTGGACTCGTCCACCAGGTGCGCGGCCAGGTGCCACGGCTCGTAGACCTCGGTCCCCACCAGCAGCAGCCCCCCGCCCTGTGGGACGACGGAGGACCGCAGGGTCCGGGCGAACCCCCGGGCCGCCGCGGGCCACTCCGTCCCGGCGAGCACTTCACGCAGCAGGGCGACACGTACGGCATCCATGGCCCCGCATCCTGCCGCCGTCCAGGCCCCCTGACTGCCCGATCGCCGTAATCCACCCGAACGGGAGCCGCGCCACCCATCGGCCGTGACGCACGTCGCAGAGCGGGCGAGGCACGGTCCGCCCTCCTTACCTGGCAGTAGGGTCGGCGGCATGACTACGAATGACAGTGGAAGCGCCCCCAAGCCCCCCGCCAAGGACCCCTGGGACCTCCCCGACGTGTCCGGCCTGACCGTGGGCGTACTCGGCGGAACCGGCCCCCAGGGCCGCGGCCTCGCCTACCGCTTCGCCCGCGCCGGACAGAAGGTCGTCATCGGCTCGCGTGCCGCCGACCGCGCAGAGGCCGCCGCCGCTGAGCTGGGGCACGGCGTCGAGGGCGCGGACAACGCGGAGTGCGCGCGCCGCAGCGATGTCGTGATCGTCGCCGTGCCGTGGGACGGCCACGCCAAGACGCTCGAATCCCTGCGCGAGGAGCTCGCGGGGAAGCTCGTCGTCGACTGCGTCAACCCGCTCGGCTTCGACAAGAAGGGCGCCTACGCCCTGAAGCCCGAGGAGGGCAGCGCCGCCGAGCAGGCCGCCGCCCTGCTGCCCGACTCCCGGGTCACCGCCGCCTTCCACCACCTGTCGGCGGTGCTGCTCCAGGACGGGACGGTGGAGGAGATCGACACCGATGTGCTGGTCCTGGGCGAGGCACGCGCCGACACCGACACCGTGCAGGCCCTCGCGAACCGCATCCCCGGCATGCGCGGCATCTTCGCGGGCCGGCTGCGCAACGCGCACCAGGTCGAGTCGCTGGTGGCGAACCTGATCTCCGTCAACCGCCGCTACAAGGCACACGCGGGGCTGCGCACCACCGACGTGTGAGCGAGCCCCCGGCCGAGCCGAATCGGGCATGAGGGACACTGGACGGGACCGCGCACCATCCCCGGACAGGAGCACCAGCCCTCATGCCCCGCCTCGCTCTCTACGCCAGCATCGTCTGCGCCCTCGCCGTCGTCGCGGCCGTGGTGTCCTTCGTCCAGGGCAGCATCCTGCTGGGCGTCGTCTGGGTCCTGCTGGCCGGCCTCTCCTCGAACATGGCGTGGTTCTACCTGCGCAGGCACCGGGCGGAGTCCCGCACCGAGGTCCCCGCGAGCTGACGCGTCACCGCGCTCAGCGGAGCATCGCGCAGCCCGGGTCCTGGTCGCCGAACCACTCCTGCCAGAAGCGGTAGGTGTCGAGCCCGCAGTACGTCTCGACCTCGTCGACGCCCAGCCCCCGCAGCAGCGCGTCCACCGCGTCGAAGAAGACCCCGTTCACCTCGGGGATCCACAGGAGCGCGAAGACCGCGATCAGCCCGAAGGGCGCGAACGGCTCCACCTGACGCCGCACCTTGTACGAGAGCCACGGTTCGATCACGCCGTAGCCGTCGAGGCCCGGAACCGGCAGGAAGTTCAGGATCGCCGCCGTCACCTGGAGCAGGGCCAGGAACGCCAGCGCGAACCGGAACGACAGCGGAACGCCGTCCAGGGCGCCCAGCCAGAACGGTGCCGTGCAGACGACGGCGAACAGCACGTTCGTCAGGGGACCGGCCGCCGAGATCAGGCTGTGCTTCCAGCGCCCCCTGATGCGGCCCCGCTCGATGTAGACCGCCCCGCCCGGCAGACCGATGCCGCCCATGATCACGAACAGCACGGGCAGCACGATGCTCAGCAGCGCATGGGTGTACTTGAGCGGATTGAGCGTCAGATAGCCCTTCGCCCCGATCGAGACGTCGCCGCTGTGCAGTGCGGTGCGCGCGTGCGCGTACTCGTGGAGACAGAGCGAGACGATCCAGGCAGCGGTGACGAAGAGGAAGACCGCGAAGCCGGTCTGTGCCGCGAAGTCCGTCCACACCGCCCAGCCCGAGACGGCCATGACGGAGACGATCCCGACGAAGATCGGGCTGACCCGCCGGTCGCTGGGGCGGCGGAACGCGGTGGTCATCGGCGGCACTCCTGAGGGCTGGACGGCGGTGGAGCCCCCGACAGTACGGGTGACACGGCGAGAACGCCTCACCCACGGGTGCCGGTTGCCCGGAGAGGGGAGCCGTCACGGACAATGGGCGCGTGCACTACGGCATCCTCGGCACCACCCGCGCCCTCCGCGCCGACGGTACGCCCGTCGCCCTCGGCGGGGCACGGCTGCGCGCCCTGCTCACCGTGCTGGCCCTGAGCCCCGGGCGAGCGGTCCCGGCCGGGGTGCTCGTCGACGAGGTGTGGGACGGGGACCCGCCGGCCGGCGCCCCGGGAGCCCTGCAGGCACTGGTCGGCCGGCTCAGGCGCGCGCTCGGCCGGGACGCGATCGCGTCGGCTGCCGACGGCTACCGCCTCGCCGCCGGCCCGGACGCCGTGGACCTGTACCGCTTCGAGCGGCTCGCGGGGGAGGGGACCAGGGCGCTGCGGGAGGGCGACGCGGCGAAGGCCGTCACCGCCCTCGACGAGGCGCTCGCCCTCTGGCGGGGCCCCGCCCTCGCCGACCTGCCGGACCGAGCCGTGGCGGCGGCCCGCTGGGAGGCCGGGCGCCTGGACGCCCGCCGGACCAGGATCGAGGCCGTCCTCACGCAGGGGCGGGCAGACGACGTCCTGCCCGAACTCGCCGGGCTCTGCGCCGACCACCCCCTGGACGAACCGCTGCAGGCCCTACGGATCCGGGCACTGCGGGACGCCGGACGCACCGCACAGGCACTCGCGGCGTACGACGAGGTGCGCACCCTGCTCGCCGACCGCCTCGGCGCCGACCCCGGCCCGGCACTCCACACCCTGTACGAGGAACTGCTGCGCCAGGGCCCGCCCGCCCCGGCCCCGGCTCCCGCCCCCCTGCCCGCACGCCCGGGCAATCTGCGGGCCAGGCTCACGAGCTTCGTAGGACGTGAGGCGGACATCGCGGACCTGCGCGATGACCTGACCAGGGCCCGGCTGGTCACCCTCCTGGGCCCGGGCGGCGCGGGCAAGACCAGGCTGTCCCAGGAGGCCGCCGAAGCGGCCGCCGCCTCCTGGCCGGACGGCGTGTGGCTGGCGGAACTCGCCCCGGTCGACGACCCGGAGGCGGTCCCCGAGGCCGTGCTCAGCGCGCTCGGCGCCCGCGAGACCGTGCTGCGGGGCGCCGGAGCCGAAAGCCTCCGCGTCGCCGAGCGGAGCTCCGGGACCGGGGCGGGCAGCGTGCTCGCCCGCCTCACCGAGCACTGCGCCCCTCGGAAGATGCTCCTGCTGCTCGACAACTGCGAGCATCTGATCGGGGCGGCGGCCCGGCTCGCCGATCACCTCCTGGCCCGCTGCCCCGGCCTCACCGTCCTGGCGACGAGCCGGGAGCCCCTCGGCGTCCCCGGCGAACTGCTGCGCCCCGTCGGCCCGTTGCCCGACCCCATGGCCCTGCGCCTGCTCGCCGACCGTGGCGCCGCCGCCCGGCCCGGCTTCCGCCCCGACGCCGACCCGGAGACGGAGGCGGCATGCGCGGAGATCTGCCACCGACTCGACGGGCTGCCGCTCGCCGTCGAGCTGGCAGCCGCCCGGCTGCGGATGCTCGGCCCCCGCCAGATCGCCGACCGTCTCGACGACCGCTTCCGCCTGCTGACCAGCGGCAGCCGCACCGTACTGCCGCGCCAGCAGACCCTGCGCGCGGTCGTCGACTGGTCATGGGACCTCCTCGACGACGGCGAACGGGCCGTGCTGCGAAGACTGTCGGTGTTCGCCGGGGGCTGCGGCATCACCGCGGCGGAAGAGGTCTGCTCCCTGGCGGGAACGGATCCCGGTGGCATCGACACCCGTGACGTGGCGTTGCTCCTCGGCTCCCTGGTCGACAAGTCCCTGGTCGTGGCAGCTCCCGGCGACGACGGCGACATGCGCTACCGGCTCCTGGAGACCGTCGCCGAATACGCCGCGGAACACCTCGACGCGTCGGGGGAGCGGGCCGCAGCCGAACGCCACCACCTCGTCCACTACCGGGAACTCGCCCGCACGACCGACCCCGAACTCCGCGGCGCGGGTCAGCGGGCCGCGCTCGCGCTGTTCCGGCGCGAGTACGAGAACGTGCGCACCGCGCTGCGGCGCGCGGTCGCCGCGCAGGACGAGCACGAGGCGCTCTGCCTCGTCCACTGTCTCTTCTGGTACTGGCAGATGCGTGATCTGCGGAGCGAGGCGCGCTTCTGGTCCGACGCGGTCTCGGCTCTCGGCCCCGATCCGTTCGCCGGACCCGTCGAGCCCGCCCCCTCGCTGACCGAACGCTGCACCGACCGTCCGCCGCCGATGGAGCCGGAGCAGCTCCAGGAGGCCCGGCGCGGGGTGTGGCTGGTCCAGCTGGCCAACATGGACCACGAGACCGAAGAGTGGGCCACGGGCGCCGGCCTGGAACGCCTGCGGGCGGTCGCCCGGACCTACCGGCCCGGCCAGCCGCAGACCTGCCGCACGCCGGGGTCGATGTGGATGTTCGCCGTCCTGTTCACCGGGGACCACGACCAGTTCCGTGCGCTGCTGGACGGCACGGTGCGCACCTGCCGGGAGCTCGGTGAGGAGTGGGAGCTCGCCATCGCCCTCCAGATGCGGGCCAACGCGCTGGCGAACCGCCCCGACTGGGCGGGCGAGGCCGGGCGTGACGCCGACGAGAGCCTGGGCATCTTCACGCGCCTCGGGGACGCCTGGGGCGCCGCCGAGGCACTCGCCTCCAGGGGCGAGGCCAACGAGCGCAACGGGGACAGTGAGGCCGCCGCCGAGGACTTCCACGCCGGCGTCGCCTACGCCGAACAACTCGGAGCGCACGCCCAGGTGGCGGTGCTGCGCGCCAGGTACGCCTCCGCGCTCTGCGACACGGGCCGTGGTGAGGAAGGCGAGGGCATCCTGCGCGACGTCCTCGCCGAGGGGGGCCGGTCCGGCTCCGAGGCCAGGCCCTGGGCCCGGCTGTACCTCGCGCTCTGGCTGGGAAGGACCGGCCGTATCACTGAGGCGCGTGAGCACCTGGACATACTGCGCGAGGTGTTCGCGTCCGAGAGCGTGCCGTTCTTCGAGGGGTTCATCCTGGGCTTCCAGGCCTGGCTGGACAACCTGGAGGGGCTCTACGACACCGCCCTGCCCCGGGCCGTCCGCGCGATGGAGCGGTCCCGGGACACCATGGTGATGATGGTGGCGCCCCATATGACCGCCATCCACCTGGTCGCCGTCGCCTGGGCGCTGGCAGGGCCCGGTGGAGAGGGGCGCGGCGCGGACGCGGCACGGCTGCTCGGTCTCCACGCGGCGCTGCTCCCGGAGAGTTACGTGACCACGGCGACGGAGCGCCGGGACCTGGCTCGCGCGGAGGAGACCGCCCGCGCGGCCCTGTCCGACTCCGAGGCGTACGAGGCCGCGTACGCCGAGGGCGGCGGCCTCACGCTGGAGGAGGCCACCGCCCTGGTGCACGTGTACCTGGACGCGTAGTTCAGGTCTTCTTGCGGAACTTGGACACCGCGAGCGGTGCCATCACCAGGGTGATGAGCACGGTCCAGCCGAGCGTCAGCCAGACCGAGTGGCCGAGCGGGACGTCCATCATCAGGCCGCGGGCCGCGTCGGCCAGGGTGGACAGCGGGTTGTAGTCGGTGAACGTCTGCAGCCAGCCGGGCATCGTCTGCGTCGGCGCGAAGATGGAGGAGCCGAACTGGAGCGGCATCATCACGATCATCCCCATGCCCTGGACCGCCTGGGGAGTCTTCAGGCTCAGTCCGAGCAGGATGAAGATCCACATGATGGCGGCGCCGAACGCGGCCGCCAGGGCGATGGCCCCGACCAGGCCGAGCACCGACCCCTGGAGCTCCATGCCGAGCGCGAAGCCCATGGCGAGCAGGATCAGCGTGGCGACCAGCATCCGGCCGAGTTCGACCACGATCTTGGCGATGAGCACCGAGGAGCGGGCGATCGGCATGGTGCGGAACCGGTCCATGACCCCCTTGCGGAAGTCGTCGTTGACGCCGGAGCCGACCGCCATGGCGATGTTCATGCCCATCATCGCCATCAGGCCGGGGATGAGGTAGTTCAGATAGTCCTGCCGGTTGCCGCCCATGCTGCTGCCGACCGAGCCGCCGAAGACGTACACGAACAGCAGCACGAAGATGACCGGCATCAGGAGCGCGTCGAACATCGACTCCGGATCCTTCTTGATCTGGAGCAGATTGCGCCGCACCAGCGCCCCGATGTGGCGCAGGTTGTTCCGGAGCCCGATCCGGCCCTCGTCGTGGAGTTTCGTGGCCGGACCGGCCGGGGCCGCGTCGGTGGGGGCGGGCGTCAGAGTCGTCGTGCTCATGCCGCGACCTCCTGCGGGATCGGGACGGCCTGCGCACCGGCGACCCCGTCGAGTCCGGTCTCCCTGAGCGCCTGCGCCATGCCGGCGAGCTGCCCCGGGTCCGAGGGCCGGATCTGCAGGGTGCGGCCGCCGACCTTCGCCTTCAGCTCGTCGACCCCGCCCCGGGCGATGATCTTCCCCCGGTCGATGACGGTGAGCTCACTCGCGAGCTGTTCGGCCTCTTCCATGTACTGGGTGGTGAGCAGCACCGTCGCCCCCTCCGCGACCATCCGCTGCACCTCGTCCCAGACCTCGTTGCGGGTACGAGGGTCGAGCCCCGTCGTCGGCTCGTCCAGGTAGAGGACGGACGGGCTGCCGATCATGGACGCGGCCAGGTCGAGCCGGCGGCGCATACCACCGGAGTACTCCATCGCGGCCTTCCTGGCGGCTTCGGTGAGCGAGAAGCGCTCCAGCAGCTCGTCGGCGCGGGACCGGGCCTTCCTGCGCGGCAGATCGAGCAGCCGCCCGATCATGTAGAGGTTCTCCCAGCCGGACAGCTTCTCGTCCACCGAGGCGTACTGCCCGGTCAGGCCTATGGTGCGGCGCAGCTGCCGGGGCTGCTTCACCACGTCGTACCCGGCGACGACGGCATGTCCCGCGTCCGGCACGATCAGGGTGGAAAGGCAGCGTACGAGGGTGGTCTTCCCGGCGCCGTTGGGACCGAGCACGCCGAGGACGGTGCCCTCGCGCACATCGAGGTCCACACCGTCGAGCGCCTTGGTCGTGCCGTAGTGCTTGACCAGCCCCCGTACCTCGACGGCGTTCCCGCCGCTCCTGAGGTTCTTGTCGTTTCGCGTCATGGACACCATCAGACCAGCCGCCACCGACAAGTCACCGACATATCGCCGACAGCGGGCCCGGAACGGGCGACAGCCCGCCGATGGGGGAAGTCGGCGGGCTGTCGGTGGTGCGGCAGTGGTCGGAGGGGGCGTCAGTGGAAGGTGTGCTCCGCCGCCGGGAACGTGCCGCCGATGACCTCTTCGGCGTACTCCTTGGCGGCGTCGGTGAGCACCTGGCGCATGTTCGCGTACTGCTTGGTGAACCTCGGCACCTTGCCGCCGGTCAGACCCACCATGTCGGTGTAGACGAGGACCTGCGCGTCGGTGTCGGGCCCGGCGCCGATGCCGACGGTCGGGATGTGCAGGGTGCGGGTGACCTCCGCGGCCAGTTCGGCCGGTACGAGCTCCAGGACGACGGCGAACGCGCCCGCGTCCTGCACCGCCTTCGCGTCGCGCAGCAGCTGCTGTGCGGCCTCCTCGCCGCGGCCCTGCACCCGGTAGCCCATGGAGTTGACGGACTGCGGGGTCAGGCCGATGTGGCCCATGACGGGGATCCCGGCCTCGACCAGGAGCCGGATCTGCTCGTGGGAGCGCTCGCCGCCCTCCAGCTTGACCGCGCCGACACCGGCGTCCTTGATCAGCCGGGTGGCGTTGCGCAGTGCCTGGACCGGGCCCTCCTGGTACGCCCCGAAGGGCAGGTCGGCCACGATGAGGGCGCGCTTGGTGCCCCGCACGACGGCGGCCGAGAGGATGGCCATCTCGTCCATGGTGACCGGCACGGTGGTCTCGTAACCGAGGTGGCAGTTGCCCATGGAGTCACCGACGAGCATGACCGGGATCCCGGCCTCGTCGAAGACGGACGCGGTCATCGCGTCGTAGGCGGTGAGCATCGGCCACTTCTCGCCGCGCTCACTGGCGGCGGCGATGTCGTGGACGCTGATGCGGCGGGTGCTGCTGCCTCCGTACAGGGCCTTACCGGCGCCCGGAGCGGGACCCGCGGGGGGTGTGGCGGACTGGTTCTGCGCAGCCTGAAGCGACATGGCCAACGGCTCCTTCGTCATCTCGAGGCGCCCTGACGGCGTCCCCGGATCCCTTCCATGGTGGCATCCCGGAACCGTTCCCGGGAAGTGGGCCCGGGGCACGGGTCCCACAGCGCCCGGTGGACGGTGTCCGGAGACCGGACCCTCCTCCGAGGCATCGCGGCGCTCCCGCCGAAAACGCAGGTCACAGTCATGGCGTCGAGGGCCGCCCCTGTGTGATCGTTCTGTCACGAGCCTCACAACCGCGGCTCCGGCAGGAACCTCTCGTGTCGAGTCGGTCGTCCTGATGGAAGTACGGCCGTCGTCGGCGGCGAAAACGGCGTCACCCATCGCCTAGGGTCGGGAGGCGCGGTGATGTGTAGGGCAAGTCAGTGAGGACGAGCGCAATGGTGCAGGCGTACAGGACGGACACCGAGGACGCCGACGCGGGTCCGCGGCACAGCTCCCGATTCCAGGCCCTGCGTCACAGACTGGCCAACGACCGCTCCATCTGGCGGCGGGGCATCCTCCTGGCGCTCTGCTCGGTCCTCCTGACCGTCGTGATGGTCTTCCACTCGGACATCCCGAACGCCATCGGCAACACGGGCAGCCTCATCGAGACGTTCCTGCCGTGGTTCGGCCTCCTCGTGCCGGTGCTGCTGCTCCTCGGCCTGGTCCGGCGCTCCGCGACTGCGCTGATCGCCCTCGTCCTGCCCGTCGCGGTCTGGCTCAACCTCTTCGGCGGACTGCTCTTCGCCGACAAGTCGGGCACCGGCGGCAACCTCACCGTCGCCACGCACAACGTCAACGCCGGCAATCCCGACCCGGCCGGAACGGCCCAGCAGGTCGCGGGCTCCGGCGCGGACATCGTGGCCCTGCAGGAGCTGCCGAGCGGCAAGGTGGGCGCGTACGAGAAGGCGCTCGCCGACCACTATCCGCACCACTCCGTCCAGGGCACCGTCGGGCTGTGGAGCAAGTACCCGGTGTCGGACTCCAAGCCGGTCGGCATCAAGCTCGGCTGGACCCGTGCGATGCGCGCCACCGTCACCACCCCGGAGGGCGCGGTGAAGGTGTACGTCGCCCACCTCCCCTCCGTGCGGGTCAAGCTGAACGCGGGCTTCACCGCCAACCAGCGCGACGACAGCGCGGACGCCCTGGGCGAGGCGATCGCCGACGAACCGCTGGAGCGGGTGGTCCTGCTCGGCGACCTGAACGGCACGATGAACGACCGCTCGCTGCACGCGGTCACCTCCCAGATGCGCTCCACCCAGGGCGCGGCGGGCGACGGCTTCGGTTTCAGCTGGCCGGCCTCCTTCCCGATGGCGCGGATCGACCAGATCATGGTGCGGGGCGTCGAGCCCCTCGCCTCCTGGACCCTCCCCGCCACGGACAGCGACCACCTCCCGATCGCGGCCCGCGTGCAATGGTGAGCGCCGCCCCCACGGCGGTTGGTACGCTCCCTCCCGTGCCCAGCCCCGAGTCCGACAGACTCAGGCCGCCGGTTCGCCGGTGGCCGGTCACCGACGCCGAACGCCCCTGATCCCAGCGGTCAGCGGGCTTCTCCGTCGTGCCGTCGGCCACCGCCGGATCTTCCCGGGCGGTGTGGGCCGACTTCCCTGTCCGACTTCCGAGTCCGACTCCCATGTCCCGTGAGAACACCGGACGTTCCACCGCGTTGCCGTCCTCGCGCCCCGTGCGCGCGTGACGACGGGCGCGGCCCGCATCCCCCCTGCACGCCGCTCGTTCCTCCGACGGTTCCGTACAAGGGGTCCTCTCCTCATGCCAATCGCTGTGTACGTGCTCGGGCTCGCGGTCTTCGCCCAGGGCACATCGGAATTCATGCTGTCCGGGCTGCTCTCGGGCATCGCCGGTGACCTCGACGTCTCGCTGGGTGCGGCAGGGCTGCTCACCTCGGCCTTCGCGGTCGGGATGGTGATCGGGGCGCCGCTCACCGCTCTGGTCGGCCGCACCTGGCCCCGGCGCCGGGCGCTGCTGTTCTTCCTCGGTGTCTTCGTCGCCGTCCATGTCGTCGGTGCCCTGACCTCCAGCTACGGGGTGCTGCTCGCCACCCGGGTCGTGGGGGCGCTGGCCAACGCGGGATTCTGGGCGGTGGCGTTGGTCACCGCGCTGGCCATGGTCGCCCCGCACCAGCGGGCGCGGGCCACCGCCGTGGTCGTCGGCGGGGTCACCGTCGCCTGTGTGGTGGGCGTGCCCGCGGGTGCGGCGCTCGGTGAACTGTGGGGCTGGCGTTCGGCGTTCTGGGCCGTCGCCCTCGTCTCCGTACCGGCGGTGGTCGCGTTGCTGGTGGCCGTGCCGGGCGGCCGGCCCGACGACGCACCGCAGGTGAGCGCGGAGAGCGAGCTGCGCGCCCTGGCCCGCCCCCGGCTGCTGCTGACGCTGTTGGTCATGGCTCTGGTCCAGGGGGCGACCTTCTGTACGTTCTCCTACCTGGAACCGCTGGTCACCCGGGTCACCGGCTTCGGCGCGGGCTGGGTGCCCGTGGTGCTGGCCCTGTTCGGCGTCGGCTCGTTCGCGGGGGTGACCCTGGCCGGACGACTGGCGGACGCCCGCCCGGGGGCCCTCATCGGGATCGGCATGAGCGCGCTGGCCGCCGGATGGGCCGCACTCGCCCTGACCGCGGCCCACCCGGTGGCGGCCCTCGTGCTCGTCCTGCTCCAGGGCGCGCTCGCCTTCGGTACGGGTACGACGCTGATCACCCGGGTCTTCCACCTGGCTCCGGACGCCCCGACCATGGCGGGCTCCTTCGCCACGGCCGCCTTCAACGTGGGCGCGGCGGCCGGCCCCTGGCTGGGCGGCCTGGCCCTCGGGGCGGGCCTCGGCTTCCGCTCCCCGGTCTGGGTGAGCGCCCTGCTGATGTGCCTGGCCCTCGCGGGGGCGGGGGCGCTGGCGGCGGTGCGCGGGCAGGCCGCGGTCGCCGAGTGACGTCCACATCACACCCCGACGCAACGGCATGTTCACGTCCGGGCATAAAACGTCTGAGAGACTTTGTTCCGACGGGATACATAACCCGTCCCGGCAACGAAGCCGACGCTCCCGCACACACCCCGCCGCCACCCGGCCCCTCCAGGGCCCCGGTCGGCCCCCTGCCCGAAAGGTCTTCTCCATGCCCCTGGCCCTGCTCGCCCTCGCTGTGAGCGCCTTCGGCATCGGCACCACCGAGTTCGTGATGATGGGCCTGCTGCCCAACGTCGCGGACGATCTGGGAACGTCCGTGCCCACCGCCGGTTACCTCGTCTCGGCGTACGCGATCGGCGTCGTCCTCGGTGCCCCGCTGCTCACCGGCCTCGGCTCCAGGATCCCGCGCAAGCGGATGCTCCTGCTGCTGATGGCCGTCTTCACCGTCGGCAACCTCGCCTCCGCCTTCGCCCCCGACTTCGGCTGGCTGATGGCCGGCCGCTTCCTGGCCGGGCTCCCGCACGGGGCCTTCTTCGGGGTCGGGGCGGTCGTCGCCGCGCGTCTCGTGCCGGACGGGCGCCAGGCCCGCGCCGTCGCCACGATGTTCCTCGGCCTGACCGTGGCCAACATCGTCGGCGTCCCCGCCGCCACCCTGCTGGGTCAGCACCTCGGCTGGCGCGCCACGTTCATGGTGGTCGCGGTGATCGGCCTGGTCGCGATGGCCGCACTCGCCCGCCTCGTCCCGCAGATCCCCGCCGAGGCGCACCAGGGCGTACGCCGCGAACTGAGCGCGCTCGGCAACCGGCAGGTCGTCCTCGGCCTGCTCACCGCGGTCCTCGGATTCGCCGGTGTCTTCGCCGTCTACTCCTACCTCTCGTCCATGACGACCGAGGCGATGGGCTTCGGCGAGTCCTCGGTGACCCTCGTCCTCGCACTGTTCGGCATCGGCATGACCCTCGGCGCGCTGGCGGCGGGCCCGCTGACCGACCGGGCGCTGCGTCCGACCCTGTACGGCTCACTGGGGGCCCTGGCCGTCGTCCTCGTGGTCTTCCCCTTCACGGTGCACGTGCAGTGGGCGGCGCTGATCATGGTGGTGCTGCTCGGCGGGGTCGGCTTCATGACGACCACTCCGCTGCAGATGCTCGTGATGAACAAGGCGAAGGACGCCCCCACGCTGGCGTCCGCCTCCAACCACTCCGCCTTCAACCTCGCCAACGCGGGCGGGGCCTGGCTCGGCGGGGTCGCCATCGCGGCGGGCTGGGGCTGGACGTCCCCGGCCCTGGTCGGCGCGGTGCTGGCCGTGGCCGGCCTCGCCGTGGCGATCACCGCGGGAGTGCTGGACCGGACCCCCGGCACCTCACGGGTGGTGGCCTCCGGCGCCCCCGCCGAGGCACGCGAGCCGGCGGAGGCGCGTTCCCTGTAAGGGGCTACGACGGTTACGCGCCGGCGGGGGGACACCCCCGCCGGCCCGTACCTCCGGGGCGCGCGAGACCCGTACCGGTCAGCTCGACTCGCGCCAGTGGTTCGTGATCGGCAGCCTGCGGTCCTTGCCGAAGCCCTTCGGCGAGATCTTCGTGCCCGGCGGGTACTGCCGCCGCTTGTACTCCGCCGTGTCCACCATCCGCAGCGTCCTCGCCACCAGGGCCTCGTCGAAGCCGGCCGCCACGATCGCGTCGCGGCCCTGGTCCCGGTCGACGTACAGCTCCAGGATCCGGTCCAGCACGTCGTAGTCCGGCAGCGAGTCCGTGTCCACCTGGTCCGGGCGCAGTTCGGCGCTCGGCGGCTTGCTGATGGACGTCTCCGGGATCGGAGGGGTCTGCCCGCGATCCTCGGCGGCGCGGTTGCGCCACCGCGCGAGACGGAAGACCGACGTCTTGTACACGTCCTTGATCGGCCCGTAGGCGCCGACGGAGTCCCCGTAGAGCGTCGAATAGCCCACCGCCAGCTCGGACTTGTTGCCCGGCGCCAGCACGATCCGGCCCTCCTGGTTGGAGACCGCCATCAGCATCGTGCCGCGCAGCCGGGACTGGAGGTTCTCCTCGGCCAGCCCGGTGAGCCCCAGCGAGCCCATGTACGCGTCGAACATCGGCTCGATCGGTACGGTGCGGAAGTTCAGCCCCGTGCGCCGGGCCAGCTCGGCCGCGTCGTCCCTGGAGTGGTCCGAGGAGTACTTCGACGGCATCGAGATGCCGTACACGTGCTCGGCCCCCAGCGCGTCGCAGGCGATCGCCGCGACGAGCGCCGAGTCGATGCCGCCGGAGAGCCCGATCAGGACACTCCCGAAACCGTTCTTCGCGGCGTACGCGCGCAGGCCCACGACCAGCGCCGAGTACAGCTCCTCGTCGTCGTCGAGCCGCTCCGCGTACCCACCGGCGTACTCCGGCTCGTAGGCGGGGAGCGGCGCCTCGCTCAGGACCACGTGGTCGATCCGCAGACCGTCGTCGACGACCCCGGACGGCGCCTCGGCCGCCCCGGCCGGCAGGTCCAGGTCGAGGATCACGCTGCCCTCGGCGAACTGGGGCGCACGGGCGATGACTTCGCCGTCCCGGTCGACGACGATCGAGTCCCCGTCGAAGACCAGCTCGTCCTGGCCGCCGATCATGGCCAGGTACGCCGTCGTACAGCCGGCCTCCCGGGCGCGCCGACGGACCAGCTCCAGTCGTGTGTCGTCCTTGTCGCGCTCGTACGGGGAGGCGTTGATCGACAGCAGCAGTCCGGCGCCCGCCGCGCGGGCGGCCGGGACGCGGCCGCCGTCCTGCCAGAGGTCCTCGCAGATCGCGAGCGCCACATCGACGCCGTGCACCCGTACGACGGGCATCGTGTCACCCGGCACGAAGTACCGGAACTCGTCGAAGACGCCGTAGTTGGGCAGGTGGTGCTTGGCGAAGGTCAGCGCGACCTGCCCCCGGTGCAGGACGGCTGCGGCGTTGCGCGGGGATCCCGCGGGCTGTCCGTAACGCGGTGCCGGGTGCTCCGAGCGGTCGAGATGGCCCACGACGACGGGCAGTTCCCCGAAGCCCTCGTCGGCGAGGCGGGCGGCTAGGGCGCGGAGCGCGGTCCGCGAGGCCTCCACGAAGGAGGAGCGCAGGGCCAGGTCCTCGACGGGGTACCCGGTCAGCACCATCTCGGGGAACGCCACCAGGTGGGCGCCCTGCTCCGCGGCGTGCCGCGTCCAGTGGACGATCGACTCGGAGTTGCCGGTCAGGTCACCGACGGTCGCGTCGATCTGATTGAGTGCGAGACGTAGTTGAGGCACCCGGCCAGTCTAATCGTCTGACTGACGCGATGTCCCGGAGTCTCCCCGCCCGGAAGCGGCGGACCGCCCCCGGACGGGGACGGAACGGCGGGCACCGGCCGTGGGCTCAGGCGCGTGCGTAGACCTTCTCCGCCCAGCCGGCGACCTGCGCGTCCGAGAGGTGCAGCGCCAGATCGGCCTCGCTGATCATGCCGATCAGCTTCTTGTCCTCGACGACCGGGAGCCTGCGGATGCGGTGGCCCTGCATCTCCTCCAGCACCGCGTCGACGTCCGCCGTCGACTCGATCCAGCGCGGGGTGCCGTCGCAGAGCTCGCCCGCCGTGACCCTCGACGGATCGTGGCCCGCCGCCACGCACTTGATCACGATGTCGCGGTCGGTGATGATCCCGACCATCCGGTCCTGCTCGCCGTCGGCGGAGACGGGGAGCGCCCCCACCTCGTGGTCCCGCATCATCTGAGCGGCGCGGTCGAGCGTTTCATGGGCGGGGATCCAGTGGGCCCCGGTGTGCATGATGTCCTTGGCCGTCGTCATGGGTTGCCTCCTGCGTGCCGATGGGCACTGCTGTACGGCCCCGAGTCCTTCCATCGTCGGGGGCCCGCCCGGCGCACGCGAACGCTGTCACCCGTTCGGGCGTACGCCGGGGCGGCCCGCCCTCAGGGACGGGGCGTGGCTCCCCGCGCCGCGAGCATGTCCGCCATCAGGTCCAGCTCGGCCTGCTGGGCCTCCACCATGCCCTGGGCCAGGCGCTTCTCCACGGGCACGGTGCACCGCTCGACGCATCCACGGGCCATCGCGACGCCGCCCTCGTGGTGGTCGGTCATCAGCCGCAGGAAGAGGATCTCGGCCTGTTCGCCGTCGGCCGCACGGAGTCGCTTCAGCTCGGTCCTGGTCGCCATGCCGGGCATGAAGGCCCCGTCACGGTCGGCGTCCTCCGTCGCGCCGTGCGTGTCGTGGCCGCTGGGGCCGCCGTGACCGCCGTGGCCGTCGTCGTCGTGACCGTCCTGGGAGTCCGACATCCATGCCATCGGCCCCTGCCCTTCGGGCGCCGTCTTCGGCAGCTCCCACAGGTCCAGCCAGCCGAGCAGCATGCCCCGCTGGTTGGCCTGCGTGTTGGCGATGTCGTAGGCGAGCCGCCGTACGCCCTCGTCCTCAGTCACGTCCCGCACGAGGAAGGACATCTCCACGGCCTGCTGGTGGTGGACGGCCATGTCCCGCGCGAAGCCGGCGTCCGCCGACCCGGCGGCAGGCGTACGGGGCCCGGGCGCGGCCCCGTCGTCCCGCGCGGCGGCGACCGTCGCCGCGCCGGCGAAAAGCAGGGCGAGGCCCACGGCGGTACCCGCCACCCACCGGGTGCGACGGGCCGACGCGGGGCTCACCCGTCGATCCCGCCGGTGCAGGGCGCACCCGGTTCGGGAGTCTGCGCGCCCTGGACGTACTTCGCGAAGAACCGTGCCACCCGCGGGTCGTCCGCGCCGTCCACGGTGACCTGCTTGCCCCAGGCGCTCAACATGATCGCCCCGGCCTGTCCCTCGTACGGGGACATCAGCGAGAACGGGGTGCTCCTGACCCGGGACGAGAGCGCGTCGACATCGGCGCCGGACGCCTTGCCGTTGTACGTCACCCAGACCGCGCCGTGCTCCAGGGAGTGCACGGCGTTGACGTCGGGGACGGCCTTTTCGTATACGACGCCGTCGCAGTTCAGCCAGGCCGGATTGTGGTTCCCGCCGACCGGGGGCCGCATCGGGTACGTCACGCCGGTCTCGACGTGCTCGCGGGTCAGCAGCTTCGCGTCCCACGTCTTCTCGCCCGCGATCGGCTCGGCGGCGAGCTTCCCCTCCTCCTGCTCGGTCTGCTTGGAGTCCTGCGCCTCGCTCTCCTGCGTCCGCTCCTTCGCCTCGGACTTCTCCAGGAGCATGTAGGTGCCGAATCCCAGCAGTCCGGCGACCACGACGGCGCTCAGTCCTATGGCGAGGACCTGGTTGCGGCGGCCGCGCGCACGGTCGGTGTCGCGCGTCCGGTCCATCTGGGTCCTGGGGTCGAAGCTCATGACGTCGGGTCCTTCTGCCAAGGGGTCGGGAGGGACGGGAGCGGAGCGGAAAACCGGGGTGCGGAGGGCCGTGGCCGAGCGGCTGCGGCCCTTGCACACCATGGGCGCCGATCGTAGTGGGTGGCCGCGTGCTCTCTCTCACACCGTGTGCGTAATCTGGGTGAAATCCCGGGTCGTGATACTGAGGTGTCCCCCCTACCCCGGGCGGTGGTGCACGGACCGTCTGAACTGCAAGGATGTGGCTATGGACAAGCAGCAGGAATTCGTCCTCAGGACCCTTGAGGAGCGCGACATCCGCTTCGTACGGCTGTGGTTCACCGATGTCCTCGGTTACCTCAAGTCCGTCGCCGTGGCCCCGGCCGAGCTCGAACAGGCCTTCGATGAAGGCATCGGCTTCGACGGCTCCGCGATCGAGGGCTTCGCCCGTGTGTACGAGTCGGACATGATCGCCAAGCCGGACCCCGCCACGTTCCAGATCCTCCCGTGGCGCGCGGAGGCCCCGGGGACGGCACGCATGTTCTGCGACATCCTGATGCCCGACGGCTCGCCGTCCTTCGCGGACCCGCGCTTCGTCCTCAAGCGCATCCTCGCGAAGACCTCCGACCTGGGCTTCACCTTCTACACCCACCCGGAGATCGAGTTCTTCCTGCTGAAGAACAAGCCGGTCGACGGCAGCCGCCCCACCCCGGCCGACAGCTCCGGCTACTTCGACCACACCCCGCAGAACGTCGGCATGGACTTCCGCCGCCAGGCGATCACCATGCTCGAATCGATGGGCATCTCCGTCGAGTTCAGCCACCACGAGGGCGCCCCCGGCCAGCAGGAGATCGACCTCCGCTACGCCGACGCGCTCTCCACGGCCGACAACATCATGACCTTCCGCCTGGTCATGAAGCAGGTCGCGCTGGAGCAGGGCGTGCAGGCCACCTTCATGCCGAAGCCGTTCTCGGAGTACCCGGGCTCGGGCATGCACACCCACCTCTCCCTCTTCGAGGGCGACCGCAACGCCTTCTACGAGTCGGGCGCCGAGTACCAGCTCTCCAAGGTGGGCCGCTCCTTCATCGCGGGCCTGCTCAAGCACGCCGCGGAGATCTCCGCCGTCACCAACCAGTGGGTCAACTCCTACAAGCGCATCTGGGGCGGCTCCAGCCGCTCCGCCGGCGCGGGCGGCGAGGCCCCCTCGTACATCTGCTGGGGCCACAACAACCGCTCCGCGCTGATCCGCGTCCCGATGTACAAGCCCGGCAAGACCGGCTCGGCCCGCGTCGAGGTCCGTTCCATCGACTCCGGCGCCAACCCCTACCTGACGTACGCGGTGCTGCTCGCCGCCGGCCTCAAGGGCATCGAGGAGGGCTACGAGCTCCCGGCCGGCGCCGACGACGACGTCTGGGCCCTCTCCGACTCGGAACGCCGCGCGATGGGCATCGAGCCGCTGCCGCAGAACCTGGGCGAGGCGATCTCGCTGATGGAGAAGAGCGAGCTGGTCGCCGAGACGCTGGGCGAGCACGTCTTCGACTTCTTCCTCCGCAACAAGAAGCAGGAGTGGGAGGAGTACCGCAGCGAGGTCACGGCCTTCGAGCTGAAGAACCTGCTGCCGGTGCTGTAGGCGCAGGTCGGTGGCTCACGCGGCCCCGAGTGGGCGGGGCGCCCGGTCCTGCGGAGGCGCCCCGCCCGTAGTCATGATCAGGTGTGGGCCGTCTCCGGGCCGTCAGGTCGGCGGCGGCGGCCCAGGTCGGCCTCGGGCGAGGTGACCAGCCGCAGCCGCGAGGTCTGCACGCTCCGTGTGACTTCCTCGGCAAGGCGCCCCGACTGCGCACCCAACCGCTTCAGGACACACCTCCGAAGTCCCGGAGGGAACACGTGCCCCCAGGGCTGCCCTCCCGTACCTCGTCCATTCACCGGTACCGCCCTATGTTCGGGAGATCGACCGGAAGGACGGGAAGGGCGTGCGCGAGCAACGGAGAGCCTCGAGGGCGCAGACGACGCGGACGGCGCCGCAGGCCGCCGCCAGGCGTGGGGCACCCCTCACCGGCGTGGCTGCGCTGCAGCAGCGCGCGGGGAACGCGGCGGCGACTCGCTGGGTACAGCGCCAGAGGGGGGCCCTGAACGAGCACTACGCCGCAAGGCCCACGGAGCACCCCGAGTGGGGGCCGTACCAGAAACTGACAAAGGCCGCGGGCATACCCCAAGGCGATGCGGAGGACGCCTGGCAACTCCTGCTCGGCGGGATCGACTCACAGGGCGCGCTGAACGATGAGGCCACGGCGAGAACGAGTGACCGCCAGGAGCAGCGCGAGATCCGTGCGACGAACACCTGGTACCAGGAGTTCGTCAAGCTCGTGACCAAGCATCTGGAGATCAGGACGCCGACCATGGCCCTGTGGGCCGGCGGCATCGAGGTCAACGACTACGCGCACGAGAAGGGCCACACACCGCTGGCGCAGACCCGGATCGGGAGTGTGCTCAACGTCCTGGAACTGCATCCGGACTGGAAGCTGACAGGGCCCATGTGGAGCATTCTGTCCAAGGCCTTCGTGTCCCTCGCCACCGGCCCCGTGCACATCTTCGTGCGGGCCTACGCTCCCGACTCCATCCTCATCAGGCTGGAAGTCCCGGAGCTCCAACTGGTCCAGCGGCTGAACCCGGACGTGCAACTGATCTGGCACCCCGTGTACACCGGTCCGGACGGGCGGACGATGGAGATCTCCGAAGACTGCGAACTCGTCGACAACGCGGAGTACGACGGGCGCGACAAGTGTGTGAGCACCCTCATCCGCTACCTCAGGTTCTTCCACGACAAGAGCAACGCCAAAGCCGCCCCCGCCCACAAAAGCATGGAGCAGCTGCTCGTCGCGAACGGCCACAAGGACGGCGTCTGAAACGGCAGCCCGCCGCGACGTCCTCGCCGGGCCGACGGGAGTCGCACCGCCGGCCCGAAGCCGTGCCGGGGTGGGGCAGGGGCTGGTGTGCGGAGCCGACGGAACCGGGTAACGTCGTCGTCATTCCAGGCGACGATTCACGAGTGAGAGCGTGATGGGCCGCTGTCGACGTCCTTCGATGTCGCCGCCCGTCCCCCGCCGGTGAATCCGTAGACCACTTCGCATCATTACCGGGAGAACCCGTGACCGTGAGCAAGAACATCAACAACCCCGTCGGCATGGGCGGCGGCCAGCGCAAGAGGCTGTCCCGCGCCGAACGGCAGAACAACGGCCCGCACCGCAACCTCGACCGTGAGAGCGCGGCCGGCCGGAAGGCGGAGCTGGTGCGCAAGATGCGCGAGAAGGCGGGCGCGGCCGAGGGCACCGGACAGACGGGCGACGACACCGCACAGAGCTGAGCACCGCCGCCGCGGGGCGGCACCGTACCGGGCAGGGCCCGGACCGTGACACGCGGTGCCGCCCGTAGCCGTCCTCAGTCGCGGCCGGCCGTCCGGGCGTCGTTCCTGGGCGCCCCGGGCACCGGCGCCTTCGCGGGGCGCACCTCCGGTGGGGTGGCGCGGCGGGGGCCGACGGCCGGGGTGAGGAAGACGGCGACGACGACGAAGGCCAGCACGAGGATCATGGCGGAGCGCAGCCCGTAGTGGTCGCCGAGGAAGCCGAGGCCAGGGGGGCCGACGAGGAAGGCGACGTAGCCGATCATCGCCACCAGGCTGACGCGAGCTGCCGAGTCGGGGCCGGAGTCGCCCGCCGCGGACAGGGCGACGGGGAAGCCGAGCGAGGCCCCCAGGCCCCAGAAGAGCACCGCGGCACCGGCGACCACGGGGGAGTCGGAGAAGATGACCAGGGTCAGGCCGACGGCCGCGGACAGCGCGCTGGCCCGGACGACCGGGGCGCGGCCGAAGCGGTCGATGAAGAAGCCGCCGCCGAAGCGGCCGATCGTCATCGCGGCGGCGAAGCCCGCGTAGACGGCCGAGCCCAGGGCCGCGTCCACGCCGTGGCCGTCGACCATGAGCAGCGGCAGCCAGTCGTTGGCGGCGCCCTCCGCCAGCGCCATGGCGAGGATGACGCCGCCGATCAGCAGCAGCCGCTTGTCCTTCCACACCGCTGCCCGGGCCGGAGCCGGGCCGCCGTCGGCCGACCTGGCGCCCCGGGTCCTGCCGACCCCGGCGGGGATGGCGCGGACGGCGTACACGAACATGGCGGCCGTGACGACGGCCACGGCGCCCAGGTGCCACTGCACCGGGAACTCGACGGCGGTGCACAGGATGCCGATCACCGCGCCCACGACCGTGCCGAGGCTGAAGAAGCCGTGCAGGGTGGGCATGACCGTCCGGCCGATGATCTGCTCGACCTCGGCGCCGTCGATGTTGACCGCGACCTCACCGCCGCCCATGCCGGTGCCGAAGAGGAACAGCCCGGCCGTGACGACGGGTGCCGAGGAGAGCAGGGTCCCGCAGCCGATGACCACGATGCTGACGACGACCAGCGTCGTCCCCACGCCCATGACCGGCCGGGTGCCGAACCGTGCCACCAGTGCCCCGGAGCCGAGGATCCCGAGCATGGAGCCGACGGAAAGGCCGAAGAGGACGAGCCCCATCTCGGCCGTGGAAGCGCCAAGTTGGTCCCTGATGTCGGGGGTCCGCGTCACCCAGGAGGAGACCGCCAAGCCGGGTATGAGGAAGAAGAGGAACAACGCCGTCCGGCGGCGACGGGTGGCCAGGTCCATCAGATACGTCTTTCACGAGAACGGTGCGCGAGCGCGAGTATGTACGAACGTACACTTCCGGGTGGGGCAGAGGAAGAGCCCCTTGGGCCGACGCTCAGTCGAAGCTCCGCGCCATCTCGTCGAGAACCTCGCCGATCACCTCGCCGGGACTCCGGGCCAGGTCCTCCTCGATCCACATGCGCATCGCGATCCGCAGGGCGGAGAGGAACGCGGCCGCCAGGACCGGCGGGCGGACCGGGCCGTTCCTGGGGCCGGGGTGCACGGCTATCGCGTCCGCCAGGTCCCGCTCCAGCGCCGCGTGGTCGGCGAGCTGACGGGCCAGGAGCGAGGGGTGGCTCAGCGCCAGCCTCGTGCGGACGGCCCACTCCCGTTCAGGCGGGGCCACCACGCGTTCCGGGAAACCCGCCACAGCGGCCCGCAGCGCCGTCCAGGCAGGCTCCTCGGCCGGCCGCTCCCGGACCGCCCGGACCAGCGAACCGATCAACTGCTCCTCACCGTGGAGGAGGGCGTCCTCCTTGTCGGTGAAGTAGTTGGAGAACGTTCTGCGGGAGATGCCGGCCGCGTCGGCCACCGCCTCCACCGTCACGTGGTCGAAGCCGTGCTCGACGGTCAGCCGCAACGTCGCTTCGTGTACGGCCTGCCGGGTGGCCGCCTTCTTGCGTTCCCGCAGTCCCACAGGGCTTTCCATGGTGGCATTGTCCAACGCGAGGAATAAACTTGCACGTTGGGCAAAATTCCACAAAACGTCGCCGCACGGTGCGCCGGCGTCTCCGGCCCGGTCGGGTAGTGTGACCCGTCCCGAGACCGGGACCGACCCAGGAGGTGAGACCCATTACCGCTTCAGCAGGCTGGGCGCTCACCCCTCGCCGTCGTGTGGCCGGCCAGGCCTGAGCGATCGCGGAGCGCCCATCGGTTCACCCGAAAGGCTCCGCACCGTGCAGGAATTCGCCCCACCGCTCACCTTCTCCGCGCTCGTCACCGCTCTTCGTGCCGCCGGCTGTGTCTTCGCCGAGGACGAGGCGGAACTCCTCCTCTCCTCGGCGTCCGACCCCACCGCGCTCGCCACCATGCTGGAACGCCGGGCAGCCGGCCTCCCGCTTGAACACGTGCTCGGCTGGGCCGAGTTCTGCGGGCTGCGGATCGCGGTCGGCCCCGGTGTGTTCGTGCCCCGGCGGCGTACGGAATTCCTCGTCGCGCAGGCGGCGGCCCTGGTGCCGCGGCAGGCGGCGTCCGCCCCGGCGGTCGTGATCGACCTCTGCTGCGGCTCCGGGGCGCTGGGTGCGGCGCTGGCCTCCTCGCTGGACGGCGTCGAACTCCACGCCGCCGACATCGAACCGGCCGCCGTGCGCTGCGCCCGGCGCAATGTGGGCGGACTCGGAACGGTCTACGAGGGCGACCTCTTCGCGCCCCTGCCCCGCTCCCTGCGCGGGCGGGTCGACGTCCTGCTCGCCAACGTGCCCTACGTACCGACCGAGGACGTCGAACTGCTGCCCGCCGAGGCGCGGGTCCACGAGCCGCGCGTCGCGCTCGACGGAGGAGGCGACGGCCTCGACGTGCTGCGGCGCGTCGTCGCCGAGGCGACCGACTGGCTGGCCCCGGGCGGCAGCCTGCTGATCGAGACGAGCGAACGGCAGGCCGCGCGCGCCGAGGAGACGGTGGGGAGCCGAGGGCTCGTCGCACGCGTCGTCGCCTGCGAGGAGTCGTACGCCACCGTCGTCATCGGGACCAGACCCCGGTAGCCGAGGGGAAGGCTGCCGGGTCACGCTCAGGCGAAGCGCCAGCGCGTCTGCCCGTACGGGTCGCCCTTCGCGAAGCCGAAGGCCGTGCGGGGGGTCACCGCGAAGACCTCGGCGCGGCCGCCCGCGCCGTTGGAGAACATCCCGTCCGTGACGCCGAAGTGCCACTCGGCGCCGTACTTCTCCTCCCAGGCCTCGGCCAGCGCGATCAGCCGCCGTTCGTCCGTCACCCGGGCGGCCCGGCCCTCGACCACCACGTCGAACCCCTCGCGCAGCGTGTTGACCCCCGTGGTCAGGACGACCTCCGGATGGGCGGCCAGATTGCGCGCCTTGCGTTCCGAGGGGCCCGTGCAGAAGTGCAGCGCGCCGTCCGACCAGAGGCCGATCAGCGGGGTGACGTGCGGGCGGCCGTCGGGGCGGACCGTGGACAGCCAGTACAGCTCGGCGCCCTCCAGCAGCGTGACCGCCTCCGCCCACGGGCGTGCGGCGGCTCCCTCGCTGCTGTAGTGCGGGTCCAGCGCGGTCTCGGGAAGGGCGGTGTTCTCGGGTGGCATGGCGGGCCTCCTGGGGCGGTGAAGCGGCGGGTGCGGTCATTTCGTCGATCGTGCCTCTGGAGTGGGGACTCCGCCGCCGCACCGGAATCATCGGTGCGGGGCTAGGCTCGGAGGGCGGATAGGCGCGATCGGGGATCGGCGGGCAGGAGATGCGGGATGACGACGGTGCCGGGACGCAGGAGCAGTACGTTCACACGCTTGCTGCGGCACGGTTTCACCGCCCCGTCCGCCGCCGAACGGCTGCTGGACCTGCCCGAGCTCTCCTCCGTGCGGGCCGATCCGGTCCTCTTCGAGGCCCTCGGGGCGACGGCCGACCCCGACCTGGCCCTGAACAGCCTCGTCCGGCTCGTCGAGGCCGAGGAGGCCGATGAGCGGCAGGTCCTGCTGGACACGCTCATCACGGCCAAGCCGCTGCGGGACCGGCTCCTGGGGGTCCTCGGCGCCTCCGAGGCGCTCGGAGACCACCTGGCCCGGCATCCGCGTGACTGGCAGGCGCTGGTCACGTACGAGGCAACCGATCTGCACCCCGGGGTCGCCGAGTTCGAGCGCATGCTCGGCGACGCCGTCGACCCGGACTCGCTGCGGGTCGCCTACCGCAGGTCACTGCTGTCGATAGCGGCCCGCGACGTCTGCGGGACGACCGACGTCGCCGAGGTGGCCGCCGAGCTCGCCGACCTCGCGACGGCGACGCTGCGGGCCGCGCTGGACATCGCCCGGGTCGCCGCGCCCTCCGACGCGGCACAGTGCCGGCTCGCGGTTGTCGCGATGGGCAAGTGCGGCGGACACGAGCTGAACTACGTGTCCGACGTCGACGTGATCTTCGTCGCCGAGCCCATCGAGGGCGCGGAGGAGAGCGGCGCACTGCAGGCGGCCACCCGGCTCGCCGCCCATCTGATGCGGATCTGCTCCGACACCACCGTCGAGGGCACCATCTGGCCCGTCGACGCCAACCTGCGTCCCGAGGGCCGCAACGGGCCCCTGGTACGGACCCTGTCCTCGCACCTCGCCTACTACCAGCGCTGGGCCAAGACCTGGGAGTTCCAGGCGCTCCTCAAGGCCCGGCCGGTCGCCGGTGACCCCGAGCTGGGCGCCGACTACGTCGCGGCCGTGTCACCGCTCGTCTGGCAGGCCGCCGACCGGGAGAACTTCGTCGGCGACGTACAGAAGATGCGCCGCCGCGTCGTCGACAACATCCCCGTCGACCGGGTCGACCGTGAGATCAAGCTCGGCCCCGGCGGGCTCCGGGACGTCGAATTCGCCGTACAGCTGCTCCAGCTCGTCCATGGCCGCAGTGACAGCACGCTGCACTCGGGTTCCACGCTGGAGGCCCTGCGGGCCCTCGCCGACGGCGGGTACGTCGGGCGGGCGGACGCCGCGCAGCTGGACGAGGCGTACCGCTTCCTGCGGGCCATGGAGCACCGCATCCAGCTCTACCGCCTGCGCCGCACCCACCTGGTCCCGGAGGACGAGGCCGACCTGCGCAGGCTGGGGCGCTCCCTGGGGCTGCGTACGGACCCGGTCGGTGAGCTCAACAGGGCGTGGCGGCGGCACGCGTCCGTCGTGCGGCGGCTGCACGAGAAGCTCTTCTACCGGCCGCTCCTGGACGCGGTCGCCCAGCTCGCGCCCGGCGAGAGCAGGCTCAGTGCCAGGGCCGCCGTCGTCCGGCTGGAGGCCCTCGGTTACGCCGATCCCACGGCGGCGCTGCGGCATCTGGAGGCCCTGTCGTCGGGGGTCTCCCGCAAGGCCGCCATCCAGCGCACGCTGCTGCCGGTGCTGCTCGGCTGGTTCGCCGACTCCGCGGATCCGGACGCGGGGCTGCTCGGTTTCCGCCAGGTGTCCGACGCGCTCGGCAAGACCCCCTGGTATCTGCGGCTCCTGCGCGACGAGGGCGCCGCGGCCGAGAACCTCGCCCGGGTGCTGTCCGCCGGCCGGCTCGCCCCCGACCTGCTGATGCGCGCCCCGGAGGCCGTCGCCATCCTCGGCGACCCGGAAGGGCTGAAGCCACGCGGCCGGGACCACCTGGAGCAGGAGGTGCTGGCCGCCGTCGGCCGCGCCCCGGGGGCCGAGGCGGCCGTCGCGGTGGCGCGCGGGGTACGGCGGCGGGAGCTGTTCCGCACGACGGCGGCCGACCTCATCGGCTCGTACGGCACCGAGGACAACCCGGCGGAGACGGACCCGGGCGCCCTCGTCGACCGGGTCGGCTCCGCCGTCACCGACCTGAACGCCGCCACGCTCTCCGGGGCGCTGCGCGCCGCCGTGCGCGAGCGGTGGGGCGACACCCTGCCGACCCGGTTCGCGGTCATCGGCATGGGCCGCTTCGGCGGCCACGAGCTGGGCTACGGCTCGGACGCCGACGTCCTGTTCGTGCACCGGCCCCGGGAGGGCGTCAGCGACGAGGAGGCCGCCAGGGCCGCGAACACGGTCGTCGCGGAGATGCGCCGGCTGCTGGAGCTGCCGACCGCCGACCCGCCCCTCCTCATCGACGCCGACCTGCGGCCGGAGGGGAAGACCGGGCCCCTGGCCCGCACCCTGAAGTCGTACGAGGCCTACTACCGGCGCTGGGGGCTGGTCTGGGAGAGCCAGGCGCTGCTGCGCGCCGATCCGATGGCGGGGGACGAGGAGCTGGGCCGCGCCTTCGTCGAGCTCGTCGACCCCCTGCGGTACCCGGTGGAAGGGCTGGGGGACGACGCCGTCCGGGAGAT
Source organism: Streptomyces sp. NPDC002793 (assembly GCF_040295485.1). Lineage (NCBI taxonomy): Bacteria > Bacillati > Actinomycetota > Actinomycetes > Kitasatosporales > Streptomycetaceae > Streptomyces > Streptomyces sp. NPDC002793. Next base: position 102,170 of record NZ_JBEOVL010000003.1, on the reverse strand, counting down.
CCGGCGGCTCAAGGCACGGATGGAGTCCGAGCGCATGCCGCGCGGGGCCGACCCGACGCTCCACACCAAGCTGGGGCGCGGCGGGCTGAGCGATGTCGAGTGGACCGTGCAGCTGATCCAGATGCAGCACGGCTGGGCCGAACCGGGCCTGCGCACCTCGCGCACCCGGCAGGCGCTGGCGGCGGCGTGCGCGGCGGAGCTGATCCCGGCGGAGGAAGCGCGGACGCTGGACGAGGCGTGGGTGCTGGCCTCGCGGGTGCGTAACGCCGTGATGCTGGTGCGGGGGCGGCCGGGCGACACGTTCCCCTCGAACCCGCGTGAGCTGACGGCCGTGGGGCGCTACCTGGGCTACGAGCCGGGGCACGTCGGGGACATGCTGGAGGACTACCGGCGGATCACCCGGCGGGCCCGGGCGGTGGTGGAGGAGCGGTTCTACGGCTCCGTCGGCTGAGGCGGCCCGTCGGCCGGGGCAGCGCCGCCGGCCGGGGTCCGCGCCCCCGGTGGCCGGTGCGGGGCGCGGGCCGTCCCCGGAGACCGCACCTGTTGCGGCAGACGGTGCGGCAGCGAGCCGTACCAGGCGTAGGAGAGGGCGATGCCGAGCGCCAGGCAGGCCGCTCCGCCCACGGCGTCCAGCCAGAAGTGGTTCGCCGTCGCCACGATGACGACGAGCGTGGCCACCGGGTAGAGCGCGCCCAGGATCTTCGCCCAGGGGGCGGTCGCCAGCGCGCAAATGGTCAGACCGCACCACAGGGACCAGCCGATGTGCATCGACGGCATCGCCGCGTACTGGTTCGACATGTGCTTGAAGTTGCCCGAGGCCATCGAGCCCCACGTCTGGTGCAGCAGGACGGTGTCGATGAAGCCCCCGCCGTTCATCAGCCGGGGCGGCGCCAGCGGGAAGACGTAGTAACCGAGCAGGGCCACCGCCGTGGTGGCGAACAGGATCAGACGGGTGGCGGCGTAGCGGCCCGGATGGCTGCGGAACAGCCAGATCAGCACACCGATGGTCACGACGAAGTGCAGGGTCGCGTAGTAGTAGTTCATCGACACGATCAGCCATGTCACCGAATTGACGGCTTGGTTGACCGCCTCCTCGAAGGCGAGCCCCACGCTGTGTTCGAGGGACCAGATCCGGTTGGCGTTCCGCAGGGCCGCGGCCTTCTGCTCGGGCACGGCGTTGCGCACCAGCGAGTAGAGCCAGTAACTGACCGCGATCAGCAGGATCTCGAACCAGAGGCGCGGGCGGCGCGGCGAGCGCAGCGAGCGGAGTGAGACGTGGGCGCGCATGCGGGTCAGGGTGATCGCTTTCGTGGAACCGGACGCTTCTGTTCCGTCCGCGACGGGTGACGGGGTGGCCGCCGTGCGGTCTTCCTGTGTGGTCACAAGCGATTCACCCATAGGCGCAGAGTCTGCCAGATACGTCCCCTCCGCCCGATGATCCTCCGGTCGGGGGCCGACCGCACATCCAGTACTTTACCGACGGGTGCCGGCCGCCGGAGAGGGGCCCGGGCCGGAGGCCGTCGATCCGCGTACCACCAGTTCGGGCATGAACACGAACTCGCTGTGCGGAGCGGGCGTGCCGCCGATCTCCTCCAGCAGGGTGCGCACGGCGGCCTGGCCCATCGCCGTCACCGGCTGCCTGATCGTCGTCAGCGGAGGATCGGTGAACGCTATGAGGGGCGAGTCGTCGTACCCGACCACCGAGAGGTCGCGCGGCACCTCCTTCGACAGCCTGCGGGCCGCCCGGATCGCGCCGAGCGCCATCATGTCGCTCGCGCACACCACCGCGGTGCAGCCGCGCTCCATCAGCGCCGAGGCAGCCGCCTGGCCGCCCTCCAGCGTGTACAGGGAGTGCTGGATCAGCTCCTCCACCGCGTCGGCGGTGAGATCCAGCTGCTCCCGCATCGTGGCGTGGAAGCCCTCGATCTTGCGGAGCACCGGGACGAAGCGCTTGGGGCCGACCGCGAGTCCGATGCGCTGGTGCCCGAGCGCCACGAGGTGCGTCACCGCGAGCCGCATGGCCGCCCGGTCGTCGGGGGAGATGAACGGCGCCTGCACCTTGGGGGAGAAGCCGTTGACCAGCACGAAGGGGACGCCCTGGGCCCGCAGTTGTTCGTAGCGGCCCATGTCGGCGGAGGTGTCGGCGTGCAGCCCGGAGACGAAGATGATGCCCGAGACCCCACGGTCGACGAGCATTTCGGTGAGCTCGTCCTCGGTGGAGCCGCCAGGGGTCTGGGTCGCCAGCACCGGTGTGTAGCCCTGCCTGGTGAGCGCCTGGCCGATGACCTGCGCGAGCGCGGGGAAGATCGGGTTCTCCAGCTCGGGCGTGATCAGGCCTACCAGCCCGGCACTGCGCCGGCGCAGCCGGACGGGGCGTTCGTATCCGAGGACGTCGAGCGCCGCGAGGACGGATTCACGGGTGGCCGCCGCGACACCGGGCTTGCCGTTCAGTACTCGGCTGACCGTCGCTTCGCTGACCCCCGCCTGAGTTGCGATATCGGCAAGCCGTGCGGTCATGGCACTGGACTGTACCGGGCGCCTGTCGGATTGCCCACCATGCGCGGAATCCAGGCGCTCCACCTCGGCGGACGCCGCCCGACAGCGGTCGCTCGGCAATATCTTGCAAGTCCTTGCGGGCGTTCCATGGCGGTCCCGGTCTGATCGTCATACCGCCCTCAGGGCGCCTCTGGCCAGGCGTGGGCAGGGTGTGAGCGCTTCCGTCAAGAGGCTTGACGGCAACCTTGCGGACACGCCAATGTAACGATCAGCAGAGCTTGCAGAAATCTTCCGCAAACTCTTTCGGTCGTCTTTCATCCTTGTTACGTTCACGTCGACCCGGCGCCGCGACGGAGCGGTACGGCAGTTGAAGGAGTTCAGATGCGACGTGGCATAACGGCCACCGCCCTGGTCGCGACCCTGGCGCTCGCGGCGACCGCTTGCGGAAGCGACGACGGGACCGGCGGCGGCAAGAGCTCGGGTGAGCTCTCCGGCACGGTGACGTGGTGGGACACCTCGAACGTCGGCAGCGAGGACAAGGTCTTCAAGAAGATCGCCGAGGGCTTCGAGAAGAAGCACCCGAAGGTCGACGTCAAGTACGTCAACGTCCCCTTCGGCGAGGCGCAGAACAAGTTCAAGAACGCCGCCCAGGCCGGTTCCGGTGCCCCCGACGTCATCCGCTCCGAGGTGGCCTGGACCCCCGAGTTCGCGGACCTCGGCTACCTCGCCCCGCTGGACGGCACCACGGCGCTGAAGAACCAGGACGACTTCCTCAAGCAGGCGGCCGCGTCCACGAAGTACAAGGGCAAGACGTACGCCGTCCCGCAGGTCATCGACTCGATGGGCATCTTCTACAACAAGAAGATGTTCGCGGACGCCGGCGTCGAGCCGCCCGCGACGATCGCCGACCTGAAGACGGTCGCCGAGAAGATCAAGGACAAGACCGGCAAGACCGGTCTCTACCTGCGCGGCGACGACTCGTACTACTTCCTCTCCTTCCTCTACGGCGAGGGCGGCGACCTGGTCGACGCCGACGCGAAGACCGTCACCGTGGACAACGCCGCAGGCGTCAAGGCGTACGGCGTCGTGAAGGACCTCGTCGACTCCGGGGCGGCCAAGACCGACGCCACGGACGGCTGGGAGAACATGATGCAGTCGTTCAAGAACGGCGACGTCGCCATGATGATCAACGGTCCCTGGGCCGTGGCCGACACCCTCACCGGCAAGGAGTTCACCGACAAGGCGAACCTGGGCATCTCCACGGTGCCGGCCGGCTCCGCCGCTCAGGGCGCCCCGCAGGGCGGCCACAACCTCGGCGTCTACGCGGGCTCCGCGAACCTCGACGCCTCCTACGCCTTCGTCGACTACATGACCTCGGTCGAGTCCCAGGCGCAGACCGCCGGTGAGCTGAACCTGCTGCCGACCCGCACCTCCGCGTACTCCAAGAAGGAGGCGGTGGACAGCGAGATCGTCCAGTTCTTCAAGCCCGTCGTCGAGACCGCGGTCGAGCGTCCCTGGATCCCGGAGACCGGCAGCCTCTTCGCCCCGCTGAACATCGAGTACACCAAGGTCCTCACCGGCCAGACCACGCCGGAGAAGGCCGCCGAGGCGACCGGCGACTCCTACCGCAAGCTCCTCAAGGGCTGGAAGTAGCCCAGGAAGGCAGGCCGACTGATGGCTGTCCACACCAGCCAGTCGGTGGCGAAGGCCGCGGGCGACGACGTCGCCCGCGGCCGGAGCCGCGGCACTGGCAACCCCCCGCCACCGAGCAGACTCCGGCGCGCCCTGTCGGTCCACTGGTACGCCTGGACCATGGTCGCCCCGGTCGTGCTCGTGATCGGCGTGATCATCGGCTACCCGCTGGTCCGCGGTATCTGGCTGTCCCTGACCGACGCCAACGAGCGCAACGTCGCCCGGTCCATCGGCGTCAACGAGATGCCCGCCACCTACGAGTTCGTGGGCCTGGACAACTACGCCGACGCCCTGACCGGCACCCAGTTCCTCGGCACGCTGGGCTGGACGCTGGTGTGGACGGTCTCCTGTGTGACCATCACCTTCTGCCTGGGCATGGCCCTCGCCAACATCCTCAACCGCAGGATCGTCGGCCGCTCCGCCTACCGCATGGCCCTGATCCTGCCCTGGGCCATCCCCGGCTTCGTCTCGGTCTTCGCCTGGCGCTTCCTCTACAACGAGAAGTTCGGCCTGCTCAACAAGATCCTCGGCGGCGCCGGGATCGACGGCGTCCCGTGGCTGAACGACCCCACCTGGGCCAAGTTCTCCGTCATCGCCGTCAACGTCTGGCTCGGCGTGCCGTTCATGATGGTCGCCCTGCTCGGCGGGCTCCAGTCGATCCCCTCGGAGCAGTACGAGGCCGCGGAGATGGACGGCGCCACCGCCTGGCAGCGCTTCCGCCACGTCACGCTCCCCGGACTGCGCCCGGTGTCCACCACGGTGGTCCTGCTCTCCACCATCTGGACCTTCAACATGTTCCCGGTGATCTTCCTGCTGACCCGCGGCGGACCCGGTGAGGCCACCCAGATCCTGGTCACCCAGGCGTACAAATTCTCCTTCGAGATCAGCCCGCGCGACTTCGCGCAGTCCTCCACCTGGGGCGTACTGATCCTCGTACTCCTGATGCTCTTCGCCATGGTGTACCGGCGAGTGCTCCGCACGCAGGGAGACAACTGGTGACCACCGTCACGGCGGCCCCCGCCACCCCCGTCAAGCAGGACACCCGCAAGGTCCGCAAGCGCGGCGACCGTTCGCCGGCCGCCTCCGTGGCCCTGCACCTCACCCTGATCGTCATGTCGGTGATCGCGGTCTTCCCGGTGCTCTGGGTCCTGCTGACCTCGCTGAAGCCCGCGCAGTACGCGTCGACCACCGACTTCTTCAAAGAGACGACGTTCGAGAACTACACCAACCTGATCAAGGACACCGAGTTCCTGAGCTGGTTCGGCAACTCCGTGATCGTCGCGGGACTCTCCACCGTCATCGGCGTCTTCGTCTCCGCCACCACCGGCTACGCCGTCAGCCGCTTCCGTTTCCCCGGCAAGCGCGGGCTGATGTGGACCCTGCTGGTCACCCAGATGTTCCCGGTGGCCGTCCTCATCGTGCCGATCTACAACATCATGTCGACGATGGGCCTGCTCAACCAGCCGGCCGGGCTCGTCATCACCTACCTCACCATCTCGGTGCCCTTCTGCGCCTGGATGATGAAGGGCTTCTTCGACACGATCCCGCGCGAGATCGACGAGTCGGGACAGGTCGACGGACTCACCCCGTTCGGCACGTTCTGGCGGCTCATCCTGCCGCTCGCCAAGCCCGGCCTCGCCGTCACCGCCTTCTACTCCTTCATCACCGCCTGGGGCGAAGTGGCGTACGCCTCCGCGTTCATGGTCGGTGACGAGAACCTCACGCTCGCCGGCGGACTGCAGAAGTTCGTCAACCAGTACGGGGCCCAGTGGGGCCCGATGACCGCGGCGTCCGTGCTCATCGCCATCCCGGCCGCACTGGTCTTCCTCTTCGCGCAGAAGCACCTGGTCACCGGCATGTCCGCCGGAGCCGTCAAGGGCTGACAGTCCCGCACGACCGTACGACCGCACCCGTCACGGCGGCGCCGGATCCCCGACCAGGTCCCGGCGCCGCTCCCCACCCAGACACCCCAGGGACGACATGACCCAGCACCTCGCTGCCCCCTCCACCGGCACGTCCGACGACGCCCCGGGCCACCGCACCGGCTGGTGGCAGGACGCGGTGATCTACCAGGTGTACCCGCGCAGCTTCGCCGACGGAAACGGCGACGGCATGGGAGACCTCGCGGGCGTCACCGCGCGGCTCCCGTACCTCCGGGACCTCGGTGTGGACGCCGTCTGGCTCAGCCCCTTCTACGCCTCGCCGCAGGCCGACGCGGGATACGACGTCGCCGACTACCGGGCGATCGACCCGATGTTCGGCACACTCCTCGACGCCGACGCCCTGATCCGCGAGGCCCACGGCCTGGACCTGCGCATCATCGTCGACCTGGTGCCCAACCACTCCTCCGACCAGCACGAGTGGTTCAAGCGCGCCCTCGCCGAAGGCCCCGGCTCCGCCCTGCGCGACCGCTACCACTTCCGCCCCGGCAAGGGCACCGACGGTGCACTCCCGCCCAACGACTGGGAATCCATCTTCGGCGGCCCCGCCTGGACCCGGACCACGAACCCCGACGGCACCCCGGGCGACTGGTACCTGCACCTCTTCGCGCCGGAACAGCCCGACTTCAACTGGGAGCACCCGGCCGTCGCCGACGAGTTCCGCTCCATCCTGCGCTTCTGGCTCGACATGGGCGCCGACGGCTTCCGCGTCGACGTCGCACACGGCCTCGTGAAGGCGGAGGGCCTCCCGGACCTGGGATCGCACGACCAGCTGAAGCTCCTGGGCAACGATGTCATGCCGTTCTTCGACCAGGACGGTGTGCACGAGATCTACCGCAGCTGGCGCACCGTCCTCGACGAGTACCCCGGCGGCCGCGTCCTCGTGGCCGAGGCGTGGACCCCCACCGTCGAGCGCACCGCCAACTACGTGCGCCCCGACGAGATGCACCAGGCCTTCAACTTCCAGTACCTGTCGACCGCCTGGGACGCCGCCGAGCTGCGCGAGGTCATCGACTCCTCGCTCGACGCGATGCGTCCGGTGGGCGCCCCCACCACCTGGGTGCTCTCCAACCACGACGTCACCCGGCACACCACCCGGTTCGGCAACCCGCCGGGCCTGGGCACCCAGATCCGCACCCCCGGCGACCGTGAGCTCGGCCTGCGCCGGGCCCGCGCCGCGACCCTGCTGATGCTGGCCCTGCCCGGCTCCGCCTACGTCTACCAGGGCGAGGAGCTCGGCCTGCCCGACGTCACCGACCTGCCCGACGAGCTCCGCCAGGACCCGTCCTTCTTCCGCGCCGAGGGCCAGGACGGCTTCCGCGACGGCTGCCGCGTGCCGATCCCGTGGACCCGCGAGGGCACCTCCTACGGCTTCGGCGACGGCGGCAGCTGGCTGCCCCAGCCCGACACCTGGGGCGCGCTCTCCGTCGAGGCCCAGACCGGCACGGAGGGCTCCACCCTGGAGCTGTACCGCGCCGCGATCGCCGCCCGGCGCGAGCACCCCGGACTCGGTGCCGGCACGGACGTCACCTGGCTGGACACCCCCGAAGGCGTACTCGCGCTCGGCCGCCCCGGCTTCGTCTGCACCGTCAACACGACGGGCGCGCCGGTCCGGATCGACACCCCCGGCACCCTGCTGCTCGCCAGCGCCCCGGTGATCGTCGACGGCGACACCGTCGAGCTGCCCGCCGACACCACGGTGTGGTGGACGGTGTGACCGTCCCCGCACCCAGGACCGGACCGGCGCTGCGGCTCTCCGACATCGCCGGTCAGGCCGCGGTCAGCGAGGCCACCGTGAGCCGGGTCCTCAACGGGAAGCCGGGCGTCGCGGACACCACGCGTCAGCGGGTGCTCGCGGCGCTCGACATCCTCGGCTACGAACGCCCCGTACGACTGCGGCAGCGCAGCGCCGGACTGATCGGACTGGTCACCCCCGAGCTCACCAACCCGATCTTCCCGGCGTTCGCCCAGTCCGTGGAGCAGGTCCTCGCGGGACACGGCTACACCCCCGTGCTCTGCACCCAGCTGCCCGGCGGTGCCACGGAGGACGAGCTGGTCGAACAGCTCGTCGAGCGGGGCGTGGGCGGCATCGTGTTCCTGTCCGGCCTGCACGCCGACACCTCGGCCGACCCGGCCCGCTACGCGGCACTCACCGAACGTGGCGTGCCGTTCGTCCTGATCAACGGCTACAACGAGCGCATCAGCGCCCCGTTCGTCTCGCCCGACGACCAGGCCGCCGTCCGGATGGCCGTCAGTCACCTCGCCGAACTCGGCCACCGGCGCATCGGCCTGGCGATCGGGCCGCAGCGCTACGTACCGTCCCGCCGTAAGCGTGACGGCTTCGTCGACGCGGCCGTCACGCTGCTGGACATGGACCGCGAGGAGGCCGAACTCCTGGTCTGCTCCACCCTGTTCAGCGTCGAGGGCGGCCAGGTCGCCGCGGGCGCCCTGCTCGACGCGGGCTGCACCGGCATCGTCTGCGGCAGCGACCTGATGGCGCTCGGTGTGGTCCGGGCCGCCCGGGGGAGGGGCTACGACGTCCCGCGCGACGTCTCCGTCGTCGGCTTCGACGACTCCCAGCTGATCGCCTTCACCGACCCGCCGCTGACGACCGTACGCCAGCCGGTACAGGCGATGGCGGCGGCCGCGGTGGGCGCGCTGCTGGAGGAGATCGGCGGGAGCCCCGTGCAGCGCACGGAGTACGTGTTCCAGCCGGAGCTCGTGGTACGAGGCTCCACGGCGGCCGCACGCACCACCTGAACAGGCGCGAGAGGCGGGGCCGGGTCCGGGGGCGGACGCGGCCCCGCCCCGGTGTTCGCACCGGTCGCCCGGGGACCTCCTGAGGAAATCTTCCGGGAGGAACCCCCGGCGGCCGGTGACCCCGCCGTCCCGGTTCGCCGAGATCAGCTGAGGGACTCCTGCGTCGGAACGACGACTCCGTACAGGTCGGTGATGGTGGCGAGCGCGCTGTGGTGCACCTGGCGGGCGTCCAGCTCCGCGCCGGCGACCGGCAGTGCCCGGGTGGCACACGCGTCGGCCACGACGGTGGGGCGGTTGCCGCGCAGGAAGGCGCCCTGTGCGGTGAACGTCACGCACATGTGCGTCATGAACCCGGCGATGATCAGGTCGCTGTTGCCTGCGGCGTCCACGTGCTGGTCCAGGTCCGTGCCGACGAAGGAGTCCGGCGCCTTCTTCACCACGACGGGCTCTCCGTCGACCGGTGCGACAGCGGGGTGGATCCGGCCGATCTCGGCCCGGATGTCGTACGGGGTGCCTTCGCCGCCGTCGTTGATGACGTGGATGACCTTCGTGCCCTCCTGGCGGGCCCGAGCCAGCAACTGGGCTGCGGCGTCGAGGGCGGCCTGCCAGCCGTCCAGTTCCATCACGCCGGTCGTGTAGGTGTTCTGGTAGTCGACGAGGACCAGGGTCGATCCGGCGAGCTTCGCAGGGGTGTCGTCGAAGCCGTTGAGCTGGCGCAGAGTCGTTCTGGGCACGGGGGAACCGCCTGAGGGTCGTGTGTCATGGGGCACCCCACCGGTGCGGTGAGGCGCGATGGCCTGTGCTCACGACGTTAGGCGCCACCACGAATGTCGGCAATGTCGTCTAGCCTGCAGATACCGACATGGGCAGGACCGGCCGAGGGAGCCGCATGAGCACCGAGAACCGCAGACGGCTGATCGTCGTCGTCCTCTTCGCCGGCGTCGACCTGCTCGATGTCACCGGACCGCCGGAGGTGTTCTCCCTCGCACGCCGCGAATCGGACGGAGCGGCGGGCTACGAGGTCGTCCTCGCCGCCGAGACCATGGACCCGGTCACCACCGGCGCCGGGGTGCGGATCCTTCCGGACGTCACCTTCGACGGACTCTCCACACAGAGCATCGACACCCTGATCGTGCCCGGCGCCGTCGAGGTCGACCGTCAGCGCGGCGTGCAGACGCTCACCGACCCCCGCGTGGTGGCGCGGGTGAAGCAACTCGCCGAGCGGACCCGGAGAGTCACCTCCGTCTGTGTCGGCGCGCACATCCTCGCAGCCGCCGGACTCCTCGACGGCAGACGCGCCACCACGCACTGGTCGACCGCGCGCCAGCTCGCCGACGCCTACCCGGCGATCGAGGTCGACGCCGACCCGATCTTCATCCGCGAAGGCGACGTGTGGACCGGGGCGGGGATCAGCGCCTGCCTGGATCTGTCACTCGCTCTCGTCGCCGACGACCTCGGCGAAGCCGTCGCGTTGCGCGTCGCCCGGCAGCTCGTGATGTACCTGAAACGGCCCGGCGGGCAGAGCCAGTTCAGCGTTCCCCTGGAACAGGTGTCCACGACGCGGCGCATCGAAGACCTCCGCCACCACATCATGCGCAACATCGACGCACCACTGACCGTCGCGGATCTGGCGGCATACGCCCACATCGGTGACCGGCAGCTCACCCGCATCTTCAAGTCCGAACTCGGCATGACCCCGCACACCTACATCGAATCGGCCCGCGTCGAGGTGGCACGCGGCCGGCTCGAAACCACCGACGCGACCCTCGAACGCATCGCATCCCTCTGCGGATTCGGCACGGTCGACACCCTCGTCAGGGCCTTCCGCCGCCGACTCGACACGACCCCGACCGAATACCGGCGCCGGTTCCGTACCGGTCGGGGCTGAGCGCGCGACGCCTCGGCGCAGGGCAGGCTCTCAGGTGGCAGCAGCCGAGAGTGCCGCCGCGGTCTCCCGTGCGGACCTCTCGGACTGCGGGCACACCGGCAGGCTGGGCAATCCGGACGCCGCCCACGCGGGCGAGGGGCGCGAAGCCGGGCCGACGGGGACCGGAACGACAGCGCGCCCCGGCCCGTGCCCCGATCAGGACGCAGGCCGGGCCGGCGGAAGGCGATGACCGGGTTCAGACCCTGGTCATGGTCGACGCGTATCCGCCCCCGCCGGGGTAGACCCAGTCGCCGGTCATCGTCGCGTCGTCGTCGCTGAAGGTGCCCTCGAAGTAGGCCGGGCTCCCCTTCGACCCGGCCCAGATGACGAGCGTGTCACCGGTCAGTTCGTAGACGTAGTCGAAGGTGTTCCCCGTCGAGTCGTAGAACCGTGACACCACGTCCGCGCCGGCCGGCTCGCCGAACGGGCGCAGGTTCCCGATCAGCTCCAGGCCGCTGACCTGTTGTCCGAACTGGGTGAGCTCGACGTGCTGGCTCAGGAAGAACTGGCCGGGCATCCACTCGTAGCGCACGGTTCCCTCGGCTCCGCCGGTCACCGTCCAGGTGCCGACCAGGCGATCCAGGGCCTTCAGTTCGGCGCTCGGCTGGTTGGACTCAGGCATCTCGTACTCCCTCGGTGGGTTCGGGTTCTCGCGGATACCTCGAAGCCGACGGTTCGTTTTCGATACCAGTAGTGTGTGGCGTGCGTCACATCGAGGGGATGTCGAGATCGTGGACCCTGCCACGAGGTAGCCGGCAGAACCCGTCGAGGAGGAAGCCGTGACCGCCACCACCGTCGACACCGCCCGCCGCCCGCGTTCGTGCCGGCGGGCCTCGGCGCTCTCCCTGCGCCGTACGCGCCGGACCTGACCTACCATCGCCGAGCATCGTCGAACAAGGGGACCCCGTGAAGTACCTGCTGCTCGGATACACGCCTGCAGCCGCCTGGGACGCGGCGACCGCCGACGCGCCGACGGAGGAGGCGCTGGCCGCCTTCGCCGCGTACCAGAGGTTCGAGAAGGAACTGTTCGAGACCGGAGAGCTGGTCGGCACCGAAGGCCTGGCCCACCCGGCCCTCAGCACCACGGTGACCCGGGGCCCGGACGGCGTGACGGAGACCGACGGGCCGTTCGCCGAGCTCAAGGAGGTCCTGGCCAGCTTCGCCGTCATCGAGGTGACCGGCCGGGAACGGGCCGTGGAGATCGCCTCGCGGATCGTCGACGTACTGGGTGAGCCGATCGAGATCCGTCCGATCATGGGAGAGGACTTCGCCGCATGACCTACCGTCCGCCACGAGGCCCGGTGCGGGCAGCGTGCCACAGCGTCCCGTGAAGGACGGGCCGGTCGGGACCACGGACATCGAGCATCTGCTCCGCTCCGAAGCGCCGCAGGTGCTCGGCGCGTTGGTGCGGCGCTTCGGGCGCTTCGACATCGCCGAGGACGCGGTGCAGGAGGCGCTGCTGGCAGCGCACCGGGCGTGGTCGGCCGACGGGGTGCCGGAGAATCCCCGCAGCTGGCTGATCCGGATCGGCTACCGGCGGATGGTCGACCAGCTCCGCTCCGAACAGGCGCGGCGCCGACGTGAGCAGGAAGCGGGCATGGCCGAACTGGCCATGGAGGAACCGGCGCGCCGGGCAGGCCCTGCGGAGGAGGCCGATGACGGCCTCACCCTGCTGCTGCTCTGCTGCCACCCCGCGCTGAGCCCCGCCTCGCAGGTGGCGCTCACCCTGCGCGCGGTCGGCGGACTGACGACTGCTCAGATCGCCCACGCCTTCGGGCACACCGAAGCCACCCTGGGGACGCGCATCAGCAGGGCGAAACAGCAGTTGGCCCGCGCCGGTGCCCGTTTCACCGCGCCCACCGCCTCCGACCGGCAAGGCCGTGTGGCCGCGGTCATGCGGGTGCTCTATCTGATCTTCAACGAGGGCTACACGGCCTCCGCCGGTGAAGAGCTCGCCCGCGTCGACCTGACTGACGAGGCGATCAGGCTGACCCGGATGCTCGGCGACGCCGTTCCGGACGACGCCGAGGTGACCGGCCTGTTGGCGCTGATGCTGCTCACCGGGTCGCGGCATGCGGCCCGCAGCGATGACGACGGCGGGTTGGTGCCGCTGGGCGAGCAGGACCGCACGCGCTGGAATCGTGACCTGATCCGTGAGGGCACCCGGCTGATCGACGGCGTGTGGAGTCGGCGCACAACGGGCCCCTACCAACTGCAGGCGGCGATCGCGGCACTGCATGCGGCGGCTGCGACGCCGGAGCGGACGGACTGGCCGCAGATCGCGATGCTGTACCTGTGGCTCGAACGGCTCACCCCTACCGCGCCGGTGCGGTTGAGCCGGGTGGTCGCGGTCGCCCAGGCGTACGGACCGGTCCGCGGGGCGGCCTTGCTCGACGCCCTCAACAGGCGTCACGGACTGGACCGGGACCCTCTCACCCGCCGGCGGGAACGCGCGGTGCGTGCCCACCTGCTGCGGATGACCGGCGACGCCGCCGGGGCGACCGCGCTGTACCGCGAGGCGGCAGAGCTGACCGGCAACCAGGTCGAGCGCCGCTATCTGCTCGACGAAGCGGACCGCTCCACCTGACGAATCCGATGCCGGCCCCCGGCATCGGATCGGCTCGAACACACAGGAGAGGCCCCGAAGTCGGCCCGGGATCGGGCCGGCGGGGAAGCGACGTCGGGGCCTCTCCGTGGCGTGACCGGCCCGGCAGGCCGGGCGCGTGGGGTCCGGTGGACCGGACCCCCGGCCGGCCGGGCCGGAGTCGAGTTGAATTTAACAGCTCCGCAATATTTTGCGTAAGTCCTTGCAGGAATAAATCTGCGGGATTTCGTGGATGTGAGCGGGATGTGATCGCGTCATGTCCAGGGGGTTGACCGGGGCAGGTCAGACTCGTACGGTCTGCTGCACCCCAGGTTTTGCATTCTTGCTGCAAGAACCTTCAGAGCCCTTGACGGCACGGCGCGTTGCCAGGTCAGGTCGCTCCGCCATCCCCGCACTTTCCCCCACCGCAGGAGGAAAAACATGGCACGCAGGCCCCTGTCTGCCGCGCTCGCCCTCGCCACGGGCGCCGCTGTCCTCGCCGTCCCCGCCGGACTCGGCACCGCCGGGACCGCCCAGGCCGCACCCCCGGGTGAGAAGGACGTCACCGCGGTGATGTTCGAGTGGAAGTTCGCCTCGGTCGCCAAGGCCTGTACCGACAGCCTCGGTCCGGCCGGCTACGGCTTCGTCCAGGTCTCACCGCCCCAGGAGCACATCCAGGGCGCCCAGTGGTGGACGTCGTACCAGCCCGTCAGCTACAGGATCGCCGGCCGGCTCGGTGACCGCGCCGCCTTCGCGAACATGGTCGACACCTGCCACGGCGCCGGCGTCAAGGTCATCGCCGACTCGGTCATCAACCACATGTCGGCCGGATCGGGCACCGGCACGGGCGGGTCCTCGTACAGCAAGTACGACTACCCGGGCACCTACTCCGGCAGTGACATGGACGACTGCCGGACGCAGATCGGCAACAACTACGGTGACCGGGGCAACGTCCAGAACTGCGAACTGGTGGGCCTCGCCGACCTGGACACCGGTGAGGACTACGTACGCGGCCGGATAGCGGGCTACCTCAACGACCTGCTCTCCCTGGGCGTCGACGGCTTCCGCATCGACGCCGCCAAGCACATGCCGGCCGGTGACCTCACGAACATCAAGTCCCGGCTGACCGACCCGAACGCCTACTGGAAGCACGAGGCCATCCACGGCGCGGGCGAGGCGGTCTCGCCCACCGAGTACCTCGGCAGCGGTGACGTCCAGGAGTTCCGCTACGGCCGCGGCCTCAAGCAGGTCTTCAACAACGAGAACCTCGCCCACCTGAAGAACTTCGGCGAGGGCTGGGGCTTCATGCAGTCGGGCAAGTCGGCGGTCTTCGTCGACAACCACGACACCGAGCGCGGCGGCGACACCCTGAGCTACAAGGACGGCGCCAACTACACCCTGGCGAGCGTCTTCATGCTCGCCTACCCCTACGGCTCCCCGGACGTGCACTCCGGCTACGAGTTCAGCGACCACGACGCCGGCCCGCCCAACGGCGGTCAGGTCGACGCCTGCTACAGCGACGGCTGGAAGTGCCAGCACGCCTGGCGTGAGATCTCCTCGATGGTCGGCTTCCGCAACGCGGCCCGAGGCCAGGCCGTCTCCGACTGGTGGGACAACGGCGGCGACCAGATCGCCTTCGGCCGGGGCTCCAAGGCGTACGTCGCCATCAACCACGAGAGCTCCTCGCTGAGCCGTACGTTCCAGACCTCGCTGCCCGCCGGTGACTACTGCGACGTGCAGTCGGGCAAGGGCGTCACCGTCAACGGTTCGGGGCAGTTCACCGCCACCCTGGGCGCGAACACCGCCGTCGCGCTGCACGTCGGCGCCCGCACCTGCTCCGGCGGGGGAACCACACCCGACCCGGACCCGGGGACCGGCCGGTCCGGTGCCTCCTTCGGCGTCAACGCCACCACCCAGCTCGGCCAGAACATCTACGTCACCGGCGACCAGGCCGCCCTCGGCAGCTGGAACCCGGGCAGCGCCCTGAAGCTCGACCCGGCGACGTACCCCGTCTGGAAGCTCGATGTGGACATGCCCGCCGGAACCACGTTCGCGTACAAGTACCTCCGCAAGGACGCGAGCGGCAACGTCACCTGGGAGAGCGGCGCCAACCGCACCGCCACCGTGCCGTCCTCCGGCAAGGTCGCGATGACCACCGACGTCTGGCGCGGCTGACCCCACCGACCAGCGGGCCGGGGACGCGAGCGACGCGGCCCCGGCCCGCACCGCTGAACCCCACCCCTGAAAGCCGAGGAGTACCCGCCCGTGTCCCGAACCACCCTCCGGCGGGGAGCCGTCGCCGCACTGTGCGCGGCGCTGCTGCCCGTCGTACCGGCGGCCGCCGCGCCTGCCGCGCCCAGACCCCCAGCCCCGCCCTCGGACGCGGAACTCGCCGAGGAGCCGGCCAGGCACGACCTCACCCGGGAGCAGTTCTACTTCGTGCTGCCCGACCGGTTCGCCAACGGCGACACCTCCAACGACCGCGGCGGGCTGACCGGTTCGCGCCCGGAGACCGGCTACGACCCCACGGACAAGGGCTTCTACCAGGGCGGCGACCTCAAGGGGATCACCCAGCGGCTCGACTACATCAAGGACCTCGGCACCACCGCGATCTGGCTCGCCCCGATCTTCAAGAACCGGCCCGTCCAGGGCACCGGGGACAACGCCTCGGCCGGATACCACGGTTACTGGATCACCGACTTCACCCAGGTCGACCCCCACTTCGGGACCGACGCCGACCTCACGAAGCTGATCGACAAGGCCCACGGCAAGGGCATGAAGGTCTTCTTCGACGTCATCACCAACCACACCGCCGACACCGTCGACTACGCCGAGAAGAAGTACGGCTACAAGCCCAAGGGCGCCTTCCCGTACCTCGACGAGGACGGCCGCCCGTTCGACGACACCCGGGGCGTCGGGGAGGTGGACGCCGACTCCTTCCCGTACACCCCCGCCACCACCGGCAAGAAGGTCCCGGACTGGCTCAACGACCCGACGATGTACCACAACAGGGGTGACTCGACCTACGCCGGCGAGTCCACCGAGTACGGCGACTTCTCCGGCCTCGACGACCTGTGGACCGAGCGCCCCGAAGTCGTCTCCGGCATGGAGAAGATCTACCAGAAGTGGGTCCGCGACTTCGACATCGACGGCTTCCGCATCGACACCGTCAAGCACGTCGACCTCGACTTCTGGACCCGGTGGGCCACCGCCCTCGACGACTACGCGGCGAAGCGCGGCCGTGACGACTTCTTCATGTTCGGCGAGGTCTACTCCGCCGACACCGCGATCACCTCGCCGTACGTCACCCGGGGCCGGCTCGACTCCACGCTCGACTTCCCCTTCCAGGAGGCCGCCCGGCAGTACGCCTCCCAGGGCGCCCCGGCCTCGAAGCTCGCCGCCGTCTACGGCGACGACTACCGCTACACCACCGACAAGGCCAACGCCTACGAGCAGGTGACCTTCCTCGGCAACCACGACATGGGCCGCATCGGGACCTTCCTGAAGCAGGACAACCCGAAGGCCGACGACGCCGAACTCCTGGACCGCGCCCGCCTCGCCAACGAGCTGATGTTCCTCGGCCGCGGCAACCCGGTGGTCTACTACGGCGACGAGCAGGGCTACACCGGCGCGGGCGGCGACAAGGACGCCCGCCAGACGCTGTTCGCGTCGAGGACCGCCGACTACCTCGACGACGACCAGCTGGGCACCGACCGCACGCACGCCTCCGACGCGTACGACACGGAGCACCCGCTCTACCGCTCCATCGCCGCACTGTCGAAGCTCACCCGGGACCACCCGGCCCTGCGCGACGGTGTGCAGACCGAGCGCCACGCCGAAGGCTCCGTCCACGCCTTCTCACGCACGGACACCGAGCGCCCGTACGAATACGTCGTCGCCACCAACAACTCCACCGAGGCGAGGACCGTCGAGGTCGCCACCGAGTCGGCGGGCATGAGGTTCCGCACGCTGTACGGGGGTTCCGGGACCTTCCGCAGTGGCTCGGACAAGGCCGTCGGAGTCACCGTGCCCGCGCTGTCCAGCATCGTGCTCCGCGCCGACAAGCCGCTCGGCACCCCCGCCGCGAAGCCGTCGGTCACCCTGAAGGCCCCGGCCGCCGGAGCCACCGGCACCGTCGAGATCAGCGCCGACGTGGACGGCGGAGACCTGAACCGCGTCGTGTTCGCCGCACAGACCGGCAGCGGTGAGTGGGTCACCCTCGGCTCAGCCGACCACGCCCCGTACAAGGTCACCCAGCACGTGGACGACTCGGTGAAGGCCGGGACCCCGCTGCGCTACAAGGCCGTCGTCGTCGACCGCGCCGGACGCACCGCGAGCGCCCTCGCCTCCACCACCGCCGGCCAGGCCCCGCCCGACCCGAAGCCCGTCGCCGTCGAACGCGACCACGCCGTCGTCCACTACAGGCGCGCGGACGGCGACTACGAGGGCTGGCAGCTCAAGTCCGGTGACAGGACCGCCGACTTCATCGGCCGCGACGCCTACGGCGCCTTCGCCTGGATCGACCTCGACGAGGGCACGTCCGCCGTTCCGTACACCGTCGAGAAGAACGGCACCGCCGACGGCCCCGAACGCACCGTCGACCTCGCGAGGACCGGCCAGGTCTGGGTCGAACAGGGCAAGGACGAGCAGGCCACCGAGGCTCCCGAGGCCCCGGCGCAGGACACCTCGAAGGCCGTTCTGCACTACCACCGGGCCGACGGCGACCACGACGGCTGGGGCCTGCACACCTGGACGGGCGCCGCCGCCCCCACGGACTGGGCGAAGCCGCTGCGACCCGTGCGGACCGACTCCTACGGAGTCACCTTCGAGGTCCCGCTCACCGAGGGCGCCACCTCCCTCAGCTACATCCTCCACAAGGGCGACGAGAAGGACCTCCCCGGCGACCAGTCCCTCGACATCGCCTCGCACGGGCACGAGGTCTGGATGCTCGGCGGGAAGCCCGGCTACCTGCTGCCGCAGGCCGGCGGGGTGCCGGCACCCGACCTCACCAAGGCCGAGGCCCAGTGGATCGACGGGAACACCGTCGTCTGGAAGGTGAAGGCCACCGACGCCACCAGCCAGCAGCTCGTGTACGCGAGGAACGGCGGGATCTCCGTCGTCGACGGGGCGCTCTCCGACGAGGGACAGTGGCTCCGGCTCGGCGCGACGGAGCTCACCGCCGCGCAGAAGGAGAAGTACCCGCACCTCAAGGACTATCCGGCGTTCACCGTCGACACCCGGGACCGGGACAGGGTCCGTGAGTCCCTGCGCGGTCAGCTGCTCGCCACCCAGCGGGCCGCGAACGGCGCCCTGCTCGCCGCCACCGGTGTGCAGACCGCGGGCGTACTGGACGAGCTGTACGGGAAGGCCGCGAGCGGCGCCGCCCTCGGCCCCGTCTTCCGCAAGGGCAGCCCGACTCTCTCCGTCTGGGCGCCCACCGCCCGTACCGTCGCGCTCGAACTCGACGGGAGGACCGTCCCCATGCGACGCGACGACCGCACCGGCGTCTGGTCGGTCACCGGGAAGAAGAGCTGGAACGGCAAGCCCTACCGCTACGTCGTCGACGTCTGGGCGCCCACCGTCCAGAAGATGGTCACCAACAAGGTCACCGACCCCTACTCGACCGCTCTGACCGCCGACTCCGCCCGCAGCCTCGCCGTCGACCTCGACGACCCGAAGCTGGCCCCGCGCGGCTGGTCCGGCCTGAAGAAGCCTGCCGCGACCCCGATGCGCGACGCCCAGATCCAGGAGCTGCACGTCCGCGACTTCTCGATCACGGACAGCACGTCGAAGCACCCCGGCGAATACCTCGCCTTCACCGACACCCGGTCCGACGGGATGAAGCACCTCAAGGAGCTCGCGGACTCCGGCACCAGCCATGTGCACCTGCTGCCCGTCTTCGACATCGGGACGATCCCCGAGAAGAAGTCCGGGCAGCAGCAGCCCGCCTGCGACCTGTCCGCCTCCGCCCCGGACTCCGGGGAACAGCAGGCCTGCGTCACGAAGGCCGCCGCGAAGGACGCCTTCAACTGGGGCTACGACCCGCTGCACCACACCGTCCCCGAGGGCTCGTACGCCTCCGACCCCGACGGCACGAAGCGCACCGTCGAGTTCCGGCAGATGGTGCAGGCACTCAACGGCGCCGGGCTGCGGACCGTCATGGACGTCGTCTACAACCACACCGTCGCCTCCGGCCAGGACGACAAGTCCGTACTCGACCGGATCGTGCCCGGCTACTACCAGCGGCTCCTGGAGGACGGCACCGTCGCCACCTCGACCTGCTGCGCCAACACCGCGCCCGAGAACACCATGATGGGCAAGCTCGTCGTGGACTCGATCGTCACCTGGGCCAAGGAGTACAAGGTCGACGGCTTCCGCTTCGACCTGATGGGGCACCACCCCAAGGCCAACATCCTCGCGGTCCGCGAGGCCCTCGACGAGCTGACGGTCGCCGAGGACGGCGTCGACGGGAAGAAGATCATCCTGTACGGCGAGGGCTGGAACTTCGGTGAGATCGCCGACGACGCCCGCTTCGTCCAGGCCACCCAGAAGAACATGGCCGGCACCGGCATCGCCACCTTCTCCGACCGGGCCCGCGACGCCGTGCGCGGCGGCGGCCCCTTCGACGAGGACCCCGGTGTCCAGGGCTTCGCCTCCGGTCTCCACACCGACCCCAACACCTCCACCGCCAACGGCACCGAGGCCGAACAGAAGGCCCGGCTGCTCCACTACCAGGACCTGATCAAGGTCGGGCTCACCGGCAACCTCGCCGACTACACCTTCACCGACACCCAGGGCCGTACGGTCAAGGGCTCGGCCGTCGACTACAACGGGGCCCCCGCCGGATACGCGGCGGCACCCGGTGACGCCCTCGCCTACGCCGACGCCCACGACAACGAAACCCTCTACGACGCCCTCGCCTTCAAACTCCCGGCGGGCACCTCGGCCGACGACCGGGCCCGCATGCAGGTCGTGGCGATGGCGACCGCCGCCCTCTCGCAGGGACCGGCGCTCTCCCAGGCCGGCACCGACCTGCTGCGCTCCAAGTCGCTGGACCGCAACTCCTACGACAGCGGCGACTGGTTCAACGCGCTCCACTGGGACTGCCGCAAGGGCAACGGCTTCGGACGCGGGCTGCCGCCGGCCGCCGACAACCAGGACAAGTGGTCCTACGGAAAGCCGCTGCTGGGAGCCGCGCGGATCACTCCGGGCTGCGCTCAGATCACGGGCGCGTCCGCCGCGTACCAGGACCTGCTCACCATCCGCACCACCGAGGACGACTTCGGCCTCGCCACCACCGAGCAGGTGCAGGAGACTCTGTCCTTCCCGCTCTCCGGCAAGGAGGAGACCCCCGGTGTGATCACGATGCGGCTGGGAGAGCTGGTCGTCGTCATGAACGCCACTCCTGGTACGCGGAGCCAGGACGTCACCGAGCTGGCCGGGAAGGGGTACACCCTGCACCCCGTCCAGGCGGCGGGCAGGGACGAAACGGTCAAGAAGTCCTCCTACGAGGGGAGGACGGGCAGCTTCACCGTGCCGGGACGCACGGTCGCCGTGTTCTCCGCGCGCTGACGCCCACCGCACCGGCCGGCCCCGGCTCCCGCCCTCGTGGCGGAAGCCGGGGCCGGCCGTTCTCCGTGCTCACTTGTGCGGGCGCCGGGATCACGCGAAGCTCTATTCGTACACGTGCGTGCACGCTGTACACGTACACGGACCCGTACTCGCCATCTGGAGCGCTTGATGCCGCAGATCACCGTCGACTACTCAGCCGAGCTCGACGACAGCTTCGACCGCCGCGGCTTCGCGCTCGCCCTGCACCCGATCGTCGCCGAGACCGTGTCCACCAAGGTGCCGGCCTGCAAGACCAGGTTCCACCGGGCCGAGGACTTCGTCGCCGGTGACGCCGCCGACGGGGACGCCGTCGTGAACGTCTCGATCGCGATGCTCCCCGGCCGTACCCCCGAGATCAAGGCCCGGCTGACCGAAGCCGTACTGGACCTGCTGGCCGGGCACCTGAAGCCCGTCGACGGCCTCACCGTCCACGCCTCGGCCGAGGTCCGTGACCTGGACGCGTCCTACCGCAAGAGCTGAGGGGCCGGCAGTTCAGGGATCACCCGGCAGCCGCTGGGACGGGACGGCCGGTGCGGCGGGAGCCAGGACCATGAGCCTGGCGAGCAGTTCGCCGAGCGGGCCGTCCGCCGGCTCCTGTGCGAAGACCCGCAGCATGATGCCGGCCATCTCCTGGTCGTACGCGGCGCTCACCGACGCCAGGGCCGCGAAGTCGTGCACCAGCTGCAACTCCAGCTCGGCGCGCGGGACGCGCTTCCCGTCGAGCCAGAGCAGGGCCGTCGACTCGGCCAGCGCGACCCAGGACCGCACGACGAGCTCCAGCCGGGCGGGCGGGGTCCGGACACCGAGATGCGCGACGATCTGCTCGTACGCCGACTGCCGCACCCCGTCGACCAGGGCGTCGGCGCTGGACGGACCCCCCGCCGGGCCACCCCGCACCAGCGCGGCGAAGCCCGGACCGTGCTCCTCGACGAAGTCGAAGAACCGGTGCATCACCCGGATCAGCCGGGCCCCCAACGGCCCTTCGTGCGCCTCCAGGAAGCGGCCGGAGAGGTCGTCGGCGGCCCGCTTCAGCGCCGCCTCGTAAAGGCTGCGCTTCCCGGGGAAGTAGTGGTAGACGAGCGGGCGCGAGATGCCGGCCGCCGAGGCGATCTCGTCGACCGACACCTCGTCGGGTGAGCGGGTGCTGAACAACTCCAGCGCGACGCCGATCAATTGGGCCCTGCGCTCGTCGACACCCATCCTGCGTCGCACCCCGGTCGTCATGCGGAACAGCCTAACGGGGCAGGCCACGAGGTATTCTGCCGCCCGTCCGCCTGCCCGTCGCCGCCTCAGCGGAGGGCGCCCGCCCGGCTGCCGTCCGCCAGCCGCCCGTCGAGACGGGGGCGGTCGCCCTTACCGGCCGGCAGCGCCAGCAGCCGCCCGTCGGCCCGCCCCTCCACACCTCCGGTCGCGCGCACGGACGCGAACTGCCGGGAGCCCGCCGCCAGTACGTACCACCGGCCGTCGGGCGACTTCCACAGCACACCTGCCAGCACCCGGGGCGTGCGCGCCCCGCATGCCGGTGAGTCCTCGGCGCGTGCCGCCACCGTCCCCGCGGGCCTGTTCCCCGGCGGCTGCGCGGACGGCGCCTGGAACTGGGCGAGGACCCGGCTCCCGGTGCCCCGCCAGGTCTCCGCCCGGGTGCACAGCCACCGGGCCGCACCGCTCCCGTCGGGCAGCGGCTGTGTCGCATAGGCCCAGGAGTTCACCGACCGCACGCCGGTGGACCGCACAGACGGCAGCAGACACGCCGTCCGCGCCCAGCTCTCCCGTTCGTCCCGGCCCGACACATCGTGCGGAGCGGACGGTGGGCCTGAGGTGAGACGTACGGGAGTGAGCTCACCGAGATCCGTCATCAGGCGTGCCGCCGTGCCGTCCCGCAGCTCCAGGGCCTCCCAGGCACGGCAGTCCGCCCCGGCCCCCGGCCCCGTCAACGGGTCCGTCACGCCGTGGCCGTCACGGGGGAGCGGACGGGCCGCCGCCTGCGGTGCGAGCAGGTCCCGCAGGGCGGCCTCGCGCACCCAGGGCGCGGTCAGATAGCGGATCCGGCCGGCCCGGCGCTCCACGACCAGCGCGCTCGCCGCAGTCTCGTCCGCACCGTCCGCCCGGGCGAAGTCCAGCACGGCACCCCCGGACGGGTCCGGGTGACGCGGTTCGGCGTAGCGCACGACCCGCAGACCGTCGTGGAACAGCACCACGGAGGCCGCGCCGACCTCGCCCGCGTACAGCAGCTGCGGCGGTCCCATCGGCGGACCGTCGGGCGTCCCCGGCGTCGCCGACACGGCCACCGCCTCTCCCGGCCTCGCCCACGCGACGAGGGCGCGGCCCAGCAGGCGGGTGTCACCGCTGCGGTCACCGCGCGTGGGCCACACGCTGAAGTCCCTGCGCGTGGAGCCCCGCCAGCGCTCTTCCGGCACGCGGCCCAACGCGGCCGGATCCAGGGCCTGCTGAGTGGGGTGGTGTCGGGGGCGGAGGGGCGCGGAGGCAGGGGACGGACCGCCCAGTCCGTCGCCCGGCATCAGCAGCAGCGTCCCGCAGACCAGAGACGCGCCGACGCCGGCCAGGAGGGCGCGCCCGCGCCGTCGGCGGCGGACCGGGTCGGTCGGCCTGACCTGCAGGGAGCACGGGTCGAATTCCGGTGAGGCCAGCAGGGAACGCGGCTCGGTGAGCGCATCGGCCTCCAGCAGCGCCGCCCGCGGGTCGGTGACGCCTGCGGCGTCGAGCACCCGGCACACCTCGGCGTCGTCGAGCCCTTCGAGCCCGCGCAGCACGTGCGCGGCCCGGCAGGGCCCCGACACCCCGGCCAGGGCCTGCTCCAGGGCCAGCCCCTTGGCGCCGCAGGAGTGCGGAAAGAGGCGCAGCCCCCACACCTGCGGCACCAGCGGCGGGAACTGCGCCCGCCGTGGCCGCGCGAACCGGAACAGCGGAAGCCCGGCCTCCAGCGCGGAACGCAGCACCCGAAGCCGTACGTACGCGTAGGCCCGCCCCGGATCCGCTCTCTGCTCTCCGGCCAGGGCCCGCTGAACCAGCCCGTGGGCCGACAGCACCCGCCGGTTACGTCCGAGCGAGGGCGCCAGCACGAGGTAGGCGATCCGCACCAGCCGGGCGTAGTGCTCGGCGGGCGCGGCCTCCGCCCGCTTCCTGCCGGCCTGCTCCGCGTACGGGCGGCCGGCGGGCGACGGTACTGCTCGTAGTGGGGGCATGTTCAGCTGAACGAGCGAATGGTGCGATGGTCACTCCGGCGCGCACGCTCCGGCCGGGGTCGCGCGGCCCCGCCACGCGCGCCGGGGGCCGGGAAATGGTTCCGGGCCGAGGTCCGTGCCGGGAGCGGTCAGCCCCGGTCGAGGTAGGCGAGGACCGCGAGTACGCGGCGGTTGTCGTCGTCCGACACGGGCAGGCCGAGCTTGCCGAAGATGTTCGAGGTGTGCTTGGCCACCGCCCGCTCCGTGACCACCATCTGCGCGGCGATCGCCCCGTTGGACCGGCCCTGTGCCATCAGCTCCATGACCTCGCGCTCCCGCGGCGTCAGACGGGCCATCGGCTCGTCCGCCGAGCGCCGCGACAGCAGCTGCGAGATGACCTGCGGATCCATCGCCGTGCCTCCGGCGGCTACCCGGCGTACGGCGTCGACGAACTGGTCGGCGTCGAACACCCGGTCCTTCAGCAGGTAACCGATGCCGCCGTTGCCGTCGGCCAGGAGTTCCCGGGCGTACAGCTGCTCCACGTGCTGCGAGAGGACGAGCACCGGCAGCCCGGGGGTGTTCCTGCGGGCGGTCAGGGCGCACTGCAGGCCCTCGTCCGTGTGGGACGGCGGCAGCCGGACGTCCACGACGGCGACGTCCGGCTTCAACTCCGCCAAGGCACTGGCCAGTTCGGGCCCGGTCTCGACTGCTGCGGCGATCTCGAAGTCGTAGGCTTCGAGCATGCGCACGAGGCCGTCGCGGAGCAGGAAGAGATCTTCGGCTAGGACAACGCGCAAGGGATCTCCATGGTCACCATGGTGGGGCCGCCCGCAGGGCTGCTGACGGCCAGTACGCCGTCGAATGTACCCAGCCGGCGTTCGATTCCGCTCAGTCCCGATCCGGCCCCGACCGCCGCACCGCCCTTGCCGTTGTCCGTGACGGAGATCCGCAGCATGCCCTCCGCGTGGTGCATGTCCACCCAGAGGCGATCGGCTCCCGCGTGCTTCACCGTGTTCGTCAGGGCCTCGCTGACGGCGAAGTACGCCGCCGACTCGACCGGGGCGTCGGCGCGGCCGGCGAGGTCGACGGTCACCTCCGACGCGACCGGCATCCGCAGCGCCAGGGCCTTCACCGCGTCCCCGAGGCCGCGTTCGGCGAGCACCGGCGGGTGGATGCCCCGCACGAGGTCGCGCAGCTCGGTGAGGGCCTCCGCGGAGGACGCACGGGCCGTCGCCAGAAGTTTCTTCGCCTGCGCCGGATCCTTCTCGATCAGCGCCTCGACGGTGCCGAGGTTCATGCCCATCGCGACCAGCCGGGCCTGCGCACCGTCGTGCAGGTCCCGCTCGATGCGCCGCAGTTCGGACGCCGCCGTGTCCACGGCCTCGTGACGGGTCTCGGTGAGCCGGTCGATGCGCTGCGCCAGCTCCTCCTGGGTGGGTGAGAGTGCCGACCGGGCGAGCAGGAAGTGCAGCCGCAGGAGGGGCCGGCCCGCCCACACCCCGGCGGCGAAGACCGCCACGCCGAGCGCCGCGGCGGCCAGAGCCGTCGTCTGGCTGCTGACCGGTACGAATCCGTACCAGTACGTGCTGTCCTCGAACACCCGCCACAGCCCCGCCGCAAGGACGAGACCCTCCACCGGGTAGACCATCAGTGCGAAGGCCAGGACCAGCAGCACGTACCCCGCCGTCATGTCGAGCAGCAGCCACCGCAGGTCCCGCCAGGTCGCCGGGTCCTTCAGCAGCAGGGTGGTGCGCTCCACCTGCCCGGTGAAACCGCTGCGCACGTCCTTGGGGAACGGCCGGTAGCGGGCCGGGATGCGGACGTCCGACCAGCTCGCCGCGAGCAGCCGGCGCCGGTCGGCGTGGCCGCGTACCGCCCGCACGACCCAGGGCGTGGTGACCAGCCCGACGCCCAGCAGGACGAGGACGATCGAGAGGACCGACAGCACGAAGAGGGTGGTCGAGCCCACGATGCTCGCGAAGGAGAGGACGAAGGCCCGCCCACCGGCCAGCAGCGCGCTCCGTATCCGGCTCGTTGCCGCATGCATGATGACGTCTCCCCTCGCCGGGCCCCACATCGGCACCCGCTCGGCACCCAGTCTCGCCTGTGGGCAGGGGCCTCCGTCAGCCGTTCCGCCACCGGACCGGTGGTGTACCTGGCACCACCCCGGAACGGGGGAGACCCCGGGGTACGACTCCCGGGGCCTCCCGTACGCGTGCTGTGATCAGGGCGCGTACTTGTAGCCCACGCGCCGCACGGTCTGGATCGAGCGGCGGTGCTCCGCGCCCAGTTTCCGCCGCAGCCGGGCCACATGGACGTCGACGGTGCGGCCGTCGCCCACGTGCCCGTAACCCCAGACCGTCGTCACCAGCTGATCGCGGGTGTGCACCCGGTGCGGGTGCGCGACGAGGTGTGCCAGCAGTTCGAACTCGAGGTAGGTGAGGTCGAGGACGACACCGTTCACGGCGGCCGTGCGCCGTGAGGAGTCGATCCGCACGGGCCCACCCGCCGGGGCGTCGCCCACCGGCTCCGGCACGAGGTCCTGGTTCCGGTCGGAGGCGGAGGCACCGGCCGGGACGGGCCGCTGGTCGGCGGGCACGAGCACCAGGTAGCCGACCATCGGCGGCCGGCCCGGCAGCACCGGCAGTGTGTGCGGGGGCGCGGGCAGCCAGGTGGCACCCGGCGGGAGGAAGTCGGCCACGCCGGCCAGGTCGACGACCTCGTCACGGTCGACGG
Source organism: Streptomyces sp. NPDC002793 (assembly GCF_040295485.1). NCBI lineage: Bacteria > Bacillati > Actinomycetota > Actinomycetes > Kitasatosporales > Streptomycetaceae > Streptomyces > Streptomyces sp. NPDC002793. The sequence continues at coordinate 75,242 of NZ_JBEOVL010000003.1, read as the reverse complement.
CACGCAGCCGGGGGCGGTTCGGGGGGAGGGAAGCAGCGGAGACGGTACGGGTGTTCGCCATGAGGGTCAGCTCTTTCGCGCGAGGAGTCGTCGAGAGTCATCGAGGACGTACGTCGTGCGCGCGGGCCGAAGGCCGGGATGAGGCGGCTTTAGAGGGCCTGCGCGTTCCACGCGCGGCAACACACCCGGTCGAAGTCATGGTGCTGACGAGAGGGCCAGAACGGTTCGAGGTCGCTGCGACCCGACGCGGTGTGCTGGAGGCTGGCCATGTACCCATTGAAGCAGAGATCGGGGTCGTGCAGGAGGGGCCTCTCACCTGTCGGTACGGAGGGCACGTCGAAGGGGCGCCCGCGAGCGGACGCCCCTTCGTACCTGGTGCCGTTGACGGGTCAGACCTGGCCGGCCTTCTCCAGCGCGGTGCAGCAGGTGTCGACGATCAGCCGCGTGACGACGTACGGGTCGACGTTGGCGTTCGGACGGCGGTCCTCGATGTAACCCTTGCGGTCCTGCTCGACCTGCCACGGGATGCGGACCGAGGCACCGCGGTCGGAGACGCCGTAGCTGTACTCGTTCCACGGGGCGGTCTCGTGCAGACCGGTCAGACGGTCGTCGATGCCCGCGCCGTAGTTCTTGACGTGGTCCATCGGCTTCGAGCCCTCACCGAGCGACTCGGCCGCGGTGATGATCGCCTCGTAGCCCTCGCGCATCGCCTTCGTGGAGAAGTTGGTGTGCGCGCCGGCGCCGTTCCAGTCGCCCTTGACCGGCTTCGGGTCCAGGGTCGCGGAGACGTTGAAGTCCTCGGCGGTGCGGTACAGCAGCCAGCGTGCGATCCACAGGTGGTCGGAGACCTCCAGCGGGGAGACCGGTCCGACCTGGAACTCCCACTGGCCGGGCATGACCTCGGCGTTGATGCCGGAGATCGCCAGGCCCGCCTTCAGGCAGTTGTCGAGGTGCTTCTCGACGATGTCGCGGCCGAAGATCTCGTCCGCGCCCACACCGCAGTAGTAGCCTCCCTGCGCGGCGGGGAAGCCGCCCTCGGGGAAGCCGAGCGGACGGTGACCGTCGAAGAAGGTGTACTCCTGCTCGATGCCGAAGATCGGCTCCTGGTCCGCGAACTGCTCGGCGACCGGACGCAGCGTGGCGCGGGTGTTGGACTCGTGCGGAGTCATGTCGATGTGGAAGACCTCGCACAGCACGAGGATGTCGTCACCGCCGCGGATCGGGTCCGGACACGCGAAGACCGGCTTCAGCACCCGGTCGGAGGCGTGACCCTCGGCCTGGTTGGTGCTCGAACCGTCGAATCCCCAGATCGGCAGATCCGCCACGCCCTGCGTGGGGACACCTGTCATGATCTTCGTCTTGGAGCGAAGCTTCGCGGTCGGCTCGGTGCCGTCTATCCAGATGTACTCAGCCTTGAACGTCACGGACGCCATCCTTTGCGGGTGCTGCGGTCTATGGTGCGCAGCTTGGCAAGATGCGATTTCCCGGCCGTTGCCCGAATGTGAACCCCGTGTTACCGGGGTTTCCCGGCGGTGTCGGACAGCCGACCCACGCCGCCGGGAGGCGTCTCGGCCTGCGGCGGACTGGATACGGTCCGCCGCGGGAGGGGCCCGGGCCGTCCGCGACCGGATGTCCGCCGCGCCGGCGCCTCCGGTCCGGGCAGACTGGCCGCATGACCTCACACGCTGCTCCCGCCGCGCCGCTGCGCGTCGGCCTCGTCGGGGCGGGCCCCTGGGCGCGCCTGACACACGCCCCCGCCCTCGCCGCCCACCCCGGTGCCGTACTGAGCGGCGTGTGGGGCCGCCGCCCCGAAGCGGCGGACGAGCTCGCCGCCGCCCACGACGTCCCGGCGCACACGGGCGAGGCCGGTATCGACGCGCTGCTGGCCACGAGCGATGCCGTGGCGTTCGCCGTGCCGCCGGACGTGCAGGCCCCGCTCGCCGCGCGGGCCGCCGACGCCGGGTGCCACCTCCTGCTGGACAAGCCGGTCGCCACCACCGTGGCGGGCGCGCGCGAGGTCGCCGACGCGGCCGAGCGGGCCGGGGTCGCCTCCGTGGTCTTCTGCACGCTGCGGTTCGCCGAGGGCACGTCCGCGTGGATCGCCGAACAGGCCGCGGCGGGCGGGTGGTTCACGGCCCGCGCCCTGTGGATCGGCGCGCTGTTCGCCCCGGGGCGCGCGCAGCGAGTTCGCCTCCTCGCCCTGGCGGCGGGAGAAGGGCGGCCTGTGGGACGTGGGACCGCACGCGCTGTCGGTCCTGATCCCCGTCCTGGGCGACGTCACGGACGTGGTCGCGGCCCGGGGCCCCGGCGATGCCACGCACCTGCTGCTGCGCCACACCTCCGGTGCGTCGAGCACGGTGACGCTCGCGCTGGACGCGCCCAGGGGCGCGACCGGTACCGAGGTCGAATTCCGGGGCGAGCGGGGAGTGTCCACGCTGCCCGGGGGAGGCGGCGACGCCCTCGGCGCGTTCCGGGCGGCCGTGGACGCGCTGGCCGACGCGGCGCGCACGGGGGTCGCGCACCCCTGCGACGTACGGTTCGGGCTGCGGCTCACCGAAATCCTCGCCCGGGCGGAGGCGTCGCCGGGGCGGCCCTGATCAGCCGCCCTGCCGAGGACCTCCACGCCGCGCCGACGCGTCCCGGACCGCCTCGTCCGTCCGGGCCACCACGGCGCTGCCGTCGTCGGCGGTGATGATCGGGCGCTGGATCAGCTTCGGGTGCCCGGCCAGGGCCGTGATCCAGCGCTCGCGCGAACCGGCGTCCTTCGCCCATTCCTCGATCCCGAGCTCCACGGCCTCCGCCTCCTGGGTCCGGGTGATGTCCCACGGCTCCAGCCCGAGTCGTCCGAGCACGGCCCGGATCTCCTCGGGCGACGGCACGTCCTCCAGGTAGCGGCGGACGGTGTAGTCCGCGCCCTCCGCGTCGAGCAGACTCACCGCGCTGCGGCACTTGGAACAGGCGGGATTGATCCAGATCTCCATGGGGCCGACGATACGGGAGTGACCCGCGAAATAGCGTCTGATCAGGGGCGATTGTCAGTGGTGGGCAGTAAAATAGAGGGAGTAAGTGAGGGTTCCACCACCGTGCCAGGAGGTTGCCGATGGCCGTCGCCACAGCCACGACCGAGCCGCTCAACAAGCCCCTGCGGAAGAAGCGTCTGCCCGCGGGCCGACCCCGCGAGTGGTACGTCTCGCACAACCGCCGCCTGAAGGCCATGCGCCTGACGATCGCCCTGCTCGACGCCGGCGTGTACCAGCCGTCGAGTGCCCACAACGCCCGGATCCGGGCCGAGGCGGGCCGCCTCGCCATCCACCGGCCGTCCGACACCACCTGCCGCATGGTCCGGACCCTGATCCGCTACGGCCGCTGACCCGTCCGCCTGTGCCCCCGGGAGACCGGGGGCACAGGTGTGCTTTCAGGCCGCCCGCGTCCGGAAGTGCGACGTGTCACAGACAACGCGACGGCCGCTGTGGGAACTTCAACTCTGTTACTCGTCAGTTGAGTTACCGACGTGCGAGTGGAGAGGGTGGAATGAGCACTCTGCAAGCCATCACGCTCGACCAGGTGGTCGACACGGACCACTACCCCCTGACGGACCCCGAAAGCGCCGAAGCCCGCGCCGTGGTGGCACGGGCGAGACGCGAACTGGCCGAAGCGGGCTGCACCGTACTGCCGGACTTCATCCGGCCCTCCCACCAGGAGGTCCTGCGACAGGAGTGCGCCGCCCTGGCCCCTCAGGCGTACTTCGACGTCGAGACGGTCAACGTCTACAACACCGATGTGGACGCGGAACTGCCCGAACACCATCCCGGCCGGCGCACCTTCGAACGCGGCAACGCGTTCGTCGCCCGCGACCGCATCCCCGGGGACTCCCTCATCAGCGGGCTCTACGCCCACGAGGCCTTCCAGCACCTCGTCGCCGACTGCTTCGGACTGCCAAGGCTGTACGAGCTCGCCGACCCCCTCTCCGGGCTGGTGCTCAACGTCGTACGGCCGGGCATGGAACACCCCTGGCACTTCGACACCAACGAGTACACGGTCAGCATGCTGACCCAGGACGCGCAGGAGGGCGGCGCCTTCGAGTACTGCCCGAACATCAGGTCCGCCACGGACGAGCGCTTCGACGACGTCCGCGACGTCCTGGACGGCCGAGGCGCACGGAAACCGGAACGCCTGCCCCTGCGCCCGGGCGACCTGCAGCTGTTCAAGGGCCGCTACTCCCTGCACCGGGTCAGCCCCGTCCGGGGCGACCGCGCACGCCACAGCGCGATCTTCGCCTACAGCGAGCGCCCCGGCGTCATCGGGAGCGTGGCCCGCACCCGGCAGCTCTTCGGCCGGGTACGGCCCGAACACCTGGCCGTGGAGGGCCGGGCCGCACGGGCCGACCACCTGCTGGACTGAGACGAAGGCGAACGGTTCCAGGCACTGCCACGCGCCCCCACCGAGGAGAAGCCCTTGCGTCTCGACGCGTCCGGAAAAGTATCGCTGGACCACATCTACACCGCGCCCGACCCCCGCACCTACTTCCAGGCACTGCGCCCGCTCGGCTACCGCGTCCCCCAACTCGCCAAGCCCTGGTTCGAGAAGACCGTCAAGGAGTACCGGGAGGCGGAGCGGGTGGCCGAGCCCCGGGTGCTGGACATCGGCTGCTCGTACGGGGTCAACGCCGCCCTGCTCAAGCACGACCTCACGATGGACGAGCTGTACGACCGCTACGACGGCAGCGGCCCCGGCTCCCGCGCCGCCCTGCTGGAACGGGACCGGGACCTCACCCGCTCCCGACGCCCCGCGCACCCCCTGCGCTTCACCGGACTCGACGCCTCCGCCGAGGCCCTGGCCTACGCCCACGAAGCGGGCTTCCTCGACGACACCGTCAACGCCGACCTGGAGGCGGACGACCCCACCCCCGCCCAGCGGGACCGCCTCGCCGGGACGGACCTCGTGATCTCGACGGGCTGCATCGGCTACGTCACCGAGCGCACCCTCACCCGCGTCGTCCGCGCGCAGGACGGCCGCCTCCCCTGGATGGCGCACTTCGTGCTCCGGATGTTCCCCTTCGGCCCCGTCGAGGACGCCCTGGACGGGCTGGGCTACCGGACGGTCCGGATCGACGAGGTGTTCAGACAGCGGCGGTTCGCGGGCCCGGAGGAACGACGGGGCGTGCTCGCCGGCCTGGCCGCCGCCGATGTGGACGCGAGCGGTCTGGAGGAGGACGGCTGGCTCTACGCTCAGCTCTACCTCTCCAGGCCGCGGCACCGGTAGACCGACCCCATCCCCTTTCCCCACTCACCGAGAAGAGAGCCGCATTGAACGTCGTCAGTCAGGAAGCAGCAGCGGGCGCGACCTTCGCCCGCGAAGGCACCCTTCCGCGCGTGCCGCTGCCCACGCTCGAAGCGAGCTGTGAGAGGTTCCTCGCCTGGTGCGCCCCCCTGCTGACCGCCGAGGAGCGGGCCGCGACGGAGGCCGAGGTCACCGCCTTCCTGCGGCCCGGCGGCCCCGGCCGGGCCCTGCACGCGGCACTGGAGGAGTACGACGCGACGGAGGGCGTCCACAGCTGGCTCGACACCTTCTGGCCGTACCGCTACCTCGGCCGCCGGGACCGCATCGCGCTCAACGCCAACTTCTTCTTCCTCTTCCAGGACACCGGCCAGGGGCAGCTCGACCGGGCGGCCGGGCTCGTCGCCGGGGCGCTGCACCACAAGCGGCGGCTCGACGAAGGACGGATCGAGCCGGTGGAGCAGCGCGGGGTGCCCCAGTCGATGGTGCAGAACGCGTACCTCTTCTCCACGACCCGCATCCCCGGGGTGCCGCTGGACAGCGTGCGCGCGCCGTACAGCGAGCAGGAGCCCGGACCGTCGACGGCACGGCACATCATGGTGTTCTTCCGGGGCACGATGTTCCGCCTGGACGTGCTCGGCCCCGACGGCGTCCCGCACGCCCTCGACGAGATCGAGGCCGGGCTGCGCGCCGTCACCGAGGCCGACGTCCACACGGCCGAGGAGGACCGCGTCGGCCACCTCACCACCATGGCGCGCGCGGAATGGGCGGACGTCCGGCAGGCGCTCCTCGACGGCGGCCCGGGCAACGCCCGCACACTGGACGACATCGAGACCGCCCTCTTCTGCGTGTGCCTGGAGGACTTCGCGCCAGGCGACACCCAGACCGCCTGCGACGAACTGCTGTACGGGGACCGGGGCAACCGCTGGTTCGACAAGGCCGTCTCCTTCGTCGTCTACGCGGACGGCCGGGCCGGCATCAACGTCGAGCACTGCGAGCTGGACGGGACGACCATCCTCAGCTTCACCGACGCCCTGCTCGGCACCCCGCCGGACGAGCACTCCCGTCGGTCCGGAGCACGCTCCCAGGGCGAGCCGGTGCCGCAGCCCCTGACCTTCGCACTCGACGAGGCCCTGCGGTCCCGGGTCCGCTCCGCGGCCGCGGAGTTCGCGGCGTACGGGCACGACACGGCCACCCGCACCGTGACGTTCGGTGACTTCGGCAGCGGGGCCGCCAAGGCGCTCGGGGTGTCCCCGGACGCCTTCGTCCAGACCGCCTACCAGCTGGCCCACCAGCGGGCCAAGGGCCACCTGGGAGCGACGTACGAGTCGATCGCCACCCGCCAGTACCGCCACGGCCGCACCGAGGCGATGCGCGTCGTCACCCCCGAGATGCCCGCGTTCGTCGCGGCGATGGACGACCCCACGGCCGACCGCGACACCCGCCGCGCCGCGTTCCGGGCCGCCGCCGGGGCCCATGTGGCACGGGCGAAGGAGTGCCAGGCGGGCGAGGCCCCGGAGCAGCACCTCTGGGAACTGGAACTGATCCAGCGCCGCCGGGGCGACGAGCTCGGCGTGCACGAACAGCCCGCCCTGTACCGCTCCCCGGGCTGGCTCACCATGCGGGACGACTACCTGAGCACGAGCTCGGCACCGTCCGAGAACATCCAGTACTTCGGCTTCGGCTCCACGAGCAGCCGCTGCATCGGCATCGCCTACGTCCTGCTGCCTGACCGCTTCAACCTCTACCTGAGCACCCCACGCACGGTCGCCGACCAGATGCACGCCTTCGCGGACCACCTCCGTGAGGCGGTGGCGGAGCTGCGCGACCTGCTGACGGACTGACCCGGGGCGCCGGGGGAGGGGCGGCCCCGGCGGCAGCCGCGCCGATACAGATCGTCAACTGATCGGTTCTCACGGGGCTGGTCGCCGTGCCGGACCTGCGACAGGGTTCCAGGGAGGCGGAAGTGCGGCATCCCCGCACTCCGCCCCCGCTGCCGCGCCGAGTGTCCAGGCGCACCCCTGAGAGAAGGAAGCACCCCCATGCGCGCCCTTGTGGTCGATCACGGCGAGGCCGGACCCGTCAGGTTCGCCGACGTCGACGAGCCCGTGCCCGCCGGCGACCAGGCGTTGGTCGGCATCCGGCACATCGGGCTCAACTTCGGAGAGCTGAACTACGTGCGGCAGTGGCAGGCCGGCGCCGTGCACGGTCACGACGCGGCGGGCGTCGTGCTGCGCGCCGCGTCCGACGGCTCGGGACCGTCCGAAGGCACGCGCGTCGCACTGGGCATGACTCCCCACGCGTGGGCCGAGCGGGTCGCGGTCGGCTCCGCCTCGCTCGGCACCGTCCCCGACGGTGTGGACCTGGCCGACGGTGCCGCGCTGGGGATCGCCGGAGTCACCGCACTGCGGGTGCTGCGCACGCGTTCCCTGCTGGCGCGTGACGTCCTGGTCACCGGCGCCAGCGGGGGCGTGGGGCACTTCGCCGTCCAGCTGGCGGCGCTGGCCGGCGCCCGGGTGACGGCACTCGTGGGTTCACCGGACCGGGCCGCCGGACTCCGCGAACTCGGGGCCGACACCGTCCTGACCGACCTGGCCGGGACGGAGGACCGGTTCGACCTCGTCCTGGACACGGTCGGCGGGCCGCTGACGGCCCAGGCGTGGAGTGTCCTCGCCGAGGGCGGCACCATCCACCTCGTCGGTTACTCCTCCGGGCAGGACACCACCTTCCCGTCCGGGGCCCTGTTCGGCTTCGGTGAACCCCGCACCGTCACCACCTACGGCGACATGACGGCCACCAGCGGGGATCTGACGGACCTGCTGGGCCTCGTGGCCGCCGGGAGGCTCTCGGCACCGGTCGGACTGCGAGGCGACTGGCAGGACGTGGGCGACGCCGTCCAGGCACTGTTCGCGCGGAAGGTGCACGGAAAGATCGTCCTTGATGTGACCTGACACCTGTCGACGAGAATGGAACGATGGACGTACTCGCCGAGGCCTTGCGCCTCTCGGGGGCGCGAGGGGCGCTCGGGGTCCTGCTGAAGGCCGGAGGAAGCTGGGGCCTGTGGCTGGACTCCTATCCGGGAGCGACACTGCACGTGGTGTCCCGGGGCACGATGTGGCTGCGTGTCCCGGGCGGGCAAGCCCTGGAGGTGCGGGCAGGAGACGCCGTCCTGGTGCCGCCGGGCACCGACCACGGGATAGCCGGCGGGCCCAGCACGACGATGGGTGGCTGTGACCGGACGGCGACGGCCCGGGCCCTCAGCGACGGCAGCCCCCTGCACCTGGGCTCGACGCCGACGCGGACGGAAGTGCTCGTCCTGCACTATGAGCAGGACCCGGAGGTGAGTACACCGGTGTTCACCTCCCTCGCCCGGCCGATGCACGTCACGAGCCGGGAGAACACACAGCTCAGAAGGACCGTCGAGCTTCTCACGGCGGAGCTCGCACAGCCGCAGATCGGCACCACCGCGGCCGTCAACAGCATCGTCGACCTCCTGCTCATCCAGTTCGTACGCGTCTGGCTGGCCCGCCACCCCGAGCCGCAGCCCGGCTCATGGCTCGGCGCGATGCGTGACCCGGTCGTGCGCGACGCCCTGGTATCGGTCCACGCCCGACCGGAACACCCCTGGACCACCGAGTCCCTGGCGGCCGCGACGGCGGTCTCCCGGACGACGCTGTCCAGGCACTTCCGGTCCGCCCTCGGACAGACGCCCGGCGCGTACGTGACGCAGTGGCGCATGGACCTGGCGTCCGTCCGGCTCCGCGACACCGACGAGCCGGTCGAGTCGATCTCCGGCGCGGTCGGCTACGCCTCTCCGCACGCCTTCAGCCGTGCCTTCCGGCGTGCCCGGGGCATGCCCCCGGGCGAGTACCGCTCCCGGCTTCGCGAGTGACCGCGGGCCGGCGGTCACCGGCAGCCCGTGAACGCGAGGCGCCGGCGCCGGACAGGGAGGAACGGCGGCGGGGAGCTTCGGCGTGGCATCCCCGCCGCCGTCACCGGCCCGGTTCGTCGCGGCCGGTCCCGTCGTCACCGCCTCCCGCGGTGACGACGGAGTCGAGAACGGTGCTCAGCCGGGCATGACCCATTTCTGGTTGACGGCGGAGAGGCAGGTCCACAGGTGGAGTCTGGTTCCGTCGGCGGAGGAGACGTCGGCGGCGTCGAGGCATTTGCCGGACTGGGGGTTCCTGAGGGTGCCGTCGGTCTGGGGGACCCATTTCTGGGCGGCGGTGTCGTTGCAGCCGTAGAGCTGGACCTTGGTTCCGTCGGCTGTGCCTCCGCCGCTGATGTCCATGCATTTGCCGAGTGCGCGCAGCGACTGGTCCGGGGCGACGGTCCATGTCTGTGCCGGTGACCGGTTGCACGTCCAGAGCTGGATCTGTGTGCCGTCGGCGTTGGCCCCGTTCGCGACGTCGACGCACTTGCCGCCGATCCCCGTGATGGCACCCTGTGCGGGGCCGGTGGCGCCTCCGAGTTCCTTGACGCGGATGTTACGGAAGGACACCTCGTCGCCGTCGCCGTGGTTCTGCAGGCCGATGTGGCCCTGCTGGAGACTGCGGGCGGGGACCGTGTTGGTGAAGTCGTTGATCTGGACCCCGTTGAGGTACACCCGCAGGCGTTCGCCCTCGACCCGGATCTCGTAGGTGTTCCACTCACCGGGGGGATTCAGGGCCCGGTCGCGGGCAGCGAGGTCGGCGGACCTGTAGCCGTAGACGGATCCCGTGGTGCGGTCCGCCGCGTCCGTGGCGTCGATCTGGATCTCGTAGCCGTTGTCGACGGCCGACCAGGGGTCGTCGGAGGCCGGGAAGCCCACGAAGACACCGGAGTTGTCGTCACCGGTCTGACGCCAGTCCAGCTTCAGCGAGTAGGACGTGTACTCCTCGGCCTGGTACCAGAGCAGACCGAGCCCGCCCTGCGAGGTGAGGGTGGAGTCGGCGTTCGCGAAGGAGCCCGGTCCCGCCTGTTTCCATCCGGTGGTTCCCGAGGTACCGAACAGCGTGGTGTAGCCGGTCTCCGGGCGGCAGTCGGCTTCGGTCATGCCGGCGGACCAGCGGATGCCGCCGAGCAGGTGGCGTCGGAACGCCGGGTCGGCGTAGGACTCCTCGGTGTGGCCGCCACCGGTGTAGAACGCCCGGCCGCCCCGGTAGTCCTTGCACCAGGCGATGGGATGGTCGCCGCCCATGGAGCCGCCGCTGTAGCTGGACTCGTCGAGCGAGGCCAGGACGTGGGCGCTGGTGCGCGGATTGGTCCGGTAGTCGTACCACTCGTCGGTCCGCTGCCAGGTCGGGCCGAGGTGGGCGGTGGCGTCGTGGGCGCGGTCCTCCACCTTCACGGTGGCCGGCTGGATCGCCGGGTGCGACTGGAACAGGGCACCGGCCAGGCCCGCGTACCAGCTCCAGTCGTACTCGGTGTCGGCCGCCGCGTGGATGCCCGTGTAGCCGCCACCCGCTTCGATGTAGCCCTCGAAGGCGGTCTGCTGCGCGGCGTTCAGGACATCGCCGGTGGTGGAGAGGAAGACGACGCTCTCGTAGCCGGCCAGACCGGTCGGGGTGAAGGCGGTGGCGTCCTCCGTGGCGGTGACGGTGAAGTTGTTGGCGGCGCCCAACTCGCGCAGGGCGGCGACGCCTTCATCGATGGACGAGTGGCGGAAACCGGCGGTCTTCGAGAAGACCAGTACGTCGTAGGCGGGGTCGGCGACCGCTGCCGCCGGGCGGGCGGACGGTGCGGGACCGGTCTCGGCGGCTGAGGAGACGGCCGTGGGCAGGGCGGCGGCACCGAGCAGGGCACAGACCGCCCAGACCGCGCGAGGTACGAGTCGTCCGCTCATGGCATGACCCATTTCTGGTTGACGGCGGAGAGGCAGGTCCACAGGTGGAGTCTGGTTCCGTCGGCGGAGGAGACGTCGGCGGCGTCGAGGCATTTGCCGGACTGGGGGTTCCTGAGGGTGCCGTCGGTCTGGGGGACCCATTTCTGCGCGGCGGTGTCGTTGCAGCCGTAGAGCTGGACCTTGGTTCCGTCGGCGGTGCCTCCGCCGCTGATGTCCATGCATTTGCCGAGTGCGCGCAGCGACTGGTCCGGGGCGACGGTCCATGTCTGCGCCGGTGACCGGTTGCACGTCCAGAGCTGGATCTGTGTGCCGTCGGCGTTCGCCCCGTTCGCGACGTCGACGCACTTGCCGCCGATCCCCGTGATCGGGCCGCTGCGTGCGGGCGTTCCCGAGGTGGTGAAGGTGAAGTCGTCGACGTCGAAAAGGGGTCCGCTGCCGCCCTTGAAACCGAGGTACAGGGTGGTGGTCCCGGCGGGGCGGTCGGTGAGGTCCGCCGACACGTTCCGGAAGGTCTCCCAGCCTCCGGTGGCGGGGACGGCCGCGGAACCGAGCAGGGTGCCGGTGGGGGACCCCGCACGTACCTCCAGGGTTCCGCCGCCGCCTCCTGAGGAGACCCTCGCGGTCAGTGAGGTGGCGTTGGCGAGGATGTACGGCGTGAAGGAGATCCAGTCGCCGTTCTCGATGTTCCCGACCGTCTTCCCGCCGTTCGCCGCCGCCTTGTCGATGACGGTCACGCCCGCGGAGTCGCCGTAGTGCTCGGCCTGGCGCTTGCTGCCCTGGCTGATGTTCTGGTCATGGGTCGTCAGGGCGGGTTGACCGTTGGCCCCCTTGTCGGTGTACTCCGCGTCCCAGACGCCGAAGATGTTCGCGTTGGGATCGTGTTCACCGTCGGCGATGGTCCGCACGGTGCCGGAACAGCCCGTCGCGGATGTCTGGGGGTGGCCGTGGCTGTCGTGGCCGATGATGAAGGTGACCTTGACCTTGGAGCAGTCGACCGCGCCGTCCTCGGGGTCGGTGACGGTCACCTTGAAGGGCACGGCGGCCCCCGGGTCGATGATGCTGCCGTCGGCCGGGAGTTCCAGGTCGACCGTCGGCGCGGTGTTGCCGACGGTGACGACGACCGAGGCGGTCGCTGTGTTACCCGTCCCGTCGGACAGGGTCAGTTCCGCGGTGTAGCGGCCGTTGGCGGCGTAGGTGTGCGAGGGGTTCGCCGCCGTCGAGGTGGCCCCGTCGCCGAACTTCCAGGCGTGGCTCAGGGGGTCGCCGTCGGGATCGGAACTCCCGGCCGAGGAGAACCGGACCGTGAGCGGGGCCGCCCCCGACGTCCGGTCCGCCGCCGCCTTGGCAAGGGGCGAGCGTCCTCCGGTGACGTTCTCGATGCGGTACAGCGCACTGTTGGCGTCACCGTTGAAGTAGCCGGTGCCGTAGTCGAGCACATAGAGCGCGCCGTCCGGACCGAAGGCCGAATCCATGACCTGGGTGCCCTGCCAGGGGAAGGCGTTGATCGACTGGACGCCTCCGTCCGAGCCCTGCTCGATGCGCTTGATCCACCTGCGGCCGAACTCGCCGGCGAAGAAGTCGCCGTCGAAGCTCTCGGGGAACTTGACCGCGGAGGTGGACGCCGCGTCGTAACGGTAGACGGGGCCGGCCATGGGTGATTCCGAGCCGTTGCCGAATTCGGGCACCGAGCCGCCGTCGTACGGGATCCAGGCAGGCTGGGCCGGGGGCAGGTCGGTCAGGCCGGTGTTGTTCGGTGAGGTGTTCCTGGGGGCGGAGCAGGAGAAGGCGGCTCCGGGCGTCGAGGTGGCGAAGTCGTGGTCGACGTAGGCGTTGTTCTTGCCGGTGCAGTAGGGCCAGCCGAAGTTGCCGGCCTTGGTGATCCGGTTGAACTCGACCTGCCCCGCGGGTCCCCGGGACGCGTTCGCGGTACCCGCGTCGGGGCCGTAGTCACCGACGTACACGATGCCGGTGGGCTTGTCGACGCTCATCCGGAAGGGGTTGCGGAAGCCCATGGCGTAGATCTCGGGCCTGGTCCTCGCGGTGCCGGGGGCGAAGAGGTTGCCCGACGGGACGGTGTAGCCGCCGTCGGCACCGACCTTGACGCGGAGCACTTTGCCGCGCAGGTCGTTGGTGTTGCCCGACGAACGCTGGGCGTCGTACGCGGGATTGCGGTCGGGCCGCTCGTCGAGGGGGGAGTAGCCGTCGGAGGCGAACGGGTTGCTGTCGTCCCCGGTGGAGAGGTACAGGTTGCCCTGGGCGTCGAAGTCGATGTCGCCGCCCACGTGGCAGCAGAGGCCACGGCTCGCGGGGACGTCGATGACCTTCTTCTCGGTGGCGGTGTCCAGGGTGCCGTCCGTCCTGAGGACGAACCGGGAGAGCCGGTTGACGCCGTCGAACGGTGCGAAGTCGGCCGCCGAACCGTTCGCGGGGGCGTCTCCCGCGGGGGTCGAGAGCTTCGGGGCGTAGTAGAGGTAGACGAAGCGGTTGGTGGTGAAGCCTGGATCCACCGCGACGCCCTGGAGGCCTTCCTCGTCGTGCGAGTAGACGTCCAGTTCTCCGGCGACCTCGGTGGTGCCCGCGGCATCCGTGAGGCGAAGGGTGCCGTCCCGGGACGTATGCAGAACGGACCTGTCGGGCAGCACGGCGAGCGTCATCGGCTCACCGGTCTCGGCCACCCCTTTGGCGAGGGTGACCTGCTGGAATGCGTCGGCGGCCGGTGCCGCTTCCGCCGGTCTCTGGTGAGCGGTGAGGGCGCCCGCGGCGACGAGCAGGGTGCAGACGAGCGCCGAGAGGGGCCGGGTGGGTCTCCTGTGCACGCGAATCCTCCGTGGGGTGACGGGGCCGGGATGTGGAGCACAGGCGCGCGCCGCCGCGCCGGGAGACGGGTGCCCGCGAGGGGGAGGGGAGGACAGCCCGTCCGTGTTGTCCGGTACAGGTCAGGAAGGTAATGGCTTTTGCGGCCGCCAGATAGCCCTTTGACGTACCGGAACACAGCTTTCTCCAGCAGCGGGACAAAGCGGCTGGCCGGAGGAGTCCGGGCCGGCCAGGAAACCCGAACGGCGAGGGCCGCCACCCGTTCACACGGGGTGGCGGCCCTCGCCGGCTCTCGGTCCTCAGTCAGGGAGTGATCCGAGGGGTCACACGCGGTGCACCAGGTCTAGAGGTCGAAGTAGAGCTCGAACTCGTGCGGGTGCGGGCGCAGCTGGATCGGGGCGATCTCGTGGGTGCGCTTGTAGTCGATCCACGTCTCGATCAGGTCCGGCGTGAAGACGCCGCCGGCCTGGAGGTACTCGTGGTCCTGCTCCAGCGCGTCGAGGACGGCCGGGAGCGAGGTCGGGACCTGCTGGACGCTCGCGTGCTCCTCGGGGGCCAGCTCGTAGAGGTCCTTGTCGATCGGCTCCGGCGGCTCGATCTTGTTCTTGACGCCGTCCAGGCCGGCCATCAGCAGGGCCGAGAACGCCAGGTACGGGTTCGAGGACGGGTCGGGGGCGCGGAACTCGACGCGCTTGGCCTTCGGGTTGGAGCCCGTGATCGGGATACGCATCGCGGCCGAGCGGTTGCGCTGCGAGTACACCATGTTGACCGGGGCTTCGAAGCCGGGGACCAGGCGGTGGTAGGAGTTGACCGTCGGGTTGGTGAAGGCCAGCAGCGACGGGGCGTGCTTCAGGATGCCGCCGATGTAGTAGCGCGCCATGTCCGAGAGGCCGGCGTAACCCTGCTCGTCGTAGAAGAGCGGCGTGCCGCCCTGCCACAGCGACTGGTGCACGTGCATGCCCGAGCCGTTGTCACCGAAGATCGGCTTCGGCATGAAGGTCGCGGTCTTGCCGTTGCGCCAGGCGACGTTCTTCACGATGTACTTGAAGAGCATCAGGTCGTCGGCCGCGGCGAGCAGCGTGTTGAACTTGTAGTTGATCTCGGCCTGGCCGGCGGTGCCGACCTCGTGGTGCTGGCGCTCGACCTGGAGGCCGTTCTTGTCCAGCTCCAGGGAGATCTCGGCACGCAGGTCGGCGAAGTGGTCGACCGGCGGGGTGGGGAAGTAGCCGCCCTTGTAGCGGACCTTGTAACCCCGGTTGTTCTCGGTCGCACCGGTGTTCCAGGCGCCGGCCTCGGAGTCGATGTGGTAGAAGCTCTCGTTCGCCGACGTCTGGAAGCGGACGTTGTCGAAGACGTAGAACTCCGCCTCGGGGCCGAAGTACGCGGTGTCGGCGACACCGGTCGACGCCAGGTACGCCTCGGCCTTCTTGGCCACGTTCCGCGGGTCACGGCTGTACTGCTCGCCGGTGATCGGGTCGTGGATGAAGAAGTTGACGTTCACCGTCTTGTCGCGGCGGAACGGGTCGACCCGGGCCGTGGACAGGTCCGCGCGGAGCGCCATGTCGGACTCGTGGATGGCCTGGAAGCCGCGGATCGAGGATCCGTCGAAAGCCAGTTCCTCGGCCGGGTCGAAGGTCGCTGCGGGAATCGTGAAGTGCTGCATCACACCCGGCAGGTCGCAGAACCGGACGTCGATGAACTTGACGTCGTTGTCGGCGATGTACTTCTGGACTTCGTCGGCGTTCTGGAACATCCAACTCCTCCTACTCCCGACCCGGGAAAGGGCGGGGTTGCAGCTCGTCTGTGTGGCCAGTGCGGTGGCACACGCTGGACCCGACCTTAGGCAGACGGGATTTCTCCGGCGTGACCCAATTGTTTCGCTCAAGTTAACCAGCCCGGTTGTGAGCGGCACCTCGGCGACGTGTTCCGGTGCCCCGCGACCGGGTGCGAACCGGGGCGCAGTACCGTGGACGGGTGGACAACAGGCAAGCAATCGGATCGTGGCTCTCGGGGCCGCGCGCGGCGGCCGAGGAGATGGGCGCCGACTTCGGTTACCGGGGCGAGCGCCTCGGTCTGCCCCAGGAAGGCCCGGGGTCCCTGGCTCCGCTCGGCCGGCGCTTCGGGGCCCTCTTCGTCGACTGGGCCCTGTGCATGCTGATCGCATACGGGCTGATCGCTCGCGGTGACCAGCAGGCGACCGGGAACTGGGCGCTCGGCGTCTTCCTCGTCATGAGCCTGCTGACGGTCGGAACCATCGGCTCCACCCCGGGCAAACGGATTCTGGGCCTGCGGGTCATCGGGGAGGGCGGAGAGCGGCTCGGTGTCGTGCGGGTCGTCGTCCGGAGCGTGCTGCTCCTCCTGGTGATCCCCGCCATCGTCTGGGACCGCGACGGCCGCGGACTCCACGACCGGCTGGCCCGCGCGGTCCAGGTCCGCATCTGAGACGTACGAGGAGCGGGACCGAGAAGAGCGGCCCCCCGGACGACGTGCTCATCCGGGGGGCCGCTCTCTTCGCACGTGTTCGGTCAGCGCATCTTTCCGCCGCGCGGCATCCGCATGCCCTTCGGCATCGGCCCCTTCGGCAGCGGCATGTTGCTCATCAGGTCACCCATCGCCCGGAGCCGGTCGTTGGCCGCCGTCACCTGCGGGCCGGTCAGGACCCGGGGGAGCTTCAGCATCGTGGTGCGCACCTTCTTCAGCGGCACCTGACCCTCGCCGTCGCCGACGATGATGTCGTGCACCGGTACGTCGACGACGATGCGGGCCATCCGCTTCTTCTCGGCCGCCAGCAGGCTCTTCACCCGGTTCGGGTTGCCCTCCGCCACCAGGACGATGCCCGCCTTGCCGACCGCCCGGTGGACGACGTCCTGGCTGCGGTTCATCGCCACGGCCGGGGTCGTGGTCCAACCGCGTCCCACCCGGTCGAGCACCGCGGCCGCCGCGCCCGGCTGGCCCTCCATCTGTCCGAAGGCCGCGCGCTCGGCGCGCCGCCCGAAGATGATCGCCATCGCGAGGAAGGCCAGGACGAAGCCCAGAATGCCCGCGTAGATGGGGTGACCGATCAGGAAACCGATGGCGAGGAGGACACCGAAGGTGACGATTCCCACACCCGCGACGACGAGACCCACCTTCGGGTCCGACCGCCTGGTCATCTTGTAGGTCAGGGCGATCTGCTTGAGCCGCCCCGCGTTCTCGGCGCTGTCCGCGCCGTCAGTGTTTGCCTTCCTCGCCATGTACCGAAGTTTACGTGGCGAGGAGGTGACCTAGGAACGGTGGTCGGCCACAGCCTTCAGCACGTGCTCCGCTTCGACCCGGTCCTGTGCCCTGCGGCGGTCCTCCAGGACCGCCGTCCAGGCGTTGCGGCGGGCGGTGCGCTGGCCGCCGCTCATGAGCAGCGACTCGACCGCGCGGAGCGCGGTGGTCACGGTCGGGATGGCGCTGGCTCGTACCGGTGCGGCGTGCATCGTGAGTGTTCCCCCTCGGAGCGGATGCGCGCGCGTCCGGCGCGCACTGGGTAGCGGGAAGCAATGACGGCGGCGGCTGCGGGAGCCACCGCGTATGTACCTAGGGTCACTGCTCGGTGTTACCAGTGCATGACCGGTCGGTCAAACACCAATGAAACTCTGATTCCGGCGCCCCGCACGCCGACGCGGCCCATACGGGCCCCCGGCCTGCGGGGGTCGTACGGGCCGCGTCGTCGAGGCCATTACCGCTCAGTAGTGCCTTGTGCTCCGATTCACACGGCGGACGGGGCCGCAGCCTTCGCGTCGCGCCGTTCCATCGCCTGCTGGAAGAGCCGTCCCGCGCGGTACGAGGAACGCACCAGCGGGCCCGACATGACACCGGAGTAACCGATCGCGTCGGCCTCGTCCTTCAGCTCCACGAACTCGTGCGGCTTCACCCAGCGCTCGACCGGGTGGTGCCGTGCGGAGGGCCGGAGGTACTGCGTAATCGTGATGAGCTCGCAACCCGCGTCGTGCAGGTCCTGGAGCGCCTCGCTGACTTCCTCGCGGGTCTCGCCCATGCCGAGGATCAGGTTGGACTTCGTCACCAGACCGGCTTCGCGGGCCCGGGTGATGACCTCCAGGGAGCGCTCGTAACGGAAGCCGGGGCGGATCCGCTTGAAGATCCGTGGCACCGTCTCGACGTTGTGCGCGAGCACCTGGGGGCGCGAGGAGAAGACCTCGGCGAGCTGCTCCGGCTCCGCGTTGAAGTCGGGGATGAGCAGCTCCACCTTGGTGGCGC
Source organism: Streptomyces sp. NPDC002793 (assembly GCF_040295485.1). Classification (NCBI taxonomy): domain Bacteria; kingdom Bacillati; phylum Actinomycetota; class Actinomycetes; order Kitasatosporales; family Streptomycetaceae; genus Streptomyces; species Streptomyces sp. NPDC002793. The sequence continues at coordinate 57,082 of NZ_JBEOVL010000003.1, read as the reverse complement.
CGCCCTCCCGGCCCGCGGTCAGGGCGTGGATCTGGCGCACGGTCTCCGCGTACAGCCAGGCACCGCCGTCGTCCAGGTCGTCGCGCGCGACGCCGGTGATGGTGGCGTAGTTCAGGTCCATCGTCACGACGGACTCGCCCACGCGGCGCGGCTCGTCACGGTCCAGGGCCTGCGGCTTCCCCGTGTCGATCTGGCAGAAGTCGCAGCGCCGGGTGCACTGGTCGCCGCCGATGAGGAAGGTCGCCTCGCGGTCTTCCCAGCATTCGTAGATGTTCGGACAGCCGGCCTCCTGGCACACGGTGTGCAGGCCCTCGCCCTTCACGAGCGCCTGCATCTTCGTGTACTCGGGGCCCATCTTCGCCCGGGTTTTGATCCACTCGGGCTTGCGCTCGATGGGGGTCTGGCTGTTTCGGACCTCCAGGCGCAGCATCTTGCGCCCGTCGGGTGCGACACCGGACACTCCGGCACCCCTTTGCTTTCGCTGCATTGGATTCTTCGGCGAACACCAGGGTACGCCCGTGGTTAGAACGGCCCTGCGTCCGGCCAACCTGTGGGCGGCAGGGCCTATTCCCTAAGCCGAGGCGACCGGCTCCGCGGCAGGCTCCCCGGCGGGTTCCTTCGGCGCGACGACGCGGGGCGCGAGCTCCGCGTTCTCCAGGACGTCTCTCAGGTGCTTCTCGGCCACCGGGAGGACCTCGGCGATCGTGATCCGGCGGCCCGCCTCGTACGAGAGCGAGGTCACGCCCGCGTCCCGGATGCCGCACGGCACGATCCGGTCGAACCAGGTGTTGTCGGGGTTCACGTTCAGCGCGAAGCCGTGCATGGTCACGCCCTTGGCGACCCGGATGCCGATCGCGGCGAGCTTACGGTCCTCGCGGCGCTGGCCCGCGTTGGACGGCGCGTACTCGGGGCCGTTCAGCCGGGGGTCGAACTCCTCGTCGTGCAGCCGCGGGTCGAAGTCCAGGGAGAGTCCGCCGAGCGGCGGACGGTCCTCGACCGGGTCGCCGAGGACCCAGACACCGCTGCGGCCCTCGACCCGGCTGGTCTCCACGCCGAACTCCGCGGCCGTGCGGATCAGGGCGTCCTCCAGGCGGCGGACGTGAGCGACCACGTCCACCGGGCGGGGCAGCTTCAGGATCGGGTAGCCGACGAGCTGCCCGGGGCCGTGCCAGGTGATCTTCCCGCCGCGGTCGACGTCGATGACGGGAGTGCCGTCCAGCGGGCGTTCGCTCTCCGTGGTGCGCCGTCCCGCCGTGTAGACGGGCGGGTGCTCGAGGAGCAGACAGGTGTCGGGGACGGTGTCCTCGAACCGGGCGGCATGCACCTCGCGCTGCTCCTGCCAGGCCTCCTGGTAGTCGACCGCCTCCTCGCCGAAGCCCAGACGGACGAATCGCAGCTCACTCACTCGGGTGCCTCCCTACTCGCGGTGCCGGAGGGCCGGAGGGTGTCCCCGGAGCCGCGTCACCATGCGTGTGCGCCCTCAGCCACTGTACGACCGCCCCGGAACTCGGAGTCGGGCAGGTTCCGGACAGAGCGCTTCCCGTCAGCGATCCGACAATTCTCACACGATCGGATGAATGTGGAGCGAAGGTCCTCGGCCTCGCCGCAGGGGCGGTTAAGTTCGCGCCGTTCCATAACGGGCTCGCCCGCTCCCACTTGTGGGGGAGTCCGTAAGGGCTGCCCGCCCGGCGCCGAAGGCAGGAGACCTTACAGCTGATGTCGGAACGACCTCCGCAGCGCACCCCGAACCGGCGGCTCGCTGCCCTCATCGCGGAGGCCGGGTTCTCCCACGCGGGCCTGGCCCGCCGGGTGGACCAGCTCGGCCTCGAACACGGGCTCGACCTGCGATACGACAAGACCTCGGTGACCCGCTGGCTGCGCGGCCAGCAGCCCCGGGGCACCACCCCCGCGCTGATCGCCGAGGTCTTCACCAGGCGGCTCGGCCGCCGGCTCTCCGCCCAGGACCTGGGCCTGGACGCGTGCGCACCCGTCTACGCCGGCCTGGAGTTCGCGGCCACGCCCGCCGAGGCGGTCGACATCGTCAGCGGGCTGTGGCGCAAGGACTCCGGCAGCCACGCCGAACTGCGCAAGATCGCGTTCACGCCCGCCGGACTGGTCGTCCCCAGCCGGGACTGGCTGATCGGACGGGCCGACGAACGGGTCGGCCGCGGTGAGCCGCCGAACCGTGCGAACGGCGCCTCCGCCCTGCCCGCCCCACGGACGCCCGCCGAGGCCGAGAGCACCCGGGCCCCGCACGGGCTCCACCAGGCCCACGGGACCGGCGCCCACACAGCCGGCGTCCCCGGTGTGACGCACGCGCCGAGCGTCCACGGCCTACGGGCCGGCGGCTCCCGAGGCCCCGGCTCCGTCCGTCCGCCCGCGCCGGCGGCACCGATGCTGGGCGTCCCGCGCCAGCGGCAGACCGACCGCGGGGCGGGCGAGCGGGTCGGCAGCGGTGATGTCGCCGCCCTGCGCTCGGTGGGTGAGCTCTTCCGCACGCTGGACAACACCTATGGCGGCGGCCACGCCCGGCAGGCCCTCGTGCGGTATCTGGAACACGAGACCGAGCCCATGCTCCGGGGGAGCTACGGCGAGGTGTTGGGCCGCAGGCTGTTCTCCGCCGCCGCGGATCTGACCCGGCTCGCGGGATGGACCTCCTACGACATCGGCGCGCACGGCCTCGCCCAGCGGTACTTCGTCCAGGCGCTGCGGCTCGCCCAGGCCGCCGGGGACCGGGCGTACGGTGCCTTCGTCCTGATCACCATGAGCCGGCAGGCGGTCTACCTGGGCCACGGCAGGGAGGCCGTGCAGCTCGCCCGCGTCGCCCAGCAGGGCATCGGCTCCTCCGCGCCGCCCGTCGTCCTGGCCCTGCTGCACGCGGTCGAGGCCCGAGGACACGGCGTCCTCGGCGAGGCCAGGACCTGCGTCGCCGCGCTCGTACGCGCGGAACGCGCGCTGGGGATCTCCCGGCCCGGCGACGACGTGCCGCACTGGGCCCGCTATTTCGACGAGGCCCAGCTCGCCGACGAGTTCGGCCACTGCCACCGCGACCTGCAGCAGTACCGCGCCGCCGCCCAGCACGCCGAGCGGTCTCTTCAGCTGCGGGCGCCGGTGTACGCCCGGAGCAGACTGTTCTGCCGGGTGGTGCTCGCCTCCGCGCGGCTCGGGCTCGGCGAGCTGGACCAGGCGTGCCTGCTGGGCGCCGAGTCCGCCCAGCAGGCCGCGGAGATGCGGTCGGTGCGCGCGATGGAGTACGTACGGGACTTCGAGCGCCGCCTGGAGCCCTACCGGGACGCCGTCGCCGTACGGGGCTACCGCGACCGGGTCGCCGCGCTCGGCTGACCGGCGGGCCTACGCCGCGGCGGGCAGCTCCGTCCCGTCCGTCGGCCCCCGGCGCACCCCCAGGTCGGTGAGGATCGCCGAGGCGGCGCGCCTGCCCGAGCGCAGGGCACCCTGGACCGTGCTGGTGTCGCGGTGGTCACCGCACACGTACAGCCCGGTGAGCAGCCGGACCGGCCGGCGCGGATCGTGCGGCGGCGGCATGGCGGGGACCGCCTCCGGATCGTGCCGGGCGGCCAGCAGCTGCCAGTCGTCGGTGGGGACACCGTACAGCCCGGCGAGGTGCGCGCGCACGTCCCGGTCGAGGTCCGACGGCGGTGTGCCGAGCACCGTCGAGGTGATCAGGACCCGGCCGCGAGGCGCGCGCGAGGGATCGACCTCGCTCATCACCGCGGTGTGCGCGACCGGCCCCGAGCGGTCCGCGTCCAGCAGCAGCCGGCCGCCGGTCGGTGGCGCCTCCCCCGCTGTGTGGTGCACCACCGTCACCGGGTGGAACGCGGGCATCCGCAGCCCCGGCAGCAGCTCGGCGGCGGCTCCCGCACCGGTGGCCAGCAGGAGCGACCGGCAGCCGAGCTCGCCGTGCTCCTTGGTCCGTACGGAGGTGATGTCGGCGGCCGTCACGTGCACCCCGGTGCGTACGGTCCCGGGCGGCAGGGTGGCCGCCAGAAGCTCGGGCAGGGTCGCGGAGCCACCCGCGGGCACACAGAGCCGGCCGCGTGCGTGTTCCCGGAGCGTGAGGTCGGCCATGCGGCTCGACGTGGTGAGCCCGGGATCGCCGAGCAGCGCCGAGAGCAGGGGGCGCAGGAATCCGGCGACGACACGGGGCGAGAGGCCGCGTGCCGAGAGCGCGCCGAGCGCGGCCCTGTCGGGCCTTGCCAGGATCCGGGACTCCGGAGTGGCGGCGAGACGGGCCAGCCAGGCACCGAGCCTGGCCTGTTCGATGGCCCCGCCCAGAGGGGCGTGAGGGGCGCTCGGCCGGGAACGCGCGGCGCGGAGTGCGCCCCGTGCGCTCCGTACGTCCCCGGCGCGGTACTGCCGCCCCCCGCTGTGGACGAGCACCCCGGGAGCGAAGTCCCGCAGTGCCAGACCTTCGAGCGCCGGGGTGCCGCTCAGCTCCGGATACGCGGAACTGAGCAGGGGCCCCAGATGGTCGAGCCGGAAACCGTCCACCTCCTGGGTGGCCATCCGGCCGCCCACCTGCGCCGCTGCTTCCAGAACGCTGACGCCCACCCCCGCGCCGATCAGCTGGTGTGCGGCCGACAGGCCGGCGATCCCGGCCCCGATGATGACCACATCCGCGTGGTCCGCTGTGTGTCCCCTGAACACGTGCCCCTCCCCGAGTCGGTGCGACTGGTGGGGGGCTATTGCCCCCAACAGGTCCCCGGAACGCCCGAGTTCGGGTCGAGGCTAGGTGTATGGCCGAGAGAGGCGTAGTCGCGCGCACCCCGGGCACCGGAGCACGGGGTCGCACGGGGGCCGGGTGCCGGGGCCACCGGGGGGTCAGGCCGTGGTCAGCGCAGTGCGGAGCGGATCGCGTCGTCGATCCCGGGAAACGCGAACGCGAAGCCCGAGTCGAGAAGTTGGCCGGGCAGCACCCGCTGGCTGCCCAGGACGTCCCCGGCGAATTCGCCGAGCGCGGCCTTCAGCGCGGGCGCCGGAGCGGTGAACAGGGTCGGACGCCGCAGCACCCGCCCCATGGCAGCCGTCACCTGGCCGTTGGTGACGGGGGAGGGGCTCGTCAGATTCACCGCGCCGGCCAGCGTCTCGGTGTCCAGGATGTGCCGCAGCGCCGCGATGTGGTCGTGCAGCGCGATGAAGCTCCAGTACTGCCGGCCGTTGCCCATCCGCCCGCCGAGCCCCGCCTTGAACAGGGGGAAGAGCCGCCCCCAGGCCCCGCCCCGCCGTGAGACGACCAGTCCGGTCCGGGCGTGGACCGTGCGCACGCCCGCTTCCTCGGCGGGGGCCGTGGCCTCCTCCCACTCCACGCACACGGTGGGCAGGAAGCCGTCACCGGGCGGGGCGCTCTCGTCCACGGCGCGGTCCCCGGTGTCCCCGTAGAAGCCGATGGCCGACCCGGACAGCAGCACCTTGGGTGGGGTGTCCAGGGAGGCCACCGCCTCGGCGACGGCCGCGGTGCCCAGCACCCGGCTGTCGCGGATCTCCCGCTTGTACGCGTCGGTCCACCGGTGGTCCCCGACGCCCGCGCCGGCGAGGTGGACGACCGCGTCGCAGCCGACGAGGCCCGCCACGTCGACGTACTGGCGCTTCGGGTCCCACTCCACCTCGTCGCCGGTGGCGGCCGGGCGGCGCACCAGCCGCACCACCTCGTGCCCGTCGGCACGCAGCGAACGCACGAGCGCCGCTCCGATGAGTCCGGACGATCCGCTGACGGCGATACGGGAGGGCGGCATGAATCCATCCTGCCCCATCGATCACGTGGAATGCGGCGTGGCACAGTGATGTCATGACGCCGTTCTCCCTGCGCCCCGTCCGCCGCGCCGTTCCCGAGGACGACGACGCCCTCGGGGAGCTCGACCGGGCCACCTGGTCGACGCTGCACGCGGTGCAGCCGAGGCCGCAGCCGCCGTACGACACCTTCTTCGACGAGCGGCACCGCCCCGAGGACGTGCTCGTGGCGGAGACCGGAGGTCCGGACGAAGGGCCGCGCACGGCCGGTTACATCCGGATCGTCCCGCCCACCCCACTGGCCTGCAACGCGCACGTGCGGCAGATACAGGGGCTGGCGGTGGCCGAGTGGGCGCGCGGACACGGTGTGGGGCGGGCCCTGCTGCGGGCCTCCTTCGCCGAGGCGCGGCGGCAGGGCGCGAACCGCGTCACGCTGCGCGTACTCGGGCACAACGCCCCGGCCCGCGCGCTGTACACCGACGAGGGGTTCGTGGTGGAGGGCGTGCTGAGGGATGAGTTCTTCCTGCACGGGCGCTACGTCGACGACGTGCTGATGGGCCGTTCGCTCACGCCTTGAACGGCCGGAGCGGCGGGTTCACACCGCGCCGAAGCGGTCCATGAGCGAGGGGAAGCGTGCCGCCAGCGCCGTCTCGTCATCGAGGTTCACCGGGGTGCCCGCCGGCTCCGCGGGCTGGGGCGGCAGCCCCAGGTCCGGGGCGACGACCCCGGTGAGCTGCTCGTAGGCCTCGTCGGCGGCGTAACCGAGCTCCTCGCCGTCCCCGTCCAGCTCCTCGTCGAAGTCGTCCAGCAGCTCGGCCAGGTCGTCCGGGTCGTGCACCGCGCCCTCGAAGACCTCCCGGCCCTGTCCGATCAGCCAGCATCGGAAGTAGTCGAACGCGTCGTCGCTCGCCCCGCCGAGCAGCACGGCCGCCGCGCCCCACAGGTCCCAGCGGTACGCACGGTTGTAGCGGGCCTCGAAGTGCCGGGCGAAGTCCAGCACGGAGTCGGGATCGAACTGCACCAGCCGTTCGACGAGCAGGTCGGCGTGGTCCTCGGGGTCGCCCTCGGCGGCCTCGCGGGTGCTGTCGATGATCTCCCAGAACTCCGTCTCGTCCATCACGGGTCCAGCATCTGCCCCGACGGCGGGCGACGCACGCGCAGACACCGGAATGATGCCCGCGGCATCACTTCCGGGCCACTTCAGCGATAAAGATCGCGCAGTCGTTCGGCCGTATCGGCAAAACGTTCGCGCAGCGTGGCGGGTGCCAGGACCTCCACCTCGGGCCCGAGGACCAGAAGCTGGCTGTACGCCACCTCCTCGGACTCGACCGGCAGCACGACCGTGCGTCGGCCCCGCGGGTCCGGATCCGGGGCCCCGGCCAGCGCCTCGTCGGCGGCGGCCCGGTCCACGACTCGCGGCAGCCGCCGTACGCCCTCTTCCGACAGCCGCACGGTCACCTCGGCACGCAGGATCGAGCGGGCGAACTGCGCGGCCCGGTCCTCCCAGAAGCGCGGCAGGTCGAAGTCCTCGTCCCGTGCGAAGCGGGTCTCCGACACGGTCACGGCGGTGAAACGGTCGATCCGGTACACCCGGAAGTCGTCCCCGGCCCGGGCGCAGAGATACCAGACCCCGGCCTTCAGGACGAGCCCGTGCGGGGCCAGCTCCCGCTCCACCTCGCCCGAGGGATGGCGGCGGTAACGGGCCCTGACCAGCCGGTCGTCCCAGACGGCCTCCGCGACGGCGGGCAGCAGTTCGGGGGTGGCGGGATCGTGGTACCAGCCGGGGGCGTCCAGATGGAAGCGCTGGGCGGCGGTGCGCGAGGCGTCCCTGAGCGAGGGGAGCAGCGCGGCCGACACCTTCAGCCGGGCGGCCGAAGCGGCGTCGTCGAGCCCCATCTCGCGCAGCGCGGAAGGCAGTCCCGACAGGAAGAGGGCCTCGGCCTCATGACGGGCCAGCCCGGTCAGCCGGGTGCGGTAGCCGCCCACGAGCCGGTAGCCACCGGCCCGGCCCCGGGCCGCGTACACCGGCACACCCGCCTCGGAGAGGGCCTGGGCGTCCCGGGTCACGGTGCGCTCCGACACCTCCAGCTCCCCGGCCAGCTCGGTGGCGGTCATGGAGGGCCGGGACTGCAGGAGCAGCACCATCTTGATCAGCCGGGCAGCACGCATGGAACCCATTGTGGCGGCGCCCCGCCGACCACGGCGGGGCCGGGTACCGGGTGACCCGGTACCCGGCCCCGCGCGGGCTCACATGCCGTACTTCTCCCGGGCCTCCTTGACCTTGGAGGCCGGGATCTCACCGCGGCGGGCCAGCTGGGCCAGCGCGGCGACCGCGACGGACTGCGCGTCGACGCCGAAGTGGCGCCGGGCACCCTCGCGGGTGTCGGAGAGGCCGAAGCCGTCCGTGCCCAGCGAGGACCAGTCCTGCTCCACCCACTGGCTGATCTGGTCCGGGACCGCGCGCATCCAGTCGCTGACCGCGAGCACCGGGCCCGGCGCGCCGGAGAGCGCCTGGGTCACGTAGGGCACGCGCTCCTCGCCGCGGAGCAGCGCCTCGTCGGACTCCAGCGCGTCGCGGCGCAGCTCGCCCCACGAGGTGGCGGACCAGACGTCGGCCGTGACACCCCAGTCGGCGGCCAGCAGCTCCTGGGCCTCCAGGGCCCAGTGGATCGCCGTGCCCGAACCGATGAGCTGGAGGCGCGGTGCGTCCGCCGAGGCGGCCGTGCCCTCCTTGAAGCGGTACAGGCCCTTGACGATGCCCTCCTCGACGCCCTCGGGCATCGCGGGCTGCTGCTTCGGCTCGTTGTAGACCGTCAGGTAGTAGAAGACGTTCTCGGCCTCGGGGCCGTACATCCGCCGCAGACCGTCCTTGACGATCACCGCGATCTCGTACGCGAACGCCGGGTCGTAGTTGAGCGACGCCGGGTTCGTGGACGCGATCAGGTGCGAGTGGCCGTCCGCGTGCTGGAGGCCCTCACCCGTCAGCGTCGTACGGCCTGCCGTGGCGCCGACGATGAAGCCCTTGCCGAGCTGGTCGGCGAGCTGCCACATCTGGTCGCCGGTCCGCTGCCAGCCGAACATCGAGTAGAAGATGTAGAACGGGATCATCGTCTCGCCGTGCGTCGCGTACGACGTGGAGGCGGCGATGAAGTCGGCCATGGCCCCGGCCTCGGTGATCCCCTCGTTGAGGATCTGGCCGTCCTTGGCCTCCTTGTAGTACATCAGCTGGTCGCGGTCGACCGGGTCGTACGTCTGCCCCATCGGGGAGTAGATGCCGGCCGAGGGGAACAGCGACTCCATACCGAAGGTACGGGCCTCGTCCGGGACGATCGGAACCCAGCGCCTGCCGGTCTCCTTGTCCCGCATCAGGTCCTTCACCAGGCGGACGAACGCCATGGTGGTGGCCATCTCCTGCTTGCCCGACCCCTTGTACAGGGCCTTGAAGGCACGCTCCTCCGGCTGGGGCAGCGCGACGGCGTGCACCCGGCGGGCGGGGGCGGGACCACCGAGGGCGGCACGGCGCTCCTGGAGGTAACGGACCTCGGGGGAGTCGGCGCCCGGGTGGCCGTAGGGAACCAGCCCGTCCTCGAAGGCGCTGTCCGGGATCGGGAGGCCGAGCAGCTCGCGCATGCCCTTGAACTCGTCGATCGACAGCTTCTTCATCTGGTGGTTGGCGTTCTTGGACTCGAAGCCCTTGCCGAGCGTGTAGCCCTTGACCGTCTGGGCCAGGATCACGGTCGGCGCGCCCTTGTGCTCGACGGCCGCGCGGTAGGCCGCGTACACCTTGCGGGCCTCGTGGCCGCCCCGGGAGCTGTAGAAGCACTCCGCGATCTTCGCGTCGGTGAGCAGTTTCGCCAGTTCGACGAGCGCGGGCTCGGTGCCGAAGAAGTGCTGGCGGATGTAGGCCACGTCGCGCGTCGCGTACGTCTGGAACTGTGCGTCCGGGACCTCGCGGAGACGGCGGAGCAGCGCACCCGTGGTGTCGAGCTGGAACAGCTCGTCCCAGGCGTTGCCCCAGAGCGTCTTGATGACGTTCCAGCCGGCTCCGCGGAACGCGCCCTCCAGCTCCTGGACCACGCGGAAGTTGGCGCGCACCGGACCGTCGAGCCGCTGCAGGTTGCAGTTGATGACGAAGGTCAGGTTGTCGAGCTGCTCACGGGCCGCGAGGGCGAGGGCGGCGGTCGACTCGGGCTCGTCCATCTCGCCGTCGCCCAGGAAGGCCCAGACGTGGGAGTTCGACGTGTCCTTGATGCTGCGGTTGGACAGATAGCGGTTGAAGCGCGCCTGGTAGATCGCCGAGAGCGGGCCGAGGCCCATCGACACGGTGGGGAACTCCCACAGCCAGGGCAGTCGCCGCGGGTGCGGGTAGGACGGCAGGCCGTCGCCACCGGACTCCTGGCGGAAGTTGTCGAGCTGCTGCTCGCTGAGGCGGCCGTCGAGGAAGGCGCGGGCGTAGATGCCGGGCGAGGCGTGGCCCTGGATGTAGAGCTGGTCGCCGGAGCCGTCACCTTCCTTGCCGCGGAAGAAGTGGTTGAAGCCCGTCTCGTACAGCCAGGCCGCCGAGGCGAACGTGGCGATGTGGCCGCCGACGCCGTACCGGGCGCCCCGGGTGACCATCGCGGCCGCGTTCCAGCGGTTCCACGCGGTGATCTTCGATTCCATCTCCAGGTCGCCGTCGAACGCGGGCTCGGCGGAGGTGGGGATGGTGTTGACGTAATCGCTCTCCAGCAGCTTGGGCAGCGCGATGCCGGCGCCCTCGGCGTGCTGGAGCGAACGCCGCATCAGATAAGCGGCGCGGTGCGGGCCCGCGGCCTTGGTGACGGCGTCCAGGGAGGCCGCCCATTCGGCGGTCTCCTCGGGGTCGCGGTCCGGGAGCTGGTCGAGCTCGCTCGGAAGCTTTGCTACGGGGTCGGTCATGATCGCCGCCTTCCGGAGTGGAGGGGGGTGGAGAAGGCCCTGACTGGCAGGACAGGGCGATCGGGCCGGTGGGCCCGCTGATGAACTGTAAGTCTCCGATCGATGATCGATCAAAGGGTGAAGGGCAAAACTTCTCGATATGAAGAAAAGTGGCATGCGGTGCCGCGAAATGGGGCACGGAGTGACGGGATCAACAGGGCGAAACGGGCGCTGACCTGCACGGCGGAGCGGGACGCGCCGCAGATGGGCGCCCGCTCGTGCCCGGTCTCAGGCGCGCGGCGCGCAGCCGAGGACGTGCTGCTTCACCAGCACGGCGATCCGCGGGTCCCGCCGCAGGAACGCCTCGATGAGGGCCTCGTGCTCCTCGGCGTACGACTTCTGCACGGTGCCCAGCCAGCGGATCGACAGGGCCGTGAACACCTCGATCCCCAGCCCCTCCCAGGTGTGCAGCAGCACGGCGTTGCCGGCGGCCCGCACCAGCTCGCGGTGGAAGGCCACCGTGTGCCGCACCTGCGCCTCCCCGTCGGCCAGCCGGTCCGCCTCGTACAGCGCCGCCACGTGCGGGGCGAGCGCCGAGCAGTCCTCGCCGAGCGCCGGGGCCGCCAGCTCCGCGGCGATCTGCTCCAGCCCGGCCCGTACGGGGTAGCTCTCCTCCAGATCGGCCGCGGTGAGATTGCGTACCCGGACGCCCTTGTTGGGGGCCGACTCGATCAGCCGCAGTGTCTCCAGCTCGCGCAGCGCCTCGCGCACCGGCGTCTGGCTGACCTCCAGTTCGGTGGCGATGCGGCGCTCCACGATCCGCTCCCCCGGCTTCCAGCGCCCGCTGACTATCCCTTCCACGATGTGCTCGCGGATCTGTTCGCGCAGCGAGTGGACGACGGGCGGGGTCATGGGGGGCTCCTTCGGGGCAAACCGGTGGCGCGCACACCGACGCGGTTGCCGGGGCGACCGGTGGTGTCTAGACAATACGGCGGCGCCCCCGTCCGGAAGGGTTCCGGACGGGGGCGCCGCTGGTGAGGCTGGTTACAACCGCACGGCTCAGAGGCCGAGCTCGACCTCGAACTCGCCCGCTTCGAGGATCGCCTTGACCGTCGTCAGGTAACGGGCGGCGTCCGCGCCGTCCACCAGACGGTGGTCGTAGGAGAGCGAGAGGTACGTCATGTCGCGGACGCCGATGACGGTGCCCTCGGCGGTCTCGATGACCGCCGGACGCTTGACGGTGGCGCCGATGCCCAGGATGGCGGCCTGGTTCGGCGGCACGATGACCGTGTCGAACAGCGCACCGCGCGAACCGGTGTTGCTGACGGTGAAGGTGGCACCGGACATGTCGTCCGGGGTGAGGCCGCCACCGCGGGCCTTGCCGGCCAGCTCGGCGGTCTTCTTCGCGATACCGGCGATGTTCAGGTCGCCCGCACCCTTGATGACCGGGGTCATCAGACCCTTCTCGGCGTCCACGGCGATGCCGATGTTCTCCGAGTCGAAGTACGTGATGGTGCCCTCGTCCTCGTTGATCCGGGCGTTGACGACCGGGTGGGCCTTCAGCGCCTGGGCCGCCGCCTTCACGAAGAACGGCATCGGGGACAGCTTGACGCCCTCGCGCGCGGCGAAGGCCTCCTTGGCCTGGTTGCGCAGCTTCATCAGCTTCGTGATGTCGACCTCGAGGACCGTGGTCAGCTGGGCCTGCGAGTGCAGCGCCTTCATCATGTTGTCGCCGATGACCTTGCGCATGCGGGTCATCTTGACCGTCTGACCGCGCAGCGGGGACGTCTCGATCTTCGGCGCGGCCTTGGCCGCCGCCGGGGCGGCGGCAGCCGGAGCCGGAGCGGCAGCGGCGGCCTTGGCGGCCTCCGCGGCGGCGACGACGTCCTGCTTGCGGATACGGCCACCGACGCCGGTGCCCTTGACCGCACCCAGGTCGACGCCGTTCTCGGCGGCGAGCTTGCGGACCAGCGGCGTGACGTACGCGCCGTCGTCGCCGGAGGGCGCTGCGGGCGCGGCCGGAGCGACGGCGGCCGGCGCCGGGGCGGCCGGTGCCGGGGCGGCCGGTGCGGCCGGAGCCGGTGCCGGAGCGGCGGGGGCGGCAGGTGCGGCCGGTGCCGGAGCGGCGGGAGCCGGGGCGGCAGGTGCGGCCGGTTCCGGAGCGGCAGGGGCGGGAGCCGGAGCGGCAGGTGCTGCCGGGGCGGGGGCCGGGGCGGCCGGGGCCGGAGCGGCGGCCGGGGCAGCGCCCGGAGCGCCGATGACGGCCAGCTTGGCGCCGACCTCGGCGGTCTCGTCCTCGCCGACGACGATCTCCAGCAGCACACCGGCGACGGGTGCGGGGATCTCGGTGTCGACCTTGTCCGTGGAGACCTCGAGCAGCGGCTCGTCCTCCGCGACCTCCTCGCCGACCTCCTTCAGCCAGCGGGTGACGGTGCCCTCGGTGACGCTCTCACCGAGCGCCGGGAGGGTGACGTCGGTGCCGGACGCGCCACCGGCCGGAGCGGCGGCGGGTGCCTCGGCGGCGGGCGCCGGGGCCTCCTCCGCCGGTGCGGCGGCGGGTGCCTCGGCAGCAGGTGCCTCAGCAGCGGGCGCCTCGGCGGCGGGCGCCTCGGCGGCGGCGGGCGCACCCGAGCCGTCGTCGATGACGGCCAGCTCGGCGCCGACCTCGACGGTCTCGTCCTCGGCGACCTTGATGGACGCGAGCACGCCGGAGGCGGGTGCGGGGATCTCGGTGTCGACCTTGTCGGTCGAGACCTCGAGCAACGGCTCGTCGGCCTCGACGCGCTCGCCCTCGGCCTTCAGCCAACGGGTGACAGTGCCCTCGGTGACGCTCTCGCCGAGCGCCGGAAGGGTTACGGAAACCGACATGGTTTCAGTTGCTCCTTACGAATGTGCGGAAGTGGTCGGTCGTCCCCGGGACTGGATCAGTCGTGGGAGTGGAGAGGCTTGCCGGCCAGGGCCAGGTGGGCCTCGCCCATCGCCTCGTTCTGCGTCGGGTGGGCGTGGATGAGCTGCGCGACCTCGGCCGGCAGCGCCTCCCAGTTGTAGATCAGCTGGGCTTCGCCGACCTGCTCGCCCATACGGTCACCGACCATGTGGACGCCTACCACAGCACCGTCCTTGACCTGGACGAGCTTGATCTCGCCCGCGGTCTTCAGGATCTTGCTCTTGCCGTTGCCCGCGAGGTTGTACTTGAGGGCGACGACCTTGTCCGCACCGTAGATCTCCTTGGCCTTGGCCTCGGTGATACCGACGGAGGCGACCTCGGGGTGGCAGTACGTCACCTTCGGCACGCCGTCGTAGTCGACCGGAACGGTCTTGAGACCGGCCAGCCGCTCCGCCACCAGGATGCCCTCGGCGAAGCCGACGTGTGCGAGCTGGAGGGTCGGGACCAGGTCGCCGACGGCCGAGATCGTCGGGACGTTGGTCTGCATGTACTCGTCGACGAGGACGTAGCCGCGGTCCATCGCGACACCCGCCTCCTCGTAGCCCAGGCCCTGCGAGACCGGGCCGCGGCCGATCGCGACCAGCAGCACCTCCGCCTCGAAGGTCTTGCCGTCGGCGAGGGTCACCCGCACGCCGTCCTGCGTGTACTCGGCCTTGTCGAAGAAGGTGCCGAGGTTGAACTTGATGCCGCGCTTGCGGAAAGCGCGCTCAAGAAGCTTGGAGCTGTTCTCGTCCTCGACCGGGACCAGGTGCTTCAGGCCCTCGACGATGGTGACGTCGGTACCGAAGGACTTCCACGCCGAGGCGAACTCGACGCCGATGACGCCGCCGCCCAGGACGATCGCGGACTTCGGCACACGGTCCAGCTTCAGCGCGTGGTCCGAGGAGATGACGCGGTTGCCGTCGATCTCCAGACCGGGCAGCGACTTCGGCACGGAGCCGGTCGCCAGCAGCACGTGGCGGCCCTGGACGCGCTGTCCGTTCACATCCACCGAGGTGGGCGACGAGAGACGGCCCTCACCCTCGATGTAGTGCACCTTGCGCGAGGCGATGAGACCCTGCAGGCCCTTGTACAGGCCCGAGATCACGTCGTCCTTGTACTTGTGGACGGCCTCCATGTCGATGCCCTCGAAGGTGGCCTTCACGCCGAACTGCTCGGCCTCACGGGCCTGGTCGGCGATCTCGCCGGCGTGCAGCAGCGCCTTCGTCGGGATGCAGCCGTTGTGCAGGCAGGTGCCGCCGACCTTGCCCTTCTCGATCAGTGCGACGTCCAGGCCCAGCTGAGCTCCGCGCAGGGCCGCGGCGTAACCGCCGCTACCACCGCCGAGGATCACTAGGTCGAAAACGGTGCTGGCGTCGTTCGCCACGTCACGTCCTCCATGCATGTGCGCCGTACGCCGGGCCCCGTCGCTGGGGTGTGACCGGCCGGTCGGCTGGTGTTCGGCCGCTTGCGTTATTCGGCCCTGTGGTGGGGGCCCTGTCCTGCCGAGAACCCATCTTCGCACTTGTTGAGTCCGGACGGGACGCGGGCCCCTGCTCCGAGTCGGACCGAGACCCGGTCCGGACGGTTACCGATACGTCTAAATTTCCGGAAATATGCTGGTCAGAGCCACCGGTACACGACTGACGGCCCCGGACACGTGCCCGGAGCCGTTCACGCCGCGGGCGAACAGTCCGCACGGGGTCCACGCGTGGACCCCGCCTCCCGGACTCAGCCGAGGTCGCCGTCCGCGGTGCGCTCCGCCAGCCGCACCAGGGTGCGGACCGCGGAACCGGTGCCGCCCTTGGGGGTGTAGCCGTACGGCGCGCCCTCGTGGAAGGCCGGGCCCGCGATGTCCAGGTGCGCCCAGGCGATGCCCTCGCCCACGAACTCCTGCAGGAAGAGGCCGGCGACCAGGCCGCCGCCCATCCGCTCGCCCATGTTGGCGATGTCGGCGGTCGGAGAGTCCATGCCCTTGCGCAGGTCGGCGGGGAGCGGCATCGGCCAGGAGGCCTCGCCGACCTCCTCGGCGATCTCGTGGATCGACGTACGGAAGGCGTCGTCGTTGGCCATCACGCCGAAGGTGCGGTTACCGAGGGCCAGGACCATCGCGCCCGTCAGGGTCGCGACGTCGACGATCGCGTCGGGCTTCTCCTCGGAGGCGCGGGTCAGCGCGTCGGCGAGGACCAGCCGGCCCTCGGCGTCGGTGTTGAGGACCTCGACGGTCTTGCCGCTGTACATCCGCAGCACGTCACCGGGGCGGGTGGCGTTGCCGGACGGCATGTTCTCGGCGAGGGCCAGCCAGCCGGTGACGTTGACCCGGAGGCCGAGGCGGGACGCGGAGACGACCGCGGCGAACACGGCGGCCGCGCCGCTCATGTCGCACTTCATCGTCTCGTTGTGACCGGCCGGCTTGAGCGAGATGCCGCCCGAGTCGTAGGTGATGCCCTTGCCGACCAGGGCGAGCGTCTTCTCCGCCTTGGGGTGGGTGTAGGACAGCTTGACCAGGCGCGGGCCGTGCGTGGAGCCCTGACCGACGCCGAGCAGACCGCCGAAGCCGCCCTTGACGAGCGCCTTCTCGTCCAGCACCTGCACCTTGACGCCGTGCTCCTTGCCGACCGCGGTGGCCACGGCGGCGAAGGACTCGGGGTACAGGTCGTTCGGCGGGGTGTTGATCAGGTCGCGGGCCCGGTTGATCTCCTCGGTGACCGCCGCGGCGCGCTCGGCCGCCGCCTTGAAGGCCTTGTCACGCGGCTTGGTGCCGAGCAGGGCGACCTCGCCGAGCGGAAGCTTCACGTCGGACCTGGCGCCCTTGGGGGCGAGCTTGTTCTCGCCGCCCTGGTAGGCGGTGAAGGCGTACGCGCCCAGCAGGGCGCCCTCCGCGATGGCCCCGGCGTCCTCGGCGGACTCCGTCGGCAGCGCGAAACCGGCCTTCTTCGAACCCTTCAGCGCACGCGCGGCGCTGCCCGCGGCCCGCCGCAGTGCCTCGGCGTCGTACGCGTCGCCCTTCGACGGGGCCGGGCCGAGCCCGACCGCGATGACGACCGGGGCCTTGAGACCGGACGGGGCGGGGAGCTTGGTCACTTCGCCCTCGGCACCGGAGGCGCCCAGGGTCTCCAGGACGGTGGCGAGCTTGCCGTCGAACGCCTTGTCCACGGCCTCCGCGCCCGGTGCGACGACCAGGTTCCCGGACTTGGACCCCGTGCCCTTGGCGATACCGACGACGAGTGCGTCGGCGCGCAGCGTCGCCGCACCCGAGGTGCTGAGAGTGAGAGCTGTCACGGTGGTGAATTCTCGCTTCCGTTGAGTTGTGTGCCGGGTCTGTGCCGGCCGAGGGGTGGCCGGCCGTGCCCCGGCGCATCGTGGATTCCGCCGCAATGCGCCGTTGACGAGCCTACGCGCGCCCGTGGTCCGGGCTCACGGGGGCGGGCCGTACGGGTACGGAGCCCCACCGCTCTCCCGTCCGGCGCCCCGCACCCTCGTCAGCCGAGCGACAGCGCCAGCAGGGCCACCGTGCCGGCCGTCTCCTCCAGCGCGCCGAACACATCGCCCGTCACCCCGCCGAAGCGCCGTACGCAGTGACCCAGCATCAGCTGGGCGGCCGCCAGGCCCGCCAGGGCGGCGAGCGCGAGGTGCAGCGCGGCGCCGTGACCGCCCAGCAGTGCGCCCGCCGCCGCGCAGCACACGACCACCGCGCCGGCCACGGCCGCCGCGCCGCCGGGCGGGACGGTGCCCGCGACCGCCGCGCCGAGGCCTTCCGGGCGGGCGGGCGGGACGCCGCGGCGCGAGGCCAGTGTGAGCGCGAGCCGGGCCGTGACGGCCGCGGCGACCGTGCCCACGGCGCCGTCCGCCCAGCCGCGGCCGTACAGCTCGAAGAGTGCCGCGACCTGGGCCAGCAGCACGAACAGCAGGGTGATCACGCCGAACGGGCCGATGTCGGACTGCTTCATGATCCGCAGCGCGTCCTCGGCGGGCTTGGCGCTGCCGAGCCCGTCGGCGGTGTCCGCCAGCCCGTCCAGGTGCAGCCCGCGGGTCAGCGCTGCGGGAAGCGCGGCGGAGGCGACCGCCGCCACCAGCGGCCCGGACCCGCCGAGCAGGAGCAGCACCCCGGGGAGGGCCGCGAGCAGGCCCACGGCGAGTCCGGCGAGCGGGGCCCACAGCATGCCGGAGCGGGCGGTCGTACGGTCCCAGCGGGAGACGCGGACGGGAAGCGCGGTCAGGGTGCCGAAGGCGAAACGCACACCATGACTGTTCAGGGAGGTCACCGCGCGCAGGCTAGCCGGTGAGGTGGCACGCCGGATCGGTCAAAGTGGTCCGAAAGCCGCGATTGGGGGTCTTCGGGTGGGGGTGGCATGGGTCACTGGCTCCACCACCGCCCCCGAAGGGCCCGCTGCCGGTTTCCCGGCCGGGTGACGGGGCCTGACGCCCCGCCGCCGGGGCACGGCGCCTCGCCCCTTCGAGGGCTCAGACGACCGAGTCCGCCGCCTCGGTGTCACCGGCCGGCTCCCCGGCGTCCTCCACGGCGGGTGCCGGCGCGCGCTCGGGCAGTTCCGCCGCCAGCGCGGCGGCGGCCTGGACGAGCGGCAGCGCCAGCAGGGCCCCGCTTCCCTCGCCCACCGTCACCCCGTGATCCAGCAGCGGGGTCAACGCCATCCGGTCGAGCGCCTTCTGCTGCGCCGGCTCGCCGCTGAGCTGCCCCGCGAGCCACCAGTCCGGAGCCCGGAAGGCCGCCCGCTGGGCCACCAGCGCGCAGGCCGCCGAGACCACGCCGTCCAGCACCACGGGCATCCGGCGCACCGCGCTCTGCAGCAGGAATCCCGTCATGGCCGCCAGGTCCGCGCCGCCCACGGCGGCCAGCAGCTCCAGCTGGTCGCCGAGGACCGGCCTGGCCCGCCGCAGCGCGTCCCGGATCGCCGCGCACTTGCGCATCCACGCCAGGTCGTCGATGCCCGCACCGCCGCGCCCCGTCACCACCGAGGCGTCCGTGCCGCACAGGGCGGCGATCAGCGTCGAGGCCGCCGTCGTACCACCGACACTCAGGTCGCCCAGCACCACGAGGTCCGTGCCGGAGTCGGCCTCCTCGTCGGCGACGCGCATCCCGAGCCGTACCGCCTGCTCGGCCTCCTCGGCCGTCAGCGCGTCCTCGACGTCGATCCGGCCGCTGCCGCGCCGCACCCGGTGGCGTACGACGGTGTCGGGCAGCAGCTCCGGGTCGCAGTCCAGACCGGCGTCCACGATCCGCAGGGGGACGGAGAAGCGCCGTGCCAGCACGGCGACGGGGCTCGCACCGTCCAGGGCCGCCCGCACCAGCTCGTGGGCGGTTCCGGCGGCCCGGCCGGACACCCCCAGCTCCGCCACCCCGTGGTCACCGGCGAACAGCACGGCGCGCGGCCGCTCGATCGCCTTGACGGGCACCGACTGCTGGGCGGCCGACAGCCATTCGCCCAGCTCGTCGAGCCGGCCGAGCGCGCCGACGGGAACGGTCAGCCGCTCCCGGCGTTCCTCGGCATCACGCCGTACACCCCCGTCGGGGCGTTCGATCAGGTCGGAGAAGTCGTCCAGATTCACGGGGTTCTGCCTCGCGGGTCGGCGCTGGGTGGGCCGGAGCCCGCCGGAGGGCTCCTGTGCGGAACAGTACCCGGCGCTCCTCACCGCACCCGTGGATCGCGCCCGCCCCGACTCAGCCCCGCAGCACCAGCGCCCGGCCCGCCACGACCAGCAGCACCTGCTCGCACTCGGCGGCGAACGCGGCGTTCAGACGGCCCAGTTCGTCCCGGAAACGCCGCCCGGAGGCCGTCGCCGGGACCACGCCCGAGCCGGCTTCGTTGGTCACGGCGACGACCGTACGACGTGTCCCGCGCACCGCGCGGACCAGTTCGGCGACCCGTTCGCGGAGCTTCTCCGCCCCGTCTTCCGCCCACCGGCCGTCGTCCCACGCGCCCACCCGGTCCATCGCGTCCGTCA
The DNA here is from genome assembly GCF_040295485.1 of Streptomyces sp. NPDC002793. NCBI lineage: Bacteria > Bacillati > Actinomycetota > Actinomycetes > Kitasatosporales > Streptomycetaceae > Streptomyces > Streptomyces sp. NPDC002793. The sequence continues at coordinate 37,551 of NZ_JBEOVL010000003.1, read as the reverse complement.
GCCACAGCGACAGACAGTCGATCAGCAGGGGCGGTCCGTCCGCCTCCAGCAGGCCCGTCAGCTCGCAGGTCTCCTCGGTGCGCCACGCGGCGGGCCGCCGCTCCCGGTGCAGTCCGATCCGGGCCTCCCACTCGGCGTCGCCCGCGCGGCGGCCGCCCGTGGCCACGTACACCACCTCGGGGAAGGTCTCCAGACGCAGTTCGGCCTCCACCGACTTCCCCGACCGGGCCCCGCCGGTGACCAGTGTGCGCCGGGGCACCTCGGGGACGGCGTGGTAGGCGCCCACCGGCACCGTCGTCCCGTCCGGCACGGCGCGCGCCCCGCCCGCGGCGAGCCGGCGGTCCAGCTCGGCGCCGGGCGGCGCGTCGTGGTCCAGATGGACGGCGATCACCTCGGTGGCGGGTCCCACGGCCCCGACGGCCCGCAGCCTGGCCACGGCGTCCGGCCGTGCGATCACATCGCACACCACCATGTCGTACGGCTCCGCCCGCCGGTCGGCCAGACCGGCGGGGGAGGCCCCGGGCGGCAGATAGAGCAGGCGCTCGCCGTCCGGGGAGGTCACCTCGTAACCGGTGCCCGGCGCGTCCATCGACACGGCCCGGATCCGGTGTCCGCTGATCAGCGTCAGCTCCTGGCCGTCCGGGACCCGCCCCGCGGGCGGGAGCGAGGCGGGCAGCTCCATCGCGGGCCCGTCGTGGGGGTGGGTCAGCAGCACCTGCCGTACGGAGGCGAGCGAGCGGCCCGCGCGGGCCGCGGCGAACACGGCGCCCGGGGTGAGGTCCAGCAGCAGCGCGTCGTCCACGAGCAGCGCGGTCGCGGCGCGCGCTCCCACGCCGCGGGAGGACGCGCAGACGGCGCACGGGCAGTCGGGCCGCGGCAGCCCGTCGGGGGCTCCGGTGCCGAGCAGTGTCAGTTCCACGCTCTGATCCTCCCGTGTCCATGTACCACCTGCGCGCCCGGGACACCCACTAGTCTTCGAGGAGCAACGCGACCCAGGAGGCGGACATGGCGTGGACGTGGCGGTTCGAGAAGTCGGACGGTACGGAGACGGAGCCGGCGCTGCAGCCGGAGGAGTTCACGACCCAGGGCGACGCGGAGTCCTGGATCGGTGAGTTCTGGAAGGAGCTCCTCGAAGGCGGTGCGGACCAGGTGACGCTCTTCGAGGACGCGACGAGGATCTACGGCCCGATGAGCCTCCAGGCCGACTGAGGCCCACAGGCCCGCCCGGCCGTCGTCCGGGCGGGCCACCCTCCCGTGCCCGTGCCGTTCCCGGCGGCCTCAGATCTCACCCAGGGTGACCTCGGCGGTCTTCGCCGCGTCCCCCCGCGTGTACGTCACCCTGATCTTCCGGCCCGGCTCGTCGCCCGCCAGGGCCTCCGAGAGCGAGGTGATCGTGGTGATCCGGGTGTCGCCGATCCGGGTGATGATGTCCCCGGCGCGCAGACCGGCCTTCTCCGCGGCCCCGCCCTTCTCGACACTGACGATCGCGACTCCGGCCGGCTGGTACTCGTCGTCGACGACGGTGCGGCCCGTGATGTTCAGAGCCGCCCGGCCCGAGTCGGTCACCTTGCCGGACTCGATGATCTGGTCGGCGACCGTCCGCACCATGGAGACGGGGATGGCGAACCCGATACCGGGCGCCGCGCTGCCACCCAGCTGGGGATCCGTGGCAGCGAGGGTCGGGATGCCGATCACCTTGCTGTCGAGGTTCACCAGCGCGCCACCGCTGTTGCCCGGGTTGATCGCCGCCGATGTCTGCACCATGTCGGCGAGTGTCGCGCCGGTGCCGCCGCCCGAGCGGCCCTCGCTGACGGTCCGCCCCACGGCCGAGACGATGCCCTGGGTGACGCTGCTGGACAGCCCGAGCGGGGAGCCCATCGCGAGGACGATCTGCCCCACCTCGACCTCCTCGGTGTTCCCGAACTCCGCGGCCCGCAGCCCGTCGGGCAGGTCGTCGAGCTTGATCACGGCCAGGTCCTGCTCCGGGTAGGAGGAGACCAGGGACGCCTTGAGCGCCCTCTCGCCCGTGGCGACGCTGACGTCGAAGCTCTTCTCCTCGCCCACGACATGGGCGTTCGTCACGATGTGGCCCTTGTCGTCGTAGACGATGCCCGAACCGAGCCCGTCCGCGGCGCCGATCTGCACGACGGAGGGCAGTACGTCCTCGATGACGGCTTGGTACCGCTCCTCCAGATCGCCCGCGGCCCGTGGGGCCGCCGCCTGCTGGGCCGGAGCGGCGGACGGGGCGGGGCCGGGCCCGGCGCAGCCGCCTGCCAGGGCCAGCGCGCAGACACCGGCGGCGAGGGGCATGAGGGAGCGGCGTACCCGAGTGCGGGAAGGGGTTGCGTCCATGCCCGGAGTATCGCCAGGGCGCGCCGCGGTCGGCCTGCGCTGGTGGGCCGATCAGGCGTACGGCGGCGTGCCCCGTGCCGGACGTCAGCCGCGTACGCCGCACAGGTGCAGCAGTGCGGCGACCCCGCGGTACGGATCGGTGCGGCCGGCCCGGTCCTCGGCGGCGAACACCCGGGCCAGCTCCTCGGGGCCGGGCAGCTCCGCGTCGTTGCTCACGTTGTCCGTGAAGACCCGTACGCCGTACCAGGCGTGCAGCGGGGCCGCGATCCCGGCGAGGGTGGCCCGCAGCACCACGAGCCGGTCCGCGCGGACGTCCAGGCCGAGCCGGTTGGTGTACGTGTCCGTGTCGAACGCGGCGAGGGCGGCGCCGAAGTCACCGGCCGTGCCCGGCCGCATCGCCAGGGCGTCCGCGTTCCGCACGAGCAGCGAGAGCAGCCCTCCGGGGGCCAGCACCCGGGCCAGGCCGGCCAGCAGCGCGTCCGGCTCGGACACGTACATCAGCACGCCGTGGCAGAGCACCACGTCGAAGCTGCCGGGCAGGAAGTGCACGCCGGTGTCACGGCCGTCGCCCTCGATGAGGCGCATCCGCTCGCGGATGCCCTCGGGCTCGCCCGCCAGGGACTCCCGGGCCGACCGCAGCATCTCGCCGTCGGACTCCAGGCCCGTCACGGAGTGCCCGGCCCGCGCCAGACGCAGGGCCTGGGTGCCCTGGCCCATGCCCACGTCGAGCACCCGCAGCCGCTGCCCCACGGGGAAGCGCGCCGCTATCTGCTCGTCGAGCTGCCGGGCGACGAGCTCCTGGCGGACCGTGTTGCGGAGTCCGCCGAGCCCGTCGAGCCACTGGGACGAGACCCCCGTGAAGCCGGAGATCTCCGTGCTCAGGGCCGCTCTCCCCGCTTGACCTGCGGCTTCGGAAGCCGCAGTCGGCGCATCTGGAGCGTACGCATCAGGCCGTAGGCCACCGCACCGCGCTTCGGGGTGTCCGGGAAGCGCTGGGCCAGCTGCTTCTTGAGACGGAACCCGAGGCCGATGGAGTCCACGACGATCAGCACGATCACGCCGAGCCAGAGCAGCAGCGAGATGTTCTGGATGTTCTGGACCTGGATCACGCTGAGGATCAGGATGATCACCGCGAGCGGAAGGAAATACTCCGCGATGCAGAAGCGCGAGTCCACGAAGTCGCGGACGTAGCGGCGCACGGGGCCCTTGTCACGCGCGGGCAGGTAGCGCTCGTCGCCCGATGCGAGCGCCTCCCGCTGCCGGGCCATGTCGGCGCGGCGCGCTTCGCGCTGGCGCCTGGCGGCCTCCTTGCGGTCGGTCGGCGCACCGCTTGAGGCACGTCGGCGCTGCGTCTGGGCCTCGCTGCGCTTGGGGGTGGGGCGACCCTTGGGAGCCTGAGGGTCGCGGGGCGTCTTGGAGAGGTCCGCCGTCACCTTGCCGGTGGGGGCCTTCTCTTCCTTGGAGCGGCTACGGAACACAAAACCCAAGGGTACGGGGTCGGCCGGGACTACCGGAGACCGGCCGGGAACGATCCGGCAACGCCTGCGTCCTGAAATGCGTGCCGACAGGGGCAGAACGGACGTCGCCGACGCTTTCCCTGATGTTCGTCTACACCCTGGGCGGGAGCGGTCACGGGCGGCAGTCGTCCTTGGGTAGGAGCACATCCGCGTCCGAACAGTGCGGTAATAGAGACAGGGCCCGTACTGTGGGTTCTGTTGGAGTGCCGGAGCTCAGTCCGTCAGAAGGGGGCGCGCGAAGCCCATGAGCGGTGTCATGAAGCGTATGGGAATGATCTTCCGCGCGAAGGCAAACAAGGCCCTTGACCGGGCCGAGGATCCGCGCGAGACCCTCGATTACTCGTACCAGAAGCAGCTGGAGCTGCTTCAGAAGGTGCGCCGCGGCGTCGCCGATGTGGCGACCTCGCGCAAGCGGCTGGAGCTTCAGCTGAATCAGCTGCAGGGACAGTCGTCCAAGCTGGAGGACCAGGGCCGCAAGGCGCTCGCGCTCGGTCGCGAGGACCTGGCACGCGAGGCGCTGTCCAGGCGCGCCGCCCTCCAGCAGCAGGTCACGGATCTGGAGACGCAGCACCGGACGTTGCAGGGCGAGGAGGAGAAGCTCACTCTCGCGGCCCAGCGTCTGCAGGCCAAGGTCGACGCCTTCCGGACCAAGAAGGAGACCATCAAGGCCACCTACACCGCGGCCCAGGCCCAGACCCGGATCGGTGAGGCGTTCTCCGGCATCTCCGAGGAGATGGGCGACGTAGGCCTGGCGATCCAGCGGGCCGAGGACAAGACCCAGCAGCTCCAGGCACGCGCCGGAGCCATCGACGAGCTGCTGGCCTCCGGCGCTCTCGACGACGCGTCCGGCACGGCGAAGGACGACATCGCCGCCGAGCTGGACCGGATCTCCGGTGGTACGGATGTGGAGCTGGAGCTGCAGCGCATGAAGGCCGAGCTGGCAGGCGGTTCCGCAGGACAGCAGCAGGCCATCGAGGGCGGCGCCGAGGGCACGGCACCGCAGTCGCAGCAGTCCCCGCACAGGTTCGACAAGCAGTGAGGGCGGCGTCATGATCGTACGGATCATGGGGGAGGGCCAGGTCGAACTGGCCGACAGTCATGTCGCCGAGCTGAACGAGCTCGACGACATCCTCCTCGCGGAGATGGAGAGCGGTGACGGACCCGGCTTCCGCACCACGCTCCACGCGCTTCTGGACAAGGTGCGCGAGCTCGGCTCGCCGCTCCCGGACGACTCCCTGGAGCCGTCCGAACTGATCCTGCCGTCACCCGACGCCACGCTCGAAGAGGTGCGCTCCATGCTCCGTGACGACGGGCTGATCCCCGGCTGACCGGGCACACCGCTCCACGCTCCCCACGATGCCCAGCGACGGCCCCGCCGTCGCTGGGCATCGTGGATCGCACACCGTGCTCCGACGCGGTTCCGCGCCGCCCCGTCGGCGGCAGGCCGTACCGTAGCTCGACGTGACCCCCCTCGGAAACGGGCTCGTGCGCCCCCGCCGCTGGCTGCGAGGCCACCCTCTCGCCTTCGACACCGGCCTCGCGTCGGCCGTGCTCGCCTGCATGATCTGCGCGTCGTTCGCCGAGCCGGACCCGAGCCACGGACCCGTCTTCGGAGTGCGGGAGCCCGAGGCGTCGAGCGTGCTGCTGATGGTGCTCGCCGCCGGGGCTCTCGTCCTGCGCCGGCGCAGGCCCATGGCCGTGCTCGCCGTGACCGGGCTGCTGTCCGTCGCCGAGTTCGTCCTGATGGACCCGCCCGCCCCCGTCGTGGTGAGCGCGGTCGTCGCCCTCTTCACCGTCGCCGCCAGCACCGACCGCCCCACCACCTGGCGGGCCGGCCTGCTCACCATGGGGGTGCTCGCCGTCGCGGCGATGGCGGACGGCTCGACGCCCTGGTACAGCCAGGAGAACCTCGGTGTCCTCGCCTGGACCGGCCTGGCCGGTGCCGCCGGTGACGCGGTACGCAGCAGACGCGCGTTCATCCACGCGATCAGGGAACGGGCCGAACGCGCGGAGCGCACCCGCGAGGAGGAGGCCCGCCGCAGGGTCGCCGAGGAACGGCTGCGGATCGCCCGGGACCTGCACGACGTCGTCGCCCACCACATCGCCCTGGTCAACGTCCAGGCTGGGGTCGCGGCCCACGTCATGGACAAGCGCCCCGACCAGGCGAAGGAGGCACTCGCCCACGTGCGGGAGGCCGGCCGCTCGGCCCTCAACGAACTGCGGACCACGGTCGGGCTGCTGCGCCAGTCGGGCGATCCCGAGGCGCCCACGGAGCCGGCTCCGGGGCTCGCCGTCCTCGACACCCTGGTCGGCACCTTCCGTAACGCCGGGCTCCCCGTGGAGGTGGCCCGCACCGACCCGGACAGCCCGCTGCCCGCGGCGGTCGACCTCGCGGCCTACCGGATCATCCAGGAGGCGCTGACCAACGTGCGCAAGCACGCGGGCGCCGCCGCGAAGGCCGAGGTGAGCGTCGTACGCGTCGGAGGGACCGCGGAGATCACCGTGCTCGACAACGGCACGGGCTCGCATCCCCGCCCCGCTCCGGCCGACGGCGGCAGGCACGGCCTGATCGGCATGCGTGAGCGCGTCACCGCCCTCGGCGGCACCCTCACTGCGGGGCCCCGTTACGGAGGCGGATTCAGGGTCCATGCGATCCTGCCCGTCACGTCCCGCACACGTGCGCCGGAGGGGCCGGGCGCGGCGGAGACGACGGGGGGACGCGCATGACGCCCATCACGGTGCTGCTCGCCGACGACCAGGCGCTGCTGCGCAGCGCGTTCCGGGTGCTGGTCGACTCGGAGCCCGACATGCGGGTCGTCGGCGAGGCCGCCGACGGCGCGCAGGCAGTGGAACTGGCCCGCTCGACCCGGGCCGACGTCGTGCTGATGGACATCCGGATGCCGGGCACCGACGGGCTCACCGCCACCCGCATGATCAGCGCGGACCCGGACCTGGCGGGCGTACGGATCGTCATGCTCACCACCTTCGAGGTGGACGAGTACGTGGTGCAGTCCCTGCGCGCCGGTGCCTCCGGCTTCCTGGGCAAGGGCGCGGAACCGGACGAACTGCTCAACGCCATCCGAGTCGCCGCGGCCGGTGAGGCGCTGCTCTCCCCGGCCGCGACCAAGGGCCTCATCGCCAGCTTCCTCGCGCAGGGCGGCAGCGCGGCCGAGGGCTCGGACGGCGCTGAGTACTCCGCGCGGCTCGCCGCTCTCACCGGGCGCGAGCGTGAGGTGCTGGTCCAGGTCGCGGGCGGGCACTCCAACGACCTGATCGCCGAACGGCTCGTCGTCAGCCCCCTCACGGTGAAGACCCACGTGAACCGGGCGATGGCGAAACTGGGTGCCCGCGACCGTGCACAATTGGTCGTCATTGCCTACGAATCGGGCCTGGTCCGCCCGAGGGCGGAGTAGCGGGTGGAGGTCCGGCTACTCCAGCTGCGGTATGCGAGGGGCGAGAAAGCAGCCCGGGGGGCGACGTTTTCGCTCAGGGGACCGGCGATCGTATAGACGGGCGGGCTGTGTCCGTTGTGCACACCGGAGTGAGCACCGAACAGCCGCCATCTGCCGCGTACGCCACAGAAGAGAGACCCACCCATGTCCTGGCTGTCCAGATTCAGCCTCGCGCAACGAGCGTTGGTCGGGCTGATCTCGATCGTCGCGCTCGTTTTCGGGGCGATCGCGATACCGCAGCTCAAGCAGCAACTGCTGCCCACCATCGAACTCCCGATGGTGTCGGTGCTGGCCCCCTACCAGGGTGCGTCCCCCGACGTGGTCGAGAAGCAGGTCGTCGAACCCCTCGAGAACGCCATCAAGGCCGTCGACGGCGTGGAGGGCATCACCTCGACCGCCGCCGAGGGCAGCGCCGTCGTCATGGCGAGCTTCGACTTCGGCGACGAGGGCACCAAGCAGCTCGTCGCGGACATCCAGCAGGCCGTGAACCGGGCGGGCAGCCAGCTCCCCGAGGACGTCGACCCGCAGGTCATCGCCGGCTCGACCGACGACCTGCCCACCGTCGTCCTGGCCGTCACCTCCGACAAGGACCAGCAGGCCCTCGCCGACCAGCTCGACCGCACGGTCGTCCCGGCGCTCGAGGGCATCGAAGGCGTCGGCCAGGTCACCGTCGACGGTGTCAGGGACCTCCAGGTCTCCGTCGTCCCCGACGACAGGAAGCTCGCCGCGGCCGGCCTGAACACCGCCTCGCTCTCCCAGGCGCTGCAGGCGGGCGGTGCCACCCTCCCGGCAGGCGCCTTCTCCGAGTCGGGCAAGAGCCGCACCATCCAGGTCGGCGGCGCCTTCGGCTCCCTCCAGCAGATCGAGGACCTGAAGGTCTCCGCGAAGGACCCGGTGACGGGCAAGGCGGGGAAGCCGGTAAGGGTCGGGGACATCGCCACCGTCGAGCAGGAGCCCGCCACCGCGGTCTCCCTCACCCGTACGAACGGCAAGCCGAGCCTCGCCGTGATGGCGACGATGGACCAGGACGGCAGCGCCGTCGCCATCTCGGACGCCGTCCAGGACAAGCTGCCCGACCTGCGAGCGGACCTCGGCGCGGGCGCCGAGCTGACCGTGGTCTCGGACCAGGGCCCCGCCGTCTCCAAGTCGATCTCCGGTCTCACCACCGAGGGCGCGCTCGGCCTGCTCTTCGCGGTCGTCGTGATCCTGGTCTTCCTCGCGTCGATCCGCTCGACGCTGGTCACCGCGGTCTCCATCCCGCTCTCCGTCGTCCTCGCGCTCATCGTGCTCTGGACCCGCGACCTGTCGCTGAACATGCTGACCCTCGGCGCGCTGACCATCGCGATCGGCCGGGTCGTCGACGACTCGATCGTCGTCCTGGAGAACATCAAGCGGCACCTGGGATACGGCGAGGAGCGCCAGTCGGCGATCATCACCGCCGTCAAGGAGGTCGCCGGCGCGATCACCTCGTCCACGCTCACCACCGTCGCGGTCTTCCTGCCCATCGGTCTGGTCGGCGGCATGGTCGGCGAGCTCTTCGGCTCGTTCTCACTGACCGTCACCGCGGCCCTTCTGGCCTCGCTGCTGGTCTCCCTCACCGTCGTCCCGGTCCTGTCGTTCTGGTTCCTGCGCGTGCCCGAGGGCGTCACAGAGAACCCGGAGGAGGCCCGCCGCGAGGCGGAGGAGAAGGAGGCGGCCAGCAAGCTCCAGCGGATGTACGTCCCGGTGCTCCGCTTCGCCACCCGCCGCCGCGCCGCCAGCATCGTCATCGCGCTCGTGGTGCTCCTCGGTACCTTCGGCCTGACACCCCTGCTGAAGACGACCCTGTTCGAGGCGGGTGAGCAGGACGTCCTCACCGTCAGGCAGGAGCTGACCCCCGGCACCAGCCTGGAGGCCGCCGACGCGGCCGCGCGGAAGGTCGAGAAGGTCATCGGCGCCGACGAGGGCGTCAAGGACTACCAGGTCACCGTCGGATCCTCCGGCTTCATGGCGGCCTTCGGCGGCGGCTCGGGAGCCAACCAGGCGTCGTACCAGATCACTCTTGAGGACTCGGCGGACTACGCGGCGACCGAGAAGCGGATCGACGAGGCCCTCGGCGAGCTCGACGGCGTCGGCGAGACGACGATCGCGGCCGCCAACGACTTCGCCTCCCAGGACCTGAGCGTCATCGTCAAGGCCTCCGAGTCGGACGTCCTGAAGAAGGCGACCGAGACGGTGCGCGCCGAGGTCGCCGAGCTCAAGGACGTCACCGACGTCCAGAGCGACCTGGCACAGAGCATTCCGCGCATCTCCGTCAAGGCCAACGACAAGGCCGCGGCCGCCGGTTTCGACCAGACCACCCTCGGCGGAATGGTCGCCGGGGCGGTACGCGGCACCCCGTCAGGCACGGCCCTGATGGACGACGCCGAGCGCGACATCGTCGTCAGGTCCTCGCACCCGGCCACCACCCTGGCCGAGCTGAAGGCCCTGCCGCTCGGCCCCGTGAAGCTCGGCGACGTCGCCGACGTGGAACTGGTGCCCGGACCGGTCACGACGACCCGCATCGACGGCAACCGCGCCGCGACGGTCACCGCCACGCCGACCGTCGACGACACCGGCGCGATCAGCGCGGAGCTCAAGAAGAAGATCGACGCCTTGGACCTCCCCGGCGGCGCCACCGCGGCCATCGGCGGCGTCACCCAGGACCAGGAGGAGGCCGTCATGAAGCTGCTCCTCGCCATGCTGGCGGCGGTAGCGATCATCTTCATCCTGCTGGTCGCCACCTTCCGGTCGCTCATCCAGCCGCTGATCCTGCTGGTCTCCATCCCCTTCGCCGCGACGGGTGCCCTCGGCCTCCTCGTCGCGACCGGCACCCCCATGGGTGTCCCGGCGATGATCGGCATGCTGATGCTGATCGGCATCGTGGTGACCAACGCCATCGTGCTGATCGACCTGATCAACCAGTACCGGGCCCAGGGCATGGGTGTCATCGAAGCGGTCATGGAGGGCGGACGCCACCGGCTGCGCCCGATCCTGATGACCGCACTGGCGACGATCTTCGCCCTGCTCCCGATGGCCCTCGGCGTCACGGGCGAAGGCGGCTTCATCTCCCAGCCGCTGGCCCTCGTGGTCATCGGAGGCCTGATCACCTCCACCCTGCTGACGCTGCTCCTGGTGCCGACGCTCTACGCGATGGTCGAGCTCCGCAAGGAGCGCCGCGCGAAGAGGAAGGCGGACAGGCGCGAGGCGAAGTCCGGCACGACGGCCCCGGAGACGGCGGAGGAGACCGCCTCCGCCGAGCCGGAGCCCGCGAAGGCCTGACGGGCCCCCGCGAGGTCACGCAGGAAGGGCCCCCGACGCCGCACCACGGCGTCGGGGGCCCTTCCCTGTCCTTGCGGGAGCTACGGGAGCTACGGGAGCTACGGGAGCTACGGGAGGGCCAGCATCCGCTCCAGCGCCAGCTTCGCGAACTTCTCCGTCTCCGGGTCGACCTGGATCCGGTTGACGAGGTTCCCCTCGGCCAGCGACTCCAGCGTCCACACCAGGTGCGGCAGGTCGATCCGGTTCATCGTCGAGCAGAAGCACACCGTCTTGTCGAGGAAGACGACCTCCTTGTCCTCGGCGGCGAAACGGTTCGCCAGCCGGCGCACAAGGTTCAGCTCCGTGCCTATCGCCCACTTGGAGCCGGACGGCGCCGCCTCCAGGGCCTTGATGATGTACTCCGTCGAGCCGACCTGGTCCGCGGCCTCCACGACCTCGTGCTTGCACTCCGGGTGCACCAGCACGTTGACGCCCGGAATCCGCTCCCGTACGTCGTTGACGGACTCCACCGAGAAGCGTCCGTGCACCGAGCAGTGCCCGCGCCACAGGATCATCTTCGCGTCGCGCAGCTCCTCGGCGGTCAGGCCGCCGTTCGGCTTGTGCGGGTTGTAAAGGACGCAGTCCTCCAGGGTCATCCCCATGTCCCGCACGGCCGTGTTCCGGCCCAGGTGCTGGTCGGGCAGGAAGAGGATCTTCTCGCCCTGCTCGAAGGCCCACTCCAGGGCCCGCTTCGCGTTGGACGAGGTGCAGATCGTGCCGCCGTGCCTGCCGGTGAAGGCCTTGATGTCGGCGGAGGAGTTCATGTACGAGACCGGTACGACCTGGTCGGCCACTCCCGCCTCCGTCAGCACGTCCCAGCACTCGGCGACCTGCTCCGCGGTGGCCATGTCGGCCATCGAGCAGCCGGCGGCCAGGTCCGGCAGGACGACCTTCTGGTCGTCGCCCGTGAGGATGTCCGCGGACTCGGCCATGAAGTGCACGCCGCAGAAGACGATGTACTCCGCCTCGGGCCGCGCCGCCGCGTCCCGGGCGAGCTTGAAGGAGTCGCCGGTGACGTCCGCGAACTGGATGACCTCGTCGCGCTGGTAGTGGTGGCCGAGCACGAAGACCTTGTCCCCGAGCTTCTCCTTGGCGGCACGGGCCCGCTCCACCAGGTCCGGGTCGGACGGCGAGGGCAGGTCGCCCGGGCATTCGACCCCGCGCTCGCTCCGCGGGTCGGCCTCGCGGCCGAGCAGCAGAAGGGCGAGGGGCGTGGGCTGGACATCCAGGGGCTGGGCGGTGGTCACGACACGCACCCTTTCTTTTCTGCGAAAAGCCTTTTCGTCTAATTGACGTTATCTATCATAACCGCTTCATGTCGGCTTGACGATGCCGATAGCGTCGATGTGACGCATCCCGCCGCGCACCCGGTGTGCGAGCATGAAGGGAACAGACACGCGCCTGGCCCGGAATGAATCCGCGGCCCCGATGGTTGGACCGTCGGCAAGCAGTCCGTACAACCCCGGGAGAGAAGCAGATGTCCGTATCGGACGAGACCACCACCGTGAGCGACGGCATCCTCCTGTCCGACGCCGCCGCAGACAAGGTCAGGACCCTGCTGGAGCAGGAGGGCCGGGACGACCTGGCGCTGCGCGTCGCCGTTCAGCCCGGCGGCTGCTCGGGCCTGCGCTACCAGCTCTTCTTCGACGAGCGCTCGCTCGACGGGGACGTCGTGAAGGACTTCGGCGGCGTCAAGGTCGTCACCGACCGGATGAGCGCCCCGTACCTGGGCGGCGCCTCCGTCGACTTCGTGGACACCATCGAGAAGCAGGGCTTCACGATCGACAACCCGAACGCCACGGGCTCCTGCGCCTGCGGTGACTCCTTCAGCTGAGCCTCCGAGCCGTACGACAGCGGCGGCGCCCCCTTCCGGGAGCGCCGCCGCTGTCGTGTCCGGGTACGGATCTCAGGCGCGGGGCACCGTCTCGCCCGACCCCGCGTCGATCACCTCGCGCCCGTCCAGCGGCGCGTCCAGCGTCACCTTCCGGGTGATCTCCTCGGCGATCATGATGCAGGCCTTGCCGGGATCCGGCTTCGACTCGTCGACCGTGACCCGCACCGCCGAACCGTCCTCGGTGGCGCGGGCCGTGTAGGTGCTGCACACTCCGCCCCAGAACGTCACCTCCAGCGTCCGGCCGTCCGAGCTGTACGAGATGATCCCCGCGCCCGAACCGCCCGGCTCCTTCGTGGGCTCAGGAGAGGGCTCGGCGTTCCCCGGAGCCAGGTGGTCCGGGTCCACCGCGACCTGGGCGACCGTGTGGAGGGGGCCGCCCCCTTCGGGCCGTACGGAGAAGAGCCACGAGGGGACGAGGAGCTGCTCCCCGTCGGCGTACTGCGCGGCGAGCCCGAACTCGGCCTTCTCGACCGTCACCGTGGCGGCCGGCTCGCTCCCGCCCGCCGCACCGCAGCCGGTCTCCGGCGAGCCGGGCCCGCCCTTGCCCAGCGGCACCGGGGTGGCGCAGCCGCCGATGCCGGACCGCGCGGCTTTCCGGCCCTCCTCGTTCAGCTGGTCCAGCGCCTCGTCCGCGCCGGTCACCGGATAGCCGGCGCCCTTCGCCAGGCCCTTCAGATGCCCGCTGCCGCCGACGATCTCACCCCCGGCGCCCACCTGGATCCCGGTCGACCAGCCGTACGTCGGCAGTCCGCCCACCACGGGATCGGCGTTCACCACACGTACGGAACCCATCAGCTGGTCCGTGTCGAGCTCGGCGCCGTCCTGTCCCACGGCCTTCAGGACCGGTACCGCAGCCGCCCTCGCGGCCTTCTCGCCGGTGGGGGAGCCGGAGCCGGTGCCCGGCGTCGCCTTCTTCGAGCAGACCCCGGGCGACTCGCAGGCATCCGCGCCACCGGAGGCGTACCGGGCGAACGTCCATGTCCCGGGCGCCTGCTCGGTCACCTTCAGCACCGGCCCGGAGCCGTCGCCGTCGCTGCCCACCTTCCATGTCGTGCCGTCCGTGTGCGGTGTGCCCCGCACCCCGAGCGCCTTCGCGAGCCGTGCCACCTCGGCCGAGGTCACGGTGCCCGTCGCGCGGTGGACGGCGGCCGCGTCCGGGCCGTCCGGGAGCCCGCCCGAGGCGCGGTGGACGGTCCCGCCGCCCTGGGGATCCGGCTCACCCGGTGCGACACCCGGCGGGGGCGCCGAGGCGTCGAGCGACAGCGGGGGAGGCGAAGCGGTCCCCGGGTCGGGGAGGAGGCCCGGGCCGGACTCGCCCGAGGTGTGCGACGCCCAGTACGCACCGCCACCCCCGGCCAGCAGCACGGCCGCCGCCACCGAGGCGACGGCGAGCGGCGAACGCCGCCGCCGGGGGCCGGTCACGTCATTCTCGGGTCGCTCGCTGCTCACCGGATCGCTCCTTCGGCTGCCTGGGCCGTCACCGGCCCCTCATCCGCCCCCGGGGCGGGGACACCGGTGGGACGGGCCGGGGGAGCGCGTGGTTCCACCGTCCGGGCGGCGGGAGCCGCCCGAGGAGGGCCGGATCAGTCCCCGTAGTCGGACATGGCGTCGATCAGACGGGCCGAGGACGGCGGCACCGTGACCCCGTGGATGCGGGAGGGTTCCACCGGCTTCGTGGACGTCTTCGCGGGCACGGCCCAGTGCGGCGCCATCCGCGCGCAGTCGCCGCGCAGCTCGGCCAGGCTCATCTCGGACTCACTCGGAACGATGTTGTTCGACATATCCGCACCGTACGCAGGGGAGAGCCAGGTAGAAAGACCTACTATCAGGTAGTTTTGCCCTTTCGGGCACGGTGGCGTCACCGGGTAGCGTGAATTGTCACGCCGTCCCGGAGGGCGCGCTCGCGCGTTCCCTTCGCCTTCCGCAGGAGCAGCCTCCCGTGCGTATCGCAGTCACCGGCTCCATCGCCACCGACCACCTCATGACCTTCCCCGGCCGATTCGCCGACCAGTTGGTCGCGGACCAGCTGCACACGGTCTCGCTCTCCTTCCTGGTCGACAACCTCGACGTGCGCCGCGGCGGCGTGGGCGCGAACATCGCCTTCGGCATGGGCGTGCTCGGCACCCAGCCGATCCTCGTGGGCGCCGTCGGTTCCGACTTCGACGACTACCGCGCCTGGCTCGACAGGCACGGCGTCGACACCGGCTCGGTCCGGGTCTCCGAGGTCCTCCACACGGCGCGCTTCGTCTGCACCACGGACGCGGACCACAACCAGATCGGCTCCTTCTACACGGGCGCCATGAGCGAGGCCCGGCTGATCGAGCTCAAGAGCGTCGCCGACCGCGTCGGCGGCCTCGACCTCGTCTCGATCGGGGCCGACGACCCCGAGGCGATGCTCCGCCACACGGAGGAGTGCCGCTCGCGGAGCATCCCGTTCGCCGCGGACTTCTCGCAGCAGATCGCCCGGATGGACGGTGAGGAGATCCGGATCCTCCTCGACGGCGCGACGTACCTCTTCTCCAACGAGTACGAGAAGGGGCTCATCGAGTCCAAGACCGGCTGGAGCGAAGAGGAGATCCTGTCCAGGGTCGGCCACCGCGTCACCACCCTCGGCGCCCGCGGTGTCCGCATCGACCGTGCCGGCCAGGACCCCATCGTGGTCGGCTGCGCCGAGGAGGAGCGCAAGGCCGACCCGACCGGCGTCGGCGACGCCTTCCGGGCCGGTTTCCTCTCCGGCCTCGCCTGGGGAGTGGGCCTGGAACGCGCCGCCCAGGTCGGCTGCATGCTCGCGACCCTGGTCATCGAGACGGTCGGCACGCAGGAGTACACGCTGCGCCGGAACTCCTTCATGGACCGCTTCACCAAGGCATACGGGGACGAGGCGGCGTCCGAGGTCAGGAAGCACCTCTCCTAGGGCATACGGCTCAGAGGAGTCGGCGGACCACATAGGCCGAGCCACGGTCCGTCGGCTCCTCGCCCACGTACTCCTGCTCGCGCATCGCACACCAGGCCGGGATGTCGAGGCGTGCGGCCTCGTCGTCCGAGAGGACCGTCACCGTGCCGCCCACGGGTACCTCTCCGATCACCTTTGCGAGCTCGATCACCGGAATCGGGCAGCGCCTGCCCAGCGCGTCGACCACGAGTGAGGCCCGCGGCGCGGGGGAGGACGTCGTCGAGGCGGGCGCGCCGAGCCGCTCCCGTACCTCGGACACCACGCCCGGCAGCGCGTCGAGGAAGCCGTCGACCTGTTCGTCCGTCGTCCCGGCCGGGAGCGACACGCGGACGTTCCCCTCCGTGAGCACCCCCATGGCCTTGAGGACATGGCTGGGCGTCAGGGTGCTGCTCGTGCAGGACGATCCCGACGACACGGAGAATCCGGCCCGGTCCAGCTCCAGGAGCACGGTCTCCCCGTCGGCATAGAGACAGGAGAAGGTGACCAGGTGCGGCAGCCGGCGTACCGGATCGCCGACGACCTCCACATCGGGTACCGAGGACCCCACCGCGGCCCGGATCCGGTCCACCAGGGCGCGCAGCCGGGCACCCTCCGCCTCGGCCTCCGCGCGCACCGCCCGCAGGGAGGCGGCGGCCGCCACGACGGCCGGGATGTTCTCGAAGCCGGTGGCGCGGCCCGACTCCCGCTCGTCGACGGGGCCTTGGGGCGCGAACCGTACCCCCTTGCGCACCGCGAGCAGCCCGACCCCGGCCGGTCCTCCCCACTTGTGGGCGCTCGCGGCCATCAGCGACCACCGGCCGGGTACGGGTCCCCAGCCGAGGGACTGCGCGGCGTCCACCAATAGGGGCACTCCCGCCCCGGCGCAGATCTCGGCGGTCTCCGCCACCGGCTGCACGGTCCCCACCTCGTGGTTGGCGGACTGCAGACAGGCCAGCGCGGTGTCCGGGCGGAGGGCCCGGCCGAACGCCGAGGGGTCCACCGCCCCGGTCCGGTCCACCTCCACCTCGGTGTGCGAGCCGCCCTCCGCGTCGAGGGCCGCGGCCGCGTGGAGGACCGAGGAGTGCTCGACGGCCGAGAGCACCAGGTGGCGCCCGACACGCCGACGCCCGGAGAGAACTCCGGCCACGGCCGAGTGCACGGCCCTGGTGCCGGACGAGGTGAAGACGAGCTCGTCCGGACGGCAGCCGACTGCTTCCGCCGCGGTCTCCCTGGCCGCGTCGAGCAGCAGCGCGGCCCGCCGCCCCTCGCGGTGGAGCCTGGCCGGATCGGCCCACCCCTCGTCCAGTGAGGCAAGCAGCGCCTGGCGGGCGACGGGATGCAGGGGGGCGGAGGAAGCCGCGTCGAAGTAGGGCACACCGTCACGCTAGCCCGCACGGGGGCGTGGCCAGGAGACCGGCCGCACGGTGACGGGGAGAGGGGGCGTCAGATGGCGGCCGGAAGCGCGCATTCCACCCCTTCGGGGTGTCGTGCGGCGCGTTGGGCACCCTCCCCGCGCGGCCCCAAATAGCGTCCAGTAGGGTTTGGTCCGCATAAACATCCAAACCCCTGCCCGCGTCAGGGCCGGCGACCGACCAAGTGAGACGGGCGCGCCGACCGTGCGGGCGAGACTCTCGGGAAGGCGCTACGTGAGTCCCAACGGCTCCGACCGCTCGTCGCGGCGCCCGATGCGGCGGAAGCTGCCGCAGGTGCTGACTGCGGGCCTGGTCCTGGCGACGGCCTCCGGTTGTTCATACAACTGGGAGGATTTCCCCCGCCTCGGTATGCCCACCCCGGTAACGGAAGAGGCCCCTCGGATCCTCTCCCTCTGGCAGGGCTCGTGGGCGGCAGCGCTCGCCACGGGCGTCCTTGTCTGGGGGCTGATCCTGTGGAGCGTCATCTTCCACCGGCGAAGCAGGACCAAGGTGGAGGTACCCCAGCAGACCAGGTACAACATGCCTATCGAGGCGCTGTACACAGTGGTCCCCCTCATCATCGTCTCGGTGTTCTTCTACTTCACCGCGCGCGATGAATCGAAGCTCCTCGAGCTCACCCCGAAGCCGGCCCACACCATCAACGTGGTCGGCTACCAGTGGAGCTGGGGCTTCAACTACATCGAGAACGTGGAGGGCTCGCCCTCCACCGGCAGCGAGGTCCCCAAGGAGCTCGACGCCATCCCCGACAAGTACCGCAAGGACTTCCCCGAGGGCGCCGGCGGCGTCTACGACGTGGGCATCCCCGGTACGCGCAACCCGCAGAACGGCAACCCGGGCCCGACCCTGTGGCTGCCGAAGGGCGAGAAGGTCCGCTTCGTCCTGACTTCGCGTGACGTCATCCACTCCTTCTGGGTGGTGCCGTTCCTCATGAAGCAGGACGTCATTCCGGGCCACACCAACTCCTTCGAGGTCACGCCGAAGAAGGAGGGCACCTACATGGGTAAGTGCGCCGAGCTCTGTGGCGTCGACCACTCCCGGATGCTCTTCAACGTCAAGATCGTCTCTCCCGAGCGTTACCAGCAGCACCTCAAGGAGCTGGCGGAGAAGGGTCAGACGGGCTACGTGCCGGCAGGCATCGAGCAGACGGACCCGGCCAGGAATGCGGAGACGAACAAACTGTGAGCATCCTCAATGAATCCCAGGGTGCCGCGGCAGCAGACGACTCGTTCGAGGACGAGCTGCCGGTGCGGCGCAAGCAGCCGGGGAGTGTCGTCGTCAAGTGGCTGACCACCACTGACCACAAGACGATCGGCACGATGTACCTGGTCACATCGTTCGCCTTCTTCTGCATCGGTGGCCTCCTGGCGCTCTTCATGCGCGCCGAGCTGGCCCGTCCGGGTACGCAGATCATGTCGAACGAGCAGTTCAACCAGGCGTTCACGATGCACGGCACGATCATGCTGCTGATGTTCGCGACGCCGCTCTTCGCCGGGTTCGCGAACTGGATCATGCCGCTGCAGATCGGCGCGCCCGACGTGGCGTTCCCGCGGCTGAACATGTTCGCGTACTGGCTGTACCTCTTCGGCTCGCTGATCGCCGTGGGCGGATTCCTCACCCCGCAGGGTGCGGCCGACTTCGGATGGTTCGCCTACTCCCCGCTGTCGGACGCGGTCCGCTCACCGGGTGTCGGTGCCGACATGTGGATCATGGGTCTGGCCTTCTCCGGCTTCGGTACGATCCTCGGTTCGGTCAACTTCATCACCACGATCATCTGCATGCGCGCCCCCGGCATGACGATGTTCCGCATGCCGATCTTCACCTGGAACGTCCTGCTGACCGGTGTCCTGGTCCTGCTGGCCTTCCCGGTACTCGCCGCCGCGCTCTTCGCGCTGGAGGTCGACCGAAAATTCGGCGCGCACATCTTCGACGCGGCCAATGGCGGCGCATTGCTCTGGCAACACCTCTTCTGGTTCTTCGGCCATCCAGAGGTGTACATCATCGCTCTACCGTTCTTCGGAATCATTTCCGAGATCATTCCGGTATTCAGCCGCAAGCCGATGTTCGGTTATGTCGGTCTGATCAGCGCGACGATCGCCATCGCCGGCCTTTCCGTGACGGTGTGGGCGCACCACATGTATGTCACCGGCGGCGTGCTCCTGCCGTTCTTCTCCTTCATGACCTTCCTCATCGCGGTGCCCACCGGTGTGAAGTTCTTCAACTGGATCGGCACGATGTGGAAGGGGTCGTTGTCCTTCGAGACACCGATGCTCTGGTCGGTCGGCTTCCTGATCACCTTCGCCTTCGGTGGTCTGACCGGCGTGATCCTGGCCTCGCCGCCGCTGGACTTCCACATCTCGGACTCGTACTTCGTCGTCGCGCACTTCCACTACGTCGTCTTCGGCACCGTGGTCTTCGCGATGTTCGCCGGATTCCACTTCTGGTGGCCGAAGTTCACCGGCAAGATGCTGGACGAGCGGCTCGGGAAGATGACCTTCTGGACGCTGTTCATCGGCTTCCACGGCACGTTCCTGGTGCAGCACTGGCTGGGTGCCGAGGGCATGCCGCGCCGTTACGCGGACTACCTCGCAGCCGACGGCTTCACGGCCCTCAACACGATCTCGACGATCTCCTCGTTCGTGCTCGGACTGTCGATGCTTCCGTTCATGTACAACGTCTGGAAGACCGCCAAGTACGGCAAGAAGATCGAGGTCGACGACCCCTGGGGCTACGGCCGTTCGCTCGAATGGGCGACGTCCTGCCCGCCGCCCCGGCACAACTTCCTCAGCCTGCCGCGGATCCGTTCCGAATCCCCGGCGTTCGACCTGCACCACCCGGAGATCGCGGCGCTCGAGCAGCTGGATCACCTGTCCGAGGGTGAGAAGGTCCTCGTCGGCGGCAAGGAGGACGGCAAGTGAAGATCCAGGGCAAGCTCTTCATCTGGCTGAGCGTCTTCATGCTGGCCATGGCCGTCACGTACGGCGTCTGGTCCAAGGAGCCGGTCGGTACCACCGCGCTGGTCCTGGCCTTCGGGCTGACCATCATGATCGGCTTCTACCTGGCCTTCACGGCCAACAGGGTCGACGCGATGGCCCAGGACAACAAGGAGGCCGACGTCGCGGACGAAGCCGGTGATGTGGGCTTCTTCTCCCCGCACAGCTGGCAGCCGCTCTCGCTGGCCATCGGTGGCGCCTTCCTCTTCATGGCCGTCGTCTTCGGCTGGTGGCTGGCGTACTTCTCGGCCCCGCTGCTCCTGATCGGCCTCTTCGGCTGGGTCTTCGAGTACTACCGGGGCGAGAACCGCACCCAGTAGGACACGCCTCCACAGGACGCGTAGCACCCGTACGGGGGCCCTGAACGCTCGGCAACGAGCGGGCAGGGCCCCCGTTTGCAGTCCCTGAACGCGCTGGATCGGATGAATCTTCTTAGCGTGGGTTCATGAACCACACGCCGCGCATCCGCACCGTAGTGAGCTGCACCCTGCTGGTCGTGACCCTGGTAGCGGGTGCGACCGCCTGTGGCGAGCCCGACGGTCATCCCCTGTCGCTGAGGTCCTACGACGCAGCCGACCTGGTCTCCTTCAACGGCCCGTCCGAGGGCGAGAAGGCCGACCCCGACACGCCCATCGAAGTCACCGTCGAGGACGACGACACGAAAGTCACGGACGTGACGGCCGTCGACACCGAGGGCCGCCACCTCGCGGGCGAACTCGACGCCGACGGCAAGCGGTGGCACTCCACCACCCCGCTCGCGGCCGGCACCCGATACACCGTCAAGGTCTCCACCGAGAACGGCGACGGGGCTCCCGGCAGCCGTACGTACGCCTTCGGCACGGCCACGGCCAAGAAGTTCCTGAAGGTCGCCTTCGGCCCGCAGGCGGGCACCTACGGCGTCGGACAGCCCCTCACGGCGGAACTCAGCGCTCCGGTCACCGACAGGGCCGCCAGAGCCACCGTGGAGCGCGGGCTCCAGGTCCGGTCCGCCCCCGCCGTCACCGGCTCCTGGCACTGGGTCGACGCCAAGACACTGCACTACCGGCCCAAGGAGTACTGGCCGGCCGACGCCAGCATCGACGTCCGCAGCAATCTCAAGGGGATAAAAGTCACCGACGTCCTCTACGGGGCGGCGGCGAAACCCCTGAAGCTCACCACCGGCGACCGCATAGAAGCGATCACCGACGCCTCGGACCACTCCATGACCGTTCTGCGCAACGGCGAAGTGATCAACACCATGCCGGTGACCACGGGCAAGCCGGGGTTCGACACCCGCAACGGCGTCAAGGTCGTGCTCGCCAAGGAGCAGTTCGTACGTATGCGCGGCGAGAGCATCGGCATCGCCGCCGGCTCGTCGGAGTCCTACGACCTGCCTGTCTACTGGGCGACACGCGTCACCTGGAGCGGTGAGTACGTCCACGCGGCGCCCTGGTCCACGGGTTCACAGGGCAGCGCCAACGTCAGCCACGGCTGTACGGGAATGAGCACCGCCGACGCGGAGTGGTTCTTCGAGACCGTGCGCGAGGGCGACATCGTCACGGTCGTCGGGAGCGACGGCGAGACGATGACGCCCTTCGACAACGGCTTCGGCGACTGGAACCTGTCCTGGGAAGCCTGGCAGAAGGGCAGCGCCCTGCACGGCGGCGGCACGCCCGACACGGGCACCGACGTCCGAACGGCGCGGCTGCGCCCCCAGGTCTGATCCGGCCCGGAGTGAGCCGCGCCTCACGAGGACACCGGGCGGGGGCCCGGGGCCGATCGGCCTCAGGCCCCCACGGACAGCCTCTGGCGCAGCAGGGACGCCAGCGCGTCCGCGAAGCCGACCGGATCGACCGGATGGGTCACAGCGGCGTCCGCACGGCTCCACGTGGCCAGCCAGGCGTCCTGCGGGCGCCCGATCAGCAGCAGCACGGGCGGGCAGTCGAAGATCTCGTCCTTGATCTGCCGGCAGACGCCCATGCCGCCCGCGGGGGCCGTCTCGCCGTCCAGCACGCAGACGTCGACACCGCCCCGGTCCAGTGCGCTCAGGACCGCGGGCAGGGTGGCGCACTCCAGGAACTCCACAGGTGGGACGTCCGCCGCAGGCCTCCGCCCGGCTGCCAGCCTCACCTGCTCACGGGTGTTGGCGTCGTCGCTGTAGACCAGGACCGTGGCGGTCGGCTGCATTGTTCCTCCGTGACGTCTGTGTCTTCGGGGCTCTCCGGGCATGAACCGATGGGCGGATCGTACTCCGGCGGACTGCCTGTCAGCACCGGTAAAGACAGCGATTCGATGGGCCGTTCGGTGAGGACACACCCCTCGGACACACCGAACGGCACCCCCCGGAGTGAGGGCGGGATAAGCGACCGACATAATGTCGGCGTGGCGACAGCAACGACAGTAGAAACCGGGCACGCGCACCCGTCGGTCAATCGGCCGAACCTCACCAGCGTCGGAACCATCATCTGGTTGAGTTCCGAGCTGATGTTCTTCGCGGCCCTCTTCGCGATGTACTTCACCCTGCGATCGGTGATGGGACCCGATCACTGGAAGGAGATGGCTCACCATCTGAACTTCCCGTTCTCGGCGACGAACACCACGATCCTGGTGCTTTCCTCTCTCACCTGCCAGCTCGGCGTATTCGCCGCGGAGCGGGGCGATGTGAAGAAGCTCCGCACCTGGTTCATCATCACGTTCGTGATGGGTTCGATCTTCATCGGCGGCCAGGTCCTGGAGTACACCGAGCTGGTCAAGGAGGCGGGTCTCTCGCTCTCCTCCGACCCGTACGGTTCGGTGTTCTACCTGACGACCGGCTTCCACGGGCTGCATGTGACAGGCGGTCTCATCGCCTTCCTGCTCGTCCTGGGCAGGACCTACGCGGCCTCGAGATTCACCCACGAACAGGCCACAGCGGCCATCGTCGTGTCCTACTACTGGCACTTCGTCGATGTCGTCTGGATCGGCCTGTTCGCCACGATCTACATGATCAAGTAACCGGGCTCGCACCCACCCATCATCGACGCAGAAGATCCTGACACCGGGGTAATCCGTGAAAAAGCTCTCCGCACGACGACGCCATCCGCTGGCGGCGGTCGTCGTACTACTCCTCGCGCTGGCGGCTACCGGGGGGCTGTACGCCGCGTTCGCGCCTGCGAGTAAGGCGCAGGCCGACGAAACCGCCCAGTCCCTCGCCATCGACGAGGGCAAGAAGCTCTACTCCGTGGGCTGCGCAAGCTGCCACGGATCCGGCGGTCAGGGCACCACCGACGGTCCGTCCCTCGTGGGCGTCGGCTCCGCCGCCGTCGACTTCCAGGTCGGTACCGGACGCATGCCGGCTCAGCAGCCGGGTGCCCAGGTACCGAAGAAGCCGGTCATCTACACCCAGGCCGAGATCGACCAGCTCGCGGCGTACGTCGCGTCCCTGGGCGCCGGTCCGATCACGCCGACCAAGAGCCAGGTCGACCCGTCGGGCGCGGACGTGGCCAAGGGCGGCGACCTGTTCCGCAACAACTGCGCGCAGTGCCACAACTTCACGGGCAAGGGCGGCGCGCTGACAGACGGCAAGTTCGCCCCGGACCTCGAAGGCGTGAGCCCGAAGCACATCTACGAGGCCATGCAGACCGGCCCGCAGAGCATGCCCTCCTTCCCGGACAGCACCATGCCGGAGCAGCAGAAGAAAGACATCATCGCGTACATCCAGACCGTCAACGGCAGTGAGTCCGAGTCCCCCGGCGGGCTCTCGCTCGGCGGCCTCGGCCCCGTCAGCGAAGGTCTCTTCGGCTGGATCTTCGGCCTGGGCGGCCTGATCGCCGTCGCCGTATGGGTCGCGGCCCACACCGCTAAGGCCAAGAAGTCATGAGTAGCCAACAGATTCCAGAAGAGAACCTGCCGGTAGAGCAGGGCACCGCGCACGGCGCGGTAGAGGGTGCGGGCGACCCGTTCGCCGACCCGGGGCTGCCGGCCCACAAGCCGCGCATCCAGGACATCGACGAACGAGCCGCGAACCGCTCCGAGCGGGCCGTCGCCCTCATGTTCACGCTGTCCATGCTGGCGACGGTCGGCTTCATCGCCTCGTACGTCATCTTCCCGGTCGACAAGATCGTCTACATCTGGCCGTTCGGCCACGTGAGCGCGCTCAACTTCTCCCTGGGCCTGACCCTGGGCCTGGCGCTCTTCCTCATCGGCGCGGGCGCCGTCCACTGGGCGCGCACCCTGATGTCCGACGTGGAGGTCGCCGACGACCGGCACGCCATCGAGGCCACGCCCGAGGTCAAGGCCAAGGTCATGGCCGACTTCGCGGCCGGTGCCAAGGAGTCCGCGATCGGCCGGCGGAAGCTGATCCGCAACACCATGTTCGGTGCGCTGGCCCTGGTGCCGCTCTCCGGCGTGGTGCTGCTGCGCGACCTCGGCCCGCTGCCGGAGAAGAAGCTCCGCAAGACCCTGTGGGCCAAGGGCAAGCAGCTCGTCAACATGAACACCATGGAGCCGCTGCGCCCCGAGGACGTCGTCGTCGGTTCGCTGACCTTCGCCATGCCCGAGGGCCTGGAGGAGGACGCGCACGACTTCCAGACGCAGATCGCCAAGGCCGCCCTGATGATCATCCGCATCGAGCCGGACAACATCAAGGACCCGCGGGAGCGCGAGTGGGCCCACGAGGGAATCGTGGCCTTCTCCAAGATCTGCACCCACGTCGGCTGCCCGATCAGCCTGTACGAGCAGCAGACCCACCACGTGCTCTGCCCGTGCCACCAGTCCACCTTCGACCTCTCCGACGGCGCCCGCGTCATCTTCGGTCCGGCCGGTCACGCCCTCCCGCAGCTGCGGATCGGCGTGAACAGCGAGGGCAACCTCGAGGCGCTCGGTGACTTCGAAGAGCCCGTCGGTCCTGCCTTCTGGGAGCGCGGATGAGTACTGCGACGGAATCACAGCGCAAGGCGCCCGCCGGTGAGCGGGTGGCCGACTGGGCGGACGGCCGGCTGGGCATCTACGGCCTGGCCAAGGCCAACATGCGCAAGATCTTCCCGGACCACTGGTCCTTCATGCTGGGTGAGATCTGCCTCTACAGCTTCATCATCATCATCCTCACGGGTGTGTACCTGACGCTGTTCTTCAACCCGAGCATGAACGAGGTCGTCTACCACGGCTCGTACGAGCCGATGCAGGGCATCCGGATGTCCGCGGCCTACGCGTCGACGCTGGACATCAGCTTCGACGTCCGCGGTGGTCTGCTGGTCCGGCAGATCCACCACTGGGCCGCGATCATCTTCCTCGCCGGCATGTTCGTGCACATGTTCCGGGTGTTCTTCACCGGGGCGTACCGCAAGCCGCGTGAGATCAACTGGCTGTTCGGCTTCCTGCTGTTCGTGCTCGGCATGTTCACCGGGTTCACCGGCTACTCGCTCCCGGACGACCTGCTCTCCGGTACGGGTGTGCGCTTCACGCAGGGCGCGATCCTGTCGATGCCGATCGTCGGTACGTACATCTCGATGTTCCTGTTCGGCGGGGAGTTCCCCGGTACGGACATCATCTCGAGGTTCTACTCGATCCACATCCTGCTGCTGCCGGGCATCATGCTCGGGCTCGTGGTCGGCCACCTCATCCTGGTCTTCTTCCACAAGCACACGCAGTTCGCCGGCCCGGGCAAGACGAACAAGAACGTCGTCGGCATGCCGCTGCTGCCGGTGTACATGGCGAAGGCCGGAGGGTTCTTCTTCCTGGTCTTCGGCTTCATCGCGATCCTCTCCGCGATCGCCACGATCAACCCGATCTGGGCGCTCGGCCCGTACCGTCCCGACCAGGTGTCCACGGGCGCCCAGCCGGACTGGTACATGGGCTTCGCGGAAGGCTTCGTCCGTGTGATGCCTGGCTGGGAGATCAACCTCTGGGGCCACACCCTGGTCCTGGGTGTCCTCATCCCGCTGGTCCTCTTCGGTGTCGTGCTCGGGGCACTCGCCCTGTACCCGTTCATCGAGTCCTGGATCACCGGGGACAAGCGCGAGCACCACATCCTGGACCGTCCGCGCAACGCACCGACCCGCACCGGGCTGGGTGTCGCCTGGGTGACGATCTACTTCGTCATGCTGATCGGCGGCGGCAACGACATCTGGGCGACCCACTTCCACCTGTCGCTCAACGCGATCAGCTGGTTCGTGCGGATCGGCTTCTTCGTCGGCCCGGTCCTGGCGTTCGTCGTCACCCGGCGGATCTGCCTCGGCCTCCAGCGCCGCGACAAGGAGAAGGTGCTGCACGGGCGCGAGTCCGGCACCATCAAGCGCCTGCCGCACGGTGAGTTCGTGGAGATCCACGAGCCGCTCAGCCAGGAGCAGCTGCACACGCTCACGGCGCACGAGCAGTACAAGCCGCTCGAGATCGGCCCGACGGTCGACAAGAACGGTGTCGAGCGCAAGCCGTCCGCGGTGCAGAAGCTGCGGGCCAGGCTCAGCAAGAGCTACTACGGCGAGGACAACCAGATCGCCAAGCCCACTGCCGAGGAGTACAAGGAGATCACCAGCGGCCACGGCCACCACTGATCACCTCAGCTGACCGCCACAGCGGGAGCCCCGTCCATCCGATGGACGGGGCTCTTCGCTGTCCCCTCGGGCCTGGATAGGGTGGGGGCGACCTTGTATCGGCTGTGGACCCCAGGAGCGGACCATGAACGTTGTGACCCCGGACGGCGGCGACAGCGTGGCGGCCCGTACCTGGCCCGGCGTGCTGACCCCCCTGCTGCGCGGCGAGCACCTGAGCTCCGACGACACCGCGTGGGCGATGGACCGCATCATGAGCGGCGAGGCCACGGACGTGCAGATCGCCGGCTTCGCCGTCGCGCTCCGGGCCAAGGGCGAGACCGTCGACGAGGTCACCGGGCTCGTCCGCGCCATGTACGAGCACGCCCACACCATCGAGGTCCCCGGCCGCACGGTCGACATCGTGGGGACCGGCGGAGACATGGCCAAGACGGTCAACATCTCCACCATGTCGGCGATCGTCGTCGCGGGGACGGGTGCGAAGGTCGTCAAGCACGGCAACCGGGCCTCCTCCTCGGCGAGCGGAGCCTCCGACGTGCTGGAGAAGCTCGGCGTCAACCTCGAACTGACGCCGCAGCGGGTCGTCGCCGTCGCCGAGGAGGCGGGCATCACCTTCTGTTTCGCGGTGAAGTTCCACCCCGCCCTGAGGCACGCGGCCAGGGCGCGCAAGGAACTGGGCACGCAGACCACCTTCAACATCCTGGGACCGCTCACCAACCCGGCCCGGGTGCGCTCCCAGGCCATCGGGGTCGCCGACCCGAAGATGGCGCCCATCGTCGCGGGCGTGCTGGCGGCCCGCGGCAACTCGGCGCTCGTCTTCCGGGGCGACGACGGCCTGGACGAGCTGACCACCACGGCGACCTCGCGGGTCTGGACCGTCCGCGACGGGGCCGTCCGCGAGGAACCCTTCGACCCGCGCGACGTCGGCCTGGACCTGGTCCCCGTCGAGGCGCTGCGCGGCGCGGACGCCTCGTACAACGCGGATGTGGCCCGTCGGTTGCTGGACGGGGAGACCGGCGCCGTACGTGACGCCGTGCTGCTCAACTCGGCCGCCGCGCTGGTCGCGCTGGACCAGGGCGAGGGCACGCTGAACGAGCAGCTGTCGGCCGGGATCGCGCGGGCCGCCGAGTCGATCGACTCCGGTGCGGCCAAGCGGGCGCTGGAGCGCTGGGTGGCGGCCAGCCACGCCTGATCCAGACGGATGACACAGGGGCGCGGTCCGGATGGCGGACCGCGCCCTTGCGTGTCACCGCGTATATGGCAAGATACTGCGCAGGTCATGAGTGACAGCGACTACGGCCCCGGCCCGCTGTCCGGCAACCCTCCGTCCGTGGCGGGGTGCCCCGGGTGAAGACCAGGCCGCAGGCAGCGAGGTCTGTGGCAAGCGCGGGCCCCTCGGCATCGTTGGATGCCACCCCTTGGGGTCCTGGTCCCAGGGAGCCTCTTGTGAGCAAGCGAATGCGATAGGGCACGACGCCCTCCTCCGCACACCCCTTTTCACCTTCCTTCCCGTGCTGCTGCGTTCCTGTTCGGATCGCCGGCGCGAGGATTTCGCCTGTCTCTTACGGGAGTTCGCCATGTCTGTCTCCACCGCTGCCGTCGACCAGTCCATTTGTGCCCCGCTGCCGGTTCTGGGTGCAGATGTCACCGTTCCGCTCGTGACGGGTGGAGATGTCACCTACGCCGCCCTCGACTACGCGGCCAGCGCCCCGGCTCTCCAGCGGGTGTGGGACGACGTGGCCGCCTACGCCCCCTACTACGGCAGCGTGCACCGCGGAGCCGGTTACCTCTCGCAGCTCTCCACCGACCTGTTCGAGAGCAGCCGGGTGACCGTGGCGGAGTTCCTCGGCTGCCGCGCGGACGACCAGGTGGTCTTCACCCGCTCGACGACCGACTCCCTCAACCTGCTGGCCGCCGTGCTGCCCGCCGGCTGCGAGGTGTTCGTGTTCGAAACCGAGCACCACGCCTCGCTGCTGCCCTGGCGCGACGCCCGGGTGACCTACCTCGACGCCCCCCGTACCCCGCACCAGGCGGTCGCCACGCTGGAGCGGGCCCTGGCCGCACGTGAACCCCACGGGCCCGCCCTGGTCTGCGTCACGGGCGCGTCCAACGTCACCGGTGAGCTGTGGCCGGTGAGGGAACTGGCCGCGGCCGCCCACGCCCACGGGGCGCGGATCGTGCTCGACGCGGCCCAGCTGGCACCCCATCACCCGGTGGACATCGCGGAGCTGGACGTCGACTGGATCGCCTTCTCCGGGCACAAGCTGTACGCGCCCTTCGGCTCCGGCGTCCTCGCGGGCCGGGCCGACTGGCTGGTGGACGCGGAGCCCTACCTCGCGGGTGGCGGGGCCTCCCGCAAGGTCGCCCGGCGCGCCGACGGCGGTGTGGACGTCGAATGGCACACCACCGCTGCCCGGCACGAGGCCGGATCGCCCAACGTGATCGGTGTCCACTCCATCGCCGCCGCCTGCAAGGCCCTGACCGAGGCCGGATTCGACCGGCTGGTCGCGAGGGAGCAGCAGCTGGTGACCCGGGTCCGTGAGGGCCTCGCGGGCGTCCCCGAGGTCAAGGTGCTCTCACTGTTCGGCGACGACGCCCCGAGGGTCGGCGTCATCTCCTTCGTGGTCGAGGGATGGAACAGCTCGCACTTCGCCGCCGCGCTCTCCGCCGAGTACGGCATCGGGGTGCGCGACGGACTGTTCTGCGCCCACCCGCTGGTGCGGACCCTGCTGGGCAGCGAGCCTCAGGAGCCGGGTGAATGCGGTGCGCCGGAGGCCGCCCCGGGGGAGAAGTCCCTCAACGCCATCCGGGTGAGCTTCGGCGCGGGCACGCCGGACGAGCACATCGAGCGGTTCCTCGGCGCGGTCCGTGAACTGGTGAGCAAGGGCGCCCGCTGGAGCTACCGCACCGAGGAGGGCCGCTGCGTGCCCGACCGCGGCACCGCCGCGCAGGCCTGACCGGTCCGAAACGCGGCTCCGGCCGGGGACGGGAGGCCTTGCGCCCCGTCCCCGGCCGGAGCCGTACGTCGTGTCAGGCGTCGAGCCCGATGGCGAAGGCCGCCTCGAGGTCGTGCTGCGAGTAGGTGCGGAAGGCGACGTGGGTGTCGGTGCCTTCGACGCCCGGGATCTTGCTGATCCGGCCCGGGATGACGTCGGCCAGATCGTCGTGCCGGGCCACCCGGACCATGGCGATCAGGTCGTACGTACCGGTGACCGAGAAGACTTCGCTGACGCTGTCCAGCGTGGCGATGGCCTCGGCGATCTCGGGAATCCGGTCCACGCTGGTCTTGATGAGCACGATCGCGGTGATCACGGCTGGCTTTCTCCCTCGGTGGCCGTGGCTGGAGACTTCACTGTAGTACCCCGGAACCGCACCCAGGCGTAGAGGAACCCCGCCGCGAAACCCGCCACGTGCGCCAGGTACGCCACGCCCGGGCCGCTGCCCGCGCTCTGTGCCGCCAGCCACTGCAGGACGAACCAGAACACGAGCACGATCCAGGCGGGGAAGCGCAGCGGCAGGAAGAAGAGGAAGGGGAAGAGGCTGGTCACCCGGGCCCTGGGGAAGAGTCGGAGGAACGCGCCGAGCACCGCGGAGATCGCCCCCGACGCGCCGACCAGCGTCTGGTCGGAACCCGCGTGCACCACCGCGTAGGCCACCAGGGCGAAGTAGCCGCACACGACGTAGAAGAAGGCGAATGCCGTGCGGCCCATGCGCTCCTCGGCCATGGCGCCGAACACGTAGAGGAAGAGCAGGTTGCCCAGGAGGTGCAGCCAACTGCCGTGCACGAAGAGCGCGGTCAGCGGGGTCAGGGCCGCGTGCGCGGAGCCGTCCAGCAGCTCGCTGGGGATCACGCCCCACCGCTCGAAGTACCCGGCCTGGGCGGCCAGCAGCGCCTCGCCGCCGCCGTAGGCGGGATTGAACCCGGAGAGCGGGCTGATCAGGAACACCGCGCAGCACAGCGCCATCAGCCCGTACGTGACCGGGGCGCTCCCGGCACCGAGCTCTCCGGCCCGCTCCCGCCGGTCGACCTTCCGCCAATCGATCACGTACAGAGCATGACGCACCAGTCGATAACGGGACGGGCCGCCTCGCCGTGCCGATAGGTATGCGCAAGGCCGTAGGGTTGCCGTAAGGACATCCGCAGTTCGACGGCGCACCGCGAGATCGAAGACCTGGGCACGTACGAGACTCGACGAAAGAGGACGCAACGATGACGACGGTTCCCCAGCCGACGGACGGGACCCGCTGGCGCTGCACGCTCTGCGGCAATCTCACCCGTTTCGATGTGACGCGCTCCTCGAAGGTCGTGGAGTACGTGCATCTCGACCTGGCCGGGGAGTCGAGTGTCGAGGAGCGCGAGGTGGTCAGTGAGACCATCGAGTCGGTGCGCTGTCGTTGGTGCAACGCCGTGGACCAGATCGAGCTGGTCGACAGGCCGGGTGCCGACTCCTGACGGAGCCGTGCGGACAGACATATTGGGGTGATGGATGGTGGAGCAGCCGACAGGCGGCGCCGGACCGGCCGACGCGGCCGACGGCGCCGCGGAGTCGCTCGACCGTCCGCTGCCCGAGGGCGTACGCCGCAAGGTGGTGGCCCTGGTCTCGGAGGCGTTCGGCGGGCTGACCGTCGGCGAACTCCCCTCCCAGCTCCGCCAGTACGCGCG
Source organism: Streptomyces sp. NPDC002793 (assembly GCF_040295485.1). Taxonomy (NCBI): domain Bacteria; kingdom Bacillati; phylum Actinomycetota; class Actinomycetes; order Kitasatosporales; family Streptomycetaceae; genus Streptomyces; species Streptomyces sp. NPDC002793. Next base: position 6,473 of record NZ_JBEOVL010000003.1, on the reverse strand, counting down.
TTTCACCCCGAACAGGCGGGCCAAGTTCGCGGGTAACGCGATGGCCGCCGCCCTGGAGAGCGACCCGGCGTTCCGCCGGCGCATCGGCGAGCGGATCACCCAGACCCAGCCGGAGCTGGCCGGAGCGCTCACGTCCGGCGCTCCGCCCGCCGCCGCCGACCCCGTCGATGTGGCCGCCGCCGCCTATGTGCTGCGGCCGGCCGACTGGGTCAAGCTGGTGGCGGCCGCCGGTGAAGAGGTCCACAGGGCGCACGCCGAGCGGGTGGACGAGGAGACCAGGCGCGAGCTGGAGCGGTTGCGCGGGGAGCTCGACCGTGCCCGCGGACAGACCAAGGCCGACACCGAACGGTTGCGTGCGGAGCTGGAGGCGTCCCGCAAGGAGGCCGACTCCCTGCACCGCAAGCTGCGCAGCGTCCTCAGCGAGGTGAAGCGTGGAGAGGCGGCTCTGCGCAAGGCGGGCGCCGAGACCGACGCCGTGCGGGCCGAAGCCGCCGCCCAGGTGTCCGCCGCCGAGAGCGAGTCCCGCCGGCTCAAGGCGCGGCTGGCCGAGGCGGAGGCATCCGTCGAGGCCGGCCGCCGGGCCGCGAGAGAGGGCCGCTCGGTCGAGGACATGCGGCTGAGGCTGCTCCTGGACACCGTGCTCGACGCGGCGCAGGGGCTCCGCCGTGAACTGGCCCTGCCCCCTTCCTCGCTGCGCCCCGCCGACGGCGTCGAAGCGGTGGAGCCCGGCCGGATGTCGCCGAAGGACATTGCGGCCAGGGCGCTTTCGGAGACCGATCCGGCGCTGCTCGACCAACTGCTCGCCCTGCCGCAGGCCCATCTGATCGTCGACGGCTACAACGTCACGAAGACCGGCTATCCGCAGATGCCGCTGGAGAAGCAGCGGTTGCGCCTCCTGGGTGGTCTCTCCGTCCTCGCGGCACAGACCGGCGCCGAGATGACCTGTGTCTTCGACGGCGCCGAGCTCGCTGTCCCCGTCCTGCTGGCTCCGCCGCGCGGAGTCCGGGTGCTGTTCAGCAAGGCGGGGGTGACCGCGGACGAGCTGATCCGTCAACTCGCGCGCGCCGAACCGCCGGGCAGACCCGTCGTCGTGGTCTCCACCGACCGTGAGGTCGCCGACGGGGTGGCGAAGGCGGGGGCGAGACCGGTCGCGTCCGCCTTGCTCCTGAAGCGCCTTTCGCGCGTCTGAGGCGTCATGTGAGACATGGGCGACTTGCCGGAATTTATGGAACGTACCGTCAAGTTGCCGCTACACGCAGTGCGGTGAAAGTAAAGAAGTGCCTGGTGTGACGAGATTTTGCTCGTGAGGATTTGAACTGATCACAGGATGGTCACTAGGGTCAGGCCTCGAACCTTCGCACGGTTGATTGCCCACCCGGGGTAACGGCGAAGGAACCGCCGAGTCCGTGATGTGCACGGAGCCGGGGATTCGTTCGTATCCCCCCACAGCCCGGTAGGCGGCTCGAGGAAGAAGGAGCTCGCCTTCGTGGCGTCCCACCGTCGTCCCAAGCAGCCGAGCCGCACTCGCGTGACCGTGCTCACCGTGACCGCTGCCGCAGCTGTTGCCCTGACCTCCCAGACGGCCCAGGCCGACCCCAAGCCGACCAAGAGCGAGGTCAAGGCGAAGGTCGACAAGCTCTACCACGAGGCCGAGGTCGCCACCGAGAAGGCCAACGGCGCCAAGGAGCAGCAGGACGAGCTCAAGGAGCAGGCCGACGCGCTCCAGGACAAGGTCGCCCGTGGCCAGGACGAGCTCAACGCCATGCGCGGCGAGCTCGGTGCGCTCGCCACCGCGCAGTACCGCTCCGGCGGTCTCGACCCGTCCGTCCAGCTGCTGCTCTCCTCGGACCCGGACAGCTTCCTGGACCAGGCCTCCGCGCTCGACCAGCTGACGGCCAAGCAGGCCGAGTCGCTGCAGAAGATCCAGGCGAAGCAGCGCACCCTTGCGCAGCAGCGCAAGGAGGCGCAGGGGAAGCTCAGCGACCTTGCCGACGTCCGTAAGACGCTGAACGACAACAAGAAGAAGTACCAGGGCAAGCTCGCCGACGCCCGGGAGCTGCTCAACACGCTCACCCAGGCCGAGCGCGCCGAGATGCAGCAGGACCAGCAGCGCGCCAGCCGCGCCGCCGGTGACCGGGTCGAGCTCGGCAAGGAGGCCCCCGCGTCCGCCCGTGGGGCCGCCGCTCTCGCGGCCGCCGCCACCCAGCTGGGCAAGCCGTACGTCTCCGGTGGCTCCGGGCCCAACTCGTTCGACTGCTCGGGTCTGACCCAGTGGGCCTACGCCCAGGCCGGTGTCCAGATCACCCGGACCACGTACACGCAGGTCAACGACGGTGTGCAGATCGGCCGCGGTGCGCTCAAGCCCGGCGACCTGGTCTTCTTCAGCAACACCTCGCACGTGGGCCTGTACGCGGGCAACAACCAGGTCCTGCACGCGCCGTACCCGGGCCAGGTCGTCCGCTACGAGGCGATGGAGTACCTGGGAGCCTTCCAGTTCGGCGTGCGCGTCTGACACCCGGACGGGTGCGTAGCGGCACGCTTCGGTGACACCCCGCCCCGCCGGAGACCCCCAGGTCTCCGGCGGGGCGCCGCTGTGACCGCACTGACCGTACGATCGGCTGATGGCTGTCGGGACGCGGGACGCGCGGCGGGAACACCTCCCCGGACGGCGCACGGCGGGTGCCGTGCTCGCCGCCCTGCTTCTCGCGCCCGCCTGCTCCGCCCCCGGGGACACCACGGCCGGCCCCACCGCGCAGGAGATCGGCGCCACCCTGGACCGGCGCGCCGCCGCGGTCATGGAACACGACACCGACGCTTACCTGGCCGCGCTCGACCCCCGGGCCGTCTCCTTCCGGGCCGCCCAGCGCACCGAACTGCGCAACCTCGCCGACGTGCCGCTGGAATCGTGGGCGTACAAGGTGAAGGACGTGAAGGACCGGGGCGCGGACCGGGTCACCGCCGAGGTCGAACTGCGCTACCGGATCAAGGACTACGACAAGGCGCCCATGTCCTCCTCCCGCACGGTGGAGCTGGTCCGCCGCGGTGAGGGACGCACCTGGTACATCGCCGCCGACCGGGCGGCCGACGGCGCCCCGGAGCAGCTCTGGCAGCAGGGGGAGGTCGAGGCCGTACGGGGCGCGCACAGCCTGGTCCTGGGGGTCGGCCGCGAGGCGGCCGAGCTGCGCGGGATCGCCGACACCGCGGACCGGGCCGTCCCCGCCGTCACGGGCTCCTGGCCGGAGCCCTGGGCGGAGCGGGTCGTGGTGCTCGTCCCCGGGACCGTGGAGGACATGGCGGGGCTGCTGGACTCACCCGCGGCCAGCTACCGGGGCATCGCGGCCGTCACCACCGGCAAGGTCGGGGGGAGCGGGCGGGAGCCGGCGGACCGGGTGATCGTCAACCCGCAGGCATACGGAATGCTCGGCGACTTCGGGCAGCGGGTCGTCCTCACCCACGAGACCACCCATGTGGCGACCCGGGCCCACACCTCCGCCGCCACGCCCGTCTGGCTCTCGGAGGGCTTCGCCGACCGGGCCGCCTACCGCCGGGAGAGCCGGACCGCCCCCGAGGTCGCACCGGAGCTCGCCGAGGCGGTGCGCGGCGGTGATCTGCCCGCGCACCTGCCGACCGACGAGGACTTCGGCTTCGGTGAGGACGCGGGGCGGCTCTCCCGGGCCTACGAGGGTGCCTGGCTGGCCTGCGAGCTCATCGTGCGGGACTGGGGCGAGGAGGAGCTGATCGCCTTCTACAGGGCCGTGGGGAGCCGTTCGGAGCGGGACGGAGCCGTGGAGCAGGCCATGCACACGGTGCTCGGCACCACGCCCCAGGACTTCACGGCGCGCTGGCGGGAGTATCTGCGCGACCGGCTCGGCTGATCCGCTCCGCCGTACGCCCTTCCCGGGCCCCCGGCACGGTGTCCCGCCACAGCCGCCGCCCCGCGCTCAGCACCGCCGCGACCAGCAGACCGTTGCGTACGGCCATGAGCGCGACGCCCTCCGCGTCACTGGCCACCACGTGCGCGAAGCCCAGCGGGAACTCCAGCAGGGTGACGGCGGTGGCCACCAGGACCAGGCACGCGGGGGGCGCCATGCGGCTGCCCCGGAACACCAGGCACACCGCGGCGACACCGAGCGGCCACACCATGTACTGGGGGCTGATGACCCGGCTGGTCACGGTGAACAGCAGGACCGCGGTGAACGCCGCGTCCGCAGGGGTGTGCGCCGCGAACGTACGGGCCCGCAGCCGCCACACCAGCAGCCAGCCGAAGGCGAGCACGCTGAGGGCCAGGGTCAGGGTGCTCACCAGCGCCACATGCGGGCCGGCGAACTCCATGGAGCCGTAGCGGAGCTCCACCCGGCCCTCCCAGCCGAACCGGCGGGCCACATGGAAGACCAGAGCGCCCAGCGACTCGATCTCCAGCCCCCGGTCCCGCTGGAACGTCAGGAAGGCGAACGCGCCGGGCGCCGCCACCGCGGCCGCCGACGCCAGAACCACGGCCGTCACCGCCGCCGCCGACCAGGAGCGGCGTGTGGCCCTCCCCTTGGGGGTGCCCACCAGCACCAGCACCGGCCACACCTTCAGCAGCGCGCCGAAGGCGGCCAGCGCTCCCAGCACCCTGGGGTGGCGCACGCCGGCCAGCAGCGCCGCCACCGCGACGGCCGTCACCATGAGGTCGTAGCGGGCGTACACCGTCGGCCCGAGCAGCGGCACGCCCGCCACCCACACCCAGACCCCCGCCTCACGCATGCCCGGACGGCTCCCCGCGTACAGCAGGAGCCCGAACACCAGGGCGTCACACAGCAGTACGAGGACGAAGAAGGCGGAGGCGTACTCCAGGAACGGCAGGAGGTCGGGGGAGAGGACGGCGAGCGCCGCGGCGGGCGGGTACTGCCAGGTGACGTCGTCCAGCGGGAAGGAACCGGCGTGGAGCACCTCGTACCAGCCCCGGTAGATCACCGAGACGTCGACGGTGACATCGGGGCCCGGCACCGTGAACACCTTGAAGACACAGAGCAGCAGCACCGCCCGGGTGAGGCCCCAGACGGCGAGGGACAGACCCCGGACCGCGTGGCCGCTCGTATCCGTTCTCACCGTCATGCCGCCATGATGCAGGCCCGGGCTGTGCGGGAGCCGTCAGGCAGGGCCGTCGGGCCGCCCGGTACTGTCGGCGGCGATGGACAAGACGCTGATCGTGACGAACGACTTCCCGCCCCGCCCCGGCGGCATCCAGGCCTTCCTGCACAACATGGCGTTGCGCGTGGACCCCGAGCGGCTCGTCGTCTACGCATCCACCTGGAAGCGCGGCACGGAGGGCACCGAGGCCACCGCCGCCTTCGACGCCGAGCAGCCGTTCACCGTCGTACGCGACCGGACGACGATGCTGCTGCCCACCCCCCGGGTCACCCGGCAGGCCGTCGGGCTGCTGCGCGAACACGGCTGCTCCTCCGTGTGGTTCGGTGCGGCCGCCCCCCTCGGGCTGATGGCGCCCGCGCTGCGCAAGGCCGGTGCCCGCCGGATCGTGGCCACCACGCACGGCCACGAGGCGGGCTGGGCCCAGCTGCCCGCGTCGCGGCAGCTGCTGCGACGCATCGGCGAGGGCACCGACACGATCACCTACCTCGGCGAGTACACCCGCTCCAGGATCTCCGCCGCACTTACCCCGCAGGCCGCCGGACGCATGGTGCAACTGCCGCCCGGCGTCGACGAGAAGACCTTCCACCCGGCCTCCGGCGGCGACCGTGTCAGGGCCCGGCTCGGGCTCACGGACCGGCCCGTCGTCGTCTGCGTGTCGCGGCTCGTGCCACGCAAGGGCCAGGACACCCTCATCCTGGCCATGCCCGCGATCCTGGCGCGGGTGCCGGACGCCGTCCTGCTCGTCGTGGGCGGCGGCCCCTACGCCGGGCAGCTGAAGAAGCTGGCGGCCGAGACCGGTGTCGAGGACTCCGTTCGCTTCACCGGACCGGTGCCGTGGGAGGAGCTCCCCGCGCACTACGGCGCGGGTGACGTGTTCGCCATGCCCTGCCGCACCAGGCGCGGCGGGCTCGACGTCGAAGGCCTCGGCATCGTCTACCTGGAGGCTTCCGCGACCGGGCTGCCGGTCGTGGCCGGTGACTCGGGGGGCGCCCCGGACGCGGTGCTCGACGGCGAGACCGGGTGGGTGGTGCGGGGCGGCTCCGCCGAGGAGTCCGCCGACCGGATCGTCACCCTCCTCGGCGATCCGGAGCTGCGCCGGCGCATGGGCGAGCGGGGCAGGGCGTGGGTCCAGGAGAAGTGGCGCTGGGACCTCCTCGCCGAACAGCTGAGGACGCTGCTCTGAGCGCGCTGCTCTCAGCACGCTGCTCTCAGTACGCGTGGAGGGGCCCGCACCGGCCGGTGGGGGGGCCGCCCCCCCGGCGGGCGGGGGGGGCCGCGGGGGTAATAAACACCGACGCACCCGAATACAAATGCACGACCAAATGCTGGATTGTGAGTGG